>NZ_JBZEEQ010000012.1:0-151979 GCF_058310155.1 Chryseobacterium sp. DT-167 | reverse complement strand
CTGTTTGATCATAATCTCCAGGCAAATAGTTCAAATGCTTATAAATATAAGTACAACGGAAAGGAGTTACAAGAGACCGGAATGTATGACTATGGCGCAAGATTTTACATGCCCGATATTGGGAGATGGGGTGTGGTCGATCCGCTTACTGAAAAGATGAGAAGGTTTTCACCTTATAATTACGCTTGGGACAATCCGATAAGGTTTATTGATCCTGATGGAATGTTTGCTACACCACCAGATGATTATTTAGATGTTAATGGGAGATATTTAGGAAGTGATGGAGCTGCAACAAAAAATGTTAGAGTAATAAACAGAACTGACTGGAATACGATAAGCTCTGATAATGGAGGATCTTTGTCGGCTAATGCAACACAAGCTTTGCAGGCAAGTAGTTCTATTATTACAATAAACAATACTCAAATAGATTCTGATATCAAAAATGCGAACAACGAAACAATTGCAGACCAAACAAAAGAACGACAAGTTTTTGTAGGAATTGAAGTTACAAGAGGAGATGTTCCAACGGCCCAAGTAACATCTATTAGAGGAGAGGATGGGGTAGATGGAATCACTAATTTTGGTATAGATTCTAGAAACGATAGCTCTGGAAATCTTGTTAAACAGACGTTTACAGGTAGTAGTAATCTAATATCTTTAACGCAAATACACACACATAATAAAACAAGTGAAGTAGATAAAATAAATCGCCCAGGAACTTCCTCAACCGATGCAAAAACATCTAAAAACTTTGGAATTCCTATTCACGCAGTAGATTCATATACAGGAGTACAAAAAAATGGAAATGCAATTCATAGAGTGACGCCAAATGGAACAGAAACTAAAAACATTGGAACTACAAATAGTCAGAGCATTGGTCAGGATGCTTTAAGAATGTATATCGATAAACAAAAAAATCCATAATGAAAAAATATTTTGCAATAACCACTCTTCTAATACTAATGTTGAGTTGCCAAACACAGAAAGTTAAATCAGATATGATCTATTTTCTTCCTTCAAATATAAAAGAAATCCTTTCCGAAGAAGTTCAGAAAGAAATAAAATTAAATAAAGAAATTTTTATAGTTTTTGAGGAAGAAAATCAGGATACATATGTTATATATCTAAACACAAATCCTAATAAGTCAGAAAAATTTTGGTTACAAAATAGTAATAGGGGAATATTTTTAGAAAAACAATTAATAATACCATTTTATTTCTCAATTGATGAAAAATTTTCATACTCAGAAAAAGGAAAAAATGTGCTTCGAAAATTAGGTACAGAGGAAACTCTTACTAAAATTTTAAGCATTAGAGAACATGCATTTCAAATAAAATTTAAATCAAATGGAGAAATTATAAAATAAACCCTCACTACTTTGCACGATTTTATCGTGTGGCAGATAATAAGTGACCTCATATTTTATGACGTTACTTATCAATATAAGTTTCAAGGACAAGAGTTACAAGAGACTGGTTGGTACAGTTTTAAATGGAGAAATTATATGCCCGATGTGGGTAGATTCTTTAATATTGATCCTTTGAGTGAAAAGTATGCTTATCAATCGCATTATAATTTTTCTGAAAACAGAGTTGTTGATGGTGTAGAACTTGAAGGACTAGAAGTTGTTTTAGTAAAAGATATTAAGAAGAACGAGCCGATTATCAAAGCAGCAAATAGTGGCCTTTATAAAGACAATCCTATTACCAAAACAGTTCATGTTTTTGCTCATGGAAATCCTTCAGCATTTTACAATGAAAATGTTAACTCAAGTGAGAAAAAAGCTGGCTTAGGAACTGTAAACACAGGAAAGGGACTCAATGACATTCTCAATAGCAATAGTGATTTATGGAAAAACTCTGAGAGTAAAGATGGATTTACCGTTGTTTTGCACTCTTGCAGAGTAGGAAGATATACACTTGATAATGAAGGAAATGTCATGGATCCTGTTGCATCTAAAATATCTGAATCAAATGAAATGAAATGAAAGGAGTTACAATAATTGCTCCTGATGAACGAGATGGTTTTGGTGGTGGTAAAGAAGTAGGTCCTGTTGTAACGACAAATGCGAATCACAATGGAGATGTTAAAAGAGGAGAGAAACCTAATTTCTCAAAAACATTTGGTTCTTGGAATTCTTTTCAGAATGGTCAAAGAACTAATCAGCAACCAGGAAATACAAAACCTGAAGGAAAAGATCAGAGAAGTTTGTGGGACAAAATATTCAATTAATCATGAGATATATAATTTTAATAGTTTTTCTTTTATTTTCTTGTCAAAAGAAAGAAACTTCACCTCAATTAAAAGACAATGAGGAATTAGTTACGATGAATCAAATAAGCATGGATTATGACACTCTTACCAATAGAGTAAAATTTAAAGGTGATACTTTGGCTTATGATGAACTTTTTTATCATTTAATGGATTCTGATGAGATTTCAAGAACAGATACACTTATGTATTACTCAAAAATAATGGCTGAAAAATATAATAATGAAAAAGCTTTTTTAGATTATTTCAAAGCTTTTTGTGAGAAGAATAGTATCTACATAGATTATCCTCATTATAATAGATTAGATATATCGAGATTGCCTGTAAATTCAAAAAAAGAAGCAGAAGATTGGTTAAATAAAATGTTGGATAAAAAAATAATTACAAAGGAACAATTTGATTCTATACAAAGATGAATCTCCCGTTGCGCAAAGTCTGTACTTTGAGCGGATAATAAAGAAGCCCATCGCAATTGCGAGGTTTTTTATCAGTACAATGGCAAAGAACTGCAGGAGACCGGGATGTATGATTATGGCGCAAAATTTTATATGCCGGATGTAGGAAGATGGGGTGTGGTTGATCCGCTGGCGGAAACTTCTCGTCGTTGGTCAACTTATAATTATGCTTATAATAATCCGATACGTTTTATTGATCCGGATGGTAGAGAAAATAAAGATATAATTCATCTTAATTCTCAAGGTTATGTAACTCAAGTAGAAGTACAAGATCCAAGTATTCCACATACAGTTGTTGATGAAAACGGAAATCAGTTAAACACTCATGACTCAAAATTTGATCAAGCACAATTAAATGATGTTGCTAAATACGCAAGAACGATGAGTGATTACGAATTGCAAGATGCGGAGATTAGGTTATTTACCCCCTATTCAGCACAACAAATGGTTGACAATTTTAATCAATTGGGAATTGGGGATATAAAAGATACTTCTCAATATCTTCAGGCATTTGGAGAGCAATCATTCATCATGTTTCCGTGGATGACTTATATGGGTTCATTAGGAGGTTCAGGAGGTTCTTTTGATTTTGCAGATGATATGACATCTGTTGTGGCAGACGGGGGAAATTATCCTGCCCCAAGTCCTCCAAATGGATTTACTACTGATGGAACAGGAGGTTTTATAAAATTTGAAGGCAGTAATACATTGTATAATGTTTATGATGCAGGTAATTTTATGACAGGTAAAGCTTTTCAAATGATTGGAGCGCCTTTGGATGTTTTGAAGAATGGAGCAGATATAAGAAGTAGATATATTTCACGTCAAGGACCGGATTCAGAATCCGATCAAACAGCAGTTACTAACGGATATAATTATAACAGAGTAGGATGGAAAAAATAAATATCAAAAATTTAGCGATCATATCTTTTATTATTTTCTTATTAAATTTTTCTGCATTTATATTCATTGATTTATTGAAATGGCTTAATCCATATTCTTCATTAATTAATAAGATAAATTTTTTTATTTTATTTCCTTTGAATATAATAGGTATATTAATATCAATCATTGTAATAATAAAGAATAGTTTAAATAAAGGAAAACTTATTTACTCTTTATCATGCATTCCTCTGTTGTTATTGTTATTCTACTTCTTCTTTCTGAAAGGAGTTTATTTAAAATGAAATTATAATTGAGAATTTCTCCCCGCTGCGCAAAGTCTGTGACTTTGTGCTGATAAATAAAGAAACAACCCATCGCAATTGCGATGGGTTTTGTTTTATAAAGCAGCTGCGTTTTTAGCAAAAAAATCTTTAAACTTTTTATTGGTAAGCATTTTTTCCACGAGTCGGAAAATGGTTTGCTTGTCTTCTTCTTCGAGCTGTTGTATTAATCGAATCTGTTCGAGTTTCGTTTTGTCTTCCAAGATTACTTCTTTAGGAATAGAACCATCATAACTAATAATCTGATCGGTATTCATATCAAAAAGTTACGCCATCTTCTGTAGTTCTTCTACGGCTAAACTTCCCCGCTAGTGCGAGCGTCACGCTTATTCCTTTTTTTGTACTTATAAAACAGCTACATTTTATTAAAAAAGTTTTTAAATTTTTGCTACTAAGCATTTCATCGATGATTTTAAAACAGCTGTTGTATTTTTCAAGTTGCTTTAAGACGTTGTAAGTTTTCAAAAACAAAAAGCCACTTTTCAGTGGCTTTAAGATTATTCTTTAATTAATTTTTCAAAAGATAACGTTCCGTCATTTAATGTTATTTCCAGATAATAGCTTCCGGATTTAAGATCAGAAACGTTGATGCTTTCCCCTTCTAGTTTTACAGACTTTACTTTTCTTCCTGTTGATTCATAGATGTCGATAGATTTTATTTTATCTGCATTTTTGAAGCTTACCGTTTCTTTTGCAGGATTCGGATAAAGAATCACTTTTTTACTTTCTGCTACCAAATCATTCGTTCCAAGAACTGCTGTTTTTGTTAAAGTTGCATATCCTCTGTTTGCACCAGAATGTTGAACCAAAGCAAGACTTCCTCCTTTTGCAAAGAAAACACTCATGCTTCCTGCTGCATTTGTAATTGCCATGTCACCTGCTCCTCCTGCGAGAGACCTTGTAGCTACCAAAGTTCTTATTCCACCAGAAGTTGTATTCGATGTGATTGTCCAATCTTGAACTGCATCAGCACTTGGTGTAACTCCTATTCCACCAAATGTATAATCTGTAGTAGAAGCTGAGTTGTAAATGAATCCGTCTGCACCACTTGCCATTCCGTTGGTACCGAAACCGATCGCTAAATAAGATGTATCTGCACCTACTAAAGTAAGTGTGGCTAAAGTTGATGATGTATCAAATTTCACAGTCATTCCGGTAGAGCCTAGACTTACCGTACCTGTACTAAACTGTGCATTGACAATTGTTGCCAAAGCTAAACTTGAAATAAGTAGTAGTTTTTTCATATTTTAATTTTTTAAGAGGTTGATGATTTCTTTATTGTCTGTTTTTAATGCATATTCGAAAGGGGTCATTCCCATTGAATCTTTTTTTGTTTTATCGGCTTTATATTTAAGTAATATTTCTACCAATTCCTTATTCCCTGATTTTATTGCCCATAATAAAGGAGTCGTTCCTGTAGCGTCTGCAATGTTGGGATCTGCGTCTTTCTTAAGTAAATGCTCTACCAGATCTTTATTATATCGTATTGAGAGACCCGCCAATGCAGTCCCTTCACTACTTCTATAATTAACGTCTTTCACATGATCGATGAGAAAATCAGCAACTTCCGTATTTCCACGATAGCAAGCCAAAATCAATGTTGAAAATCCTCTTTCGTTAATTTCATTGATAACATTAGGATCTTTTTTCATCGCATCTTTCATCTCTGCAACAGTTCCGGATCTTGCAATATCAAAAACCGATTTTGCCGTTTCCTGAGCTGATACAAAAGAGTAACTCAATAAAAACATTATTAATAAAATTATATTTCTCATTGTTTTACAAGTGTATAATTGTATTCAACATTTACGTTTTCAGCTACTTTCTTCATCACCATTTTAGGAATAGTAACTTTAAAATCTGCCGGTCTGGCTACAAAACCACCCTGCATATAGATCTTGCCGTCTTTCATGTGCATCGTTGCTATTGACGAAACAGCTTTATCAACTCCATGAAAATTCAATGTTCCCTGAACGGTATATTTCTGTGGATTTGCGGTAAGCTTAGTCTTATCAAAACCCTGAATTTTGCCTTTGAAGGTCGTTTTAGGATATTTTGCCGTTTCAGCATAGCTTTCATTAAAATGTTCCTGCATCAGTTTTACTGTAAACTGGAAATTTTTCACTACCGAAACCGATGCCATTTCTCCTGTATCGGCATTGAGAATCACAGTATTGCTGTTATCTTGGGCAGACACATCCTCAAATAAAGGTACGGAAGCCTCAAAACTTACTTTTCCGGTTTTGGAACTGTATTTCTGGGCTGAAATCATGTTTCCAAATAAGATTGAAAACATTATTAATATTAAGTTTTTCATATTTTAAATTTTAATTTTCGGTAAGACCATCAGCTTTCCATTTGATAAAAAGATTGATCTGAGTTGCTGATAATGACCCTCCCTGAGGCATTTTCTGAGGATCACCATTGGGTCTCTGTATTCTGTCTAAAATATTGTCTATATTATTCTTTACCTGATTATAGCTTGTCAACGGCTGAAAAGAAGCCGATCCTCCTGCAGAATGACAAGAAATACAATTGGCATTCATAATCGGCTGTATGTCGGTTTCGTATCGTACTGTCTGCGTTATTGGCGTATTGTCTGAAATCTCTTCGTAAGTTCTGCTTTCACAAGAGGTAATGAAAAGAATAAGACCCAATATGTAAATTATTTTTTTCATTGTTAAAATACTCTATAAAGATTAAACCCAAAGAAAATCTGTCCTTTCTCCCATTTTCCGGTTGCATTTGTAAGATAACCGATGTCTGAATTGAGCTGAGAATTACTAAACAAAAGCTGAAAAACATGACCTCCCGTTTCAATATCCATTCCCAAAGACAAAGGATTCTTGTAGAAACTGTGGTTGTCAAAATTCACAAGATATTCTGCATTGATTGAGATCCTTTTAGAGATTTTGTACCTCCCTCCCAATCCTGCCAAAAACTGATTGTTGTTTTCAATATTTGGCTCGTAAAGATTTTTATGTACATAAGACGGACTCAACTGCAGTGAAAAACTGTCACTGAATCTGCGTGAAATAAGAGCCTGTGTGAGATAAGAAAGTCTGTCGCCAAACTGAAGATGGGGATAGTTGTCCTTATCCAAATCAGTATTGATTGCCATTACGTTGTAGCCCACAACTTCTACAGGGAAATTTTCATTTTGCTTCAGCAGCTTGTATTTTGCTCCAAACTCAAAAGTCTTCATGTTGGTTTCACGGGAGAGGCTTAATGACAATCCGTCGGTTACTCCATAGATGACTCCCAATTTCGTAGAAGCATCATCGAGTCCGAAGAAATTCTTAAATCCCGTGCTAATGTCACCAAATCGATGGGCAACAACAATGTACCATTCTTTTTTTGCAGTAAGCTTTGTAGACTGTCCTGTGACGATCTGCAATGCCTTGAATGCAGGCGGGTTACTTTCTGTTGTTTTGAGGGTGTCAATATCTTTCAGCAAATCTTCCTGAGAAAAGGCAAGAATTGAAGAAAACATCGACAAAAATAATAGAGTTTTTGTCATATAAATTTTAATTAAATTACATGACAAACTTAGAGAGTTATGCTTTTAAAAGTGTGTGATAAAAGTCACCGACAGAATTGTTTTTATCAATCATAATTATAAAATTGATAAAACTTTTTTATTAGACATGACTAACATTTTTGCTTTCAGGAATTCTTATTCCCTCTTTGCTCTGAAAAATCTCACCCTCGTTTTCTATTTTTTTCAGAACACGGCTCACAACTTCTCTCGATGTACCAAGATTTGTAGCAATTTCCCGATGGGTAAGCTTAATGGGATTATTACCTGTTACAAATATCTGCTGCCTGATATAACTCAGAATTCTTTTGTCAAGTTTATGAAATACGGCTTCATTGACCATATTCATTACATCAGAAAAGCGCTTATCATACTCCTGGTAAAAAACTTTGTTAATTGCCGGAAAGCGCATTAACCAGTCATGCATAACGGAAACCGGAATAAGCAAAACCTCTGAATCCTCTTCTGCAACGGCATAGATACGGCTCACGCAGTCAGAGAAAATAGAAGAGAAAGTCATCAGACAACTGTCATTTTCTCTTACATAGTAGTAAATCAATTCTCTACCGTCATTTAATGAAAAAACTTTGATAGAACCTTTGATAAGAAACGGAACAAATTTGTTTTTCTGTCCTTCTCTGGTTATCTCAGTCTTTGCTTTTACATTGCTGCTGATACCATGTCTGCTGATTTCTTTTAAAAAATCATTTCCTAAAAAACCAAACTTCTTAATAATAAATTGATTATCTAACATATATATTATATAATATCCAAAAACAAAGGTATAAAATTGAAATATTCTCACTGGTATTTTCTTTCAACAAAAAAATATTTTTTCTGATTCTTAATAATTCACTTTTAATTAAAAACTAATATGTTACCACAGCACAAAATATTCAAGGTCTAATCAGCAATGAGCTTTTTCATAAAAAATCCAAGAAAAGTGGCATGTTAGAATGAAAATGCCCCTAAAAAGTTAAAACAGTTTTTAGGGGCATTTTGATGAAGAATGGGATTATAATTGATCTTTTTAGAATCCTCCGGAATCTCCAAAAGTGAAGGTAGCTGAAAGACCTGCTCTGATGGTTGATAGCGGGAATGCTGTTGATATTTTATACTTTGAGGTCATCTGCTCGTAGAATACTCTCAGGTTTAAGTTTTCTGATACATTGTAATCTGCGGACAACTTGATATTCATTAATTTCTGACCTCCGGTTACCTGCGAGTCATCCAACAAAATATTCATAATACTTGTACGGCTGTCTCTTAAAGAAATATCTCCTCTGATGTTGAGATCACTGCCTTTACCTCTTCCTCCTCTCGTGTTGGTCATATTTCCCAGTCTGAAGTTTCTGACGATATATCCTAATCTTACAACATATTCTGTGTTCGAATCTTCGGTAAGGGTATGATTGACCAATCCTAACAACAAAGTTCTCATTCTGTTGTACTGCAAACCAAACTGCATATTATTTCTCATGGTAACATCAATTCCGATAAGCGGAGAGAAAGCCTCTACATAACCCACCTGAGCAAAGGTATAAGGATTGATGTAATCGTCATTCACATCTCGCCCACTACTTGAAGGATCTACTCTACTATTGAAATAATCTATGCTTGACTGAATTCCCGTTGCCGTATAAGTAGCATTGTAACTGTGCAATATATCAAACTTCGTAAACTGCCCACTGATCATCGGTATGTTCTTTAATCCCGAATAAATAATTCTCCAGTTTGGAAGAGGAAGCCCAGCTTTTTTCGGATTTCCGATCGATTTAGCACCTTTGCCTTCAACCGCTGCACGGAATGCAGGAATCAGAACATATGCATTTGAAATACTGTGACCATCTGTAAAGCCGTCGTTTTCTATTGCACCGCCCAGCTGTTGTGAGATTATTCTTGCATTTTCTCGGATTGATTCATATACAGCCTGTCCGCTCTGGAAAGCCGTATTCACAAGTATAACTGAGTTTGAGTAACTTACCATATCACTGGCAAAAGTCAAATTCGGGTTTGAGAAACCATCACTGTCACGGAAATTGAAGCCTGTTTGTGAAAAGTTTCTGTTGTACGTCTGCAGGACATTAAAGTCGATTCTAAAATCATTGACCGGCATCATCTGAAGATTTGCTCTCAGTTCCCGTGTTGACATTTTCACATAAGGATCAATCATTAATTCTGAATCACTTACCCATCCGTTTTCGATTACCGTACGTCTGATATCTGCCTGAGAACCCAATAGGAATCCGATTGTAGGACCACCTAAAGTTTGTCCGTAACCATAACCATTCGGAGCTGATAATAATCCCGGTAAAACTGTACCGTTATTTTCAGAATAATTAACGTCCAATTGTTTGAATGATGTCAATACAAATGCTGCACTCTGTAAAATCGACAGCTTATTTTTAAACTTATATCTTTTAAACTTATATCTGTTTTTGTCCCAAGCCTGAGTGTAAGCATTATTCAATGAATCCATTTCCTGCTTACGCTTTTGAAGTGTGGTTGCCATCCTTTTGAAATATCCGAACTGACCGAAGAATTTCGGAATATCTGCTGTTGCTGTAGCCTGAATGATGTTTGTATTCTGACCGATCGAACCTAAGCTTTCTACCCTGTTCGTTTCAGGATTAACATACTGACTCAAAACGGTAGATCTTGCGTTCCAATTATACGTAAAGCCATACTGCAATTCTGCATCAATAAAATCTAAATAAGGAATAAGCTGGAATGGCAATTTATAATTCAGCTGTACTCTGTGATTATACAACACCGGTCTTCCCGCTCTGAAGACATTTCCAAAAATGGAAGAATTATCCATGGTGTTGACATCCACATTATCATTAAGTGTTCTCGTAAGAGAATTGATCTCTAATTTTAAAGATTTAGTGAAATTAAATCCTAAACCATACTGCCAGCCAAAATAGAAATTCCTGTTCTTGATGGCTGCAAAATCATCGCCTAAATTCCCGCTTAAGATGGCATCTATATTTCTGAATTCTAATTCATTATAATTTCTGTCTAATTCTGTTCTGAAAGATAATCTTGTAGGAATCGGATTAAAATTAAATTCTTTGATCCATCGTAAATACTTCGTTGATTTGGCCGTGTCGCTGATCATTTTATTGAACGGCTTGATCACCCACGGCTTGAATGTGTAATTATAATCAAGGAATCCTCTGAAATACTGTCTGTAATTCTTTTTGGTATAGATATCTCTGTAATAGTCATCATTATAAACCGCAGTGAGGGAGAGATTTTCTACATCGTAGAATTTCGGTTTGCTGTTTTCTTTTACCCTTTCTTTACGCATATTTACAACACCCAGACTTCTCTGTTGCGTATATGTTCTCGCTACTTTCTTCAGTTCTTCTCTGTTTGCAGCTTTGCTAAATTCAACATCGGTATCCAGAGGATTGTATTTCGGATCCTCAATAGTTTGCGAATAAGAATAGTTGACCGGAATTTTCACTCCTGTTTTCTCAGGCAGGAATTTATCTACATTCACCTGAGTATTGACACTGAATGCAGACTGAGTTGCCTGATTTCTTTCTGCCGGTTTAGAATCTATATTTCCGAAACCTACTGAGGTATAAGATGCACTTGTGTTAACAACTGCAAAATCCCCTAAGTTGAAATTTAAACTTGCATTTCCTGCATAACCCCCATCATTTTCAATTTCTGAAAGACGAATTTCGTTGACCCAAAGAATAACATTATCAGGACCTCTCGGTGCTCTGGGATCACTTGTATTTCTTACCCCAACCATGATGGTGGTAATGTTTCCTAATGACGGTCTACCTTTGATGAATATTTTTTTATTGATGTCTCCAAACTGGGTATCTACTCTTCGTTCAATAATTGAAGTCGGGAAATTTTTATCTCTTCTTAATTTGGCATCTACAAAATCCTGGATATTAAGATCAACATCATTTTCTACCGGCCATATTTCTAACGGAGCAGTGGCTGTATTTGCTGTGAATTTTACTGATGCTTCATATTCATAATAGTTATCGGTAGCATCACTTCCCATACGGATGAAGAATTTTGTGTCCGGATCATAATCTGATGTTCTCGGCGAATCTAAATTTTCACCGTGTACAAAAAGTTTAAGCTTTTTATACCTTCTCATATCAAGAGCTGTATTTTTAAATACACCTTTTGCTTCTGTTCTGATTTTTTTAGCTTTCAGATAAAGTGAAGATTCATTCTGTCTCTGTGCTCCTGCATTTCCACTCAAAACCTGTCTGTCGATTCCCGGAGGCAAAACATATGGCGGTTGATTCAGGGCATTCTCTTCTATATTTACACTTCCTACTTCCAGTTCACTAGATGATACACCACCTGTACCTTCTTCTGGTGAAGTCACCGTAGGACTGGCAATTAAATTCGGATATTTTCTCCAGTCTGACCGTACCAAATCCATTGTACCAAATCTCAAAGTGGAAGTCTGCTCAAATCCTGTCATTAGTAATCTTGCAAATCTTACATTGTTAAGAACGGAAGGATTTTTATCACCACCTGCATCTGGATTATCAAAATCTGAAACAGGAATTCTGAATAAATACCATTTCACCTCATCAGTCTGCCCGTTTTGAAAAGTAGCCGTTACAATTTTACTATCAACTATATAGTTATCGGTTCCGGTTTCTAAACTTGCTTTATCTAAATTAACAATATATTCATTATAATTTTCAGTCTGATCTAAATTATAATCCTTGTTTATATCTTCTGCATCAGGAGTTTGTGAAGCCACTTCCAGAGAATTACTTTGTGAATTTCCTTCCGGTCCTCTGAAATATTTGTATCTCTGAACAATTGAGGCAGCCTGGCTTCCCGTAAATCTTTCAGACATATAGAATACGAAATCATCAACGGCAGGGTCAGCAATATTCAATACCGGATTGACGAATGTGTTTCCGAATTTCATTGATTCCTGATCGGAAGTTAAACCGTCATATCCTGCATCCTGAATGGTACGCTCTGTTCCTTCAGTCGAGAAAGCATAAAGAATTGCCGGTTGCTTTGGCTGAATTCCCCAGTTTGAGTTGGATGTGGAAGAAGTCTGAGAAGGAACCGGCAATCCGTTTTCGTATTGCATAAATCCGTCTTTCAGAATATCTTCACTTACGTTACCTAGCTGAAGACGTAATTTAGGATCTGTTCCTAATTCATTTCCATCAGCATAAGGATCCATCATCCAGAATTCTACATATTCAATATTCGAATTAATAAAGTTGGAAACCTGAATCGGTCTCATAATTCCCGCCCATCTTTGTAGTGCAGTTTCCTGATTTGGATTCACATTATAAGGTCCTTTTTCTAAAGGATAATATGAAATATCAAAAGTATTGGTGAAAGTCTGTTCACCCGCTACAAAATCTCTGTTGTTAAATATCTCTGAGAACTGAACTCTTCTGGAAGCGTGATTGGAAACCGACTGTGCAGTAATTCCTGCCGGAGCTCTGCCTCCTACTCCCCAAAATCTCGGGTCAATGTTATACCATGACAATAAACCTCTTCCGTAACCATTGGTGAGATTATCATTTGCTCCTGCTCCGCTGAAGATAGGCTGACTTTGATTTTTTTCGGGTTTTGATGCTAAACTCCATGCTGCAGGTTCTTTTAATGAAATCTTTGAAGTGGTCTGTTCAAAATCATCAATATACGACTGATCATTCGTTCCTTTATTAATCCCCGGAAGTAAATATGCCCCTTCCATTTTAAAATTTAAATTGGATGGTGCTTCTGTATTGATCCCGGGAATTTTGTCTGTTAATCTCGTCAGGAAAGGAAGCTGGTTGTTGTACATCATGTTGATCCCCGCCATTGTATTGTTGACGGCTTCCTGACCGTAGTTTACTTTTTGGGTAAGCGGAGATTCGGAATAATTAACCACCGTACCGCCAAAGATAAAGTTTTCGCTCACTCTTCTTTCCAAATTTACCCCTAAAAACCTTTTTCTCTGAGTATTGAAAGTCAGCTGATTTTCTAATGAAATATTAATTGCCTGACCAGACTGTTTTACGTTTTCATTGATGACCGTTACCGTTCCCAGCATATAGTCAACGGTATAGTCTACACCTTCTGTAAGCTGCACCCCGTTTGCCGAGACTTTGACAGAACCTTGAGGAACATTGACTGCACCTAAAGAAATCCCTTGTCCCTGAGTTCCCTTATAGCGACCTTCCATTGTGTATCGCTGTGCCAGATTACTAGATTGCGCTACATTCTTTTGTTGGGTATACAAATCTGTATATACATATTGCGGATTATTACTTCCCAATACCTGTGCTATATAATTACCAAATGGCTGCACTTTGGTATAAATCAATTTACCTAATTCCGGACGGATGGTAATTCCGTTGACAAAATCAAAAATTCCATCCCCTAAAACCCCGTTGTTATTTTGTAAATCACCATTAACGTTGAGGCGATCCCAATTTAATAATTTCAATAAATTGGTATCCTGCACATTGGTATTAGGAAGGTAGTTTACTTTACCTCCTGTCTGGGCATCTCTGTAATAAATGTTTAAAATGAAACCATCTTTATCCACCTGTCCTGCATCCAATGCATAAATATTCTTCATCATTAAATTCCACAAAGGTGATGTAACATCTACTTTTGAGTTGGATCTTAGTAATTTGGTTACCAAAACCGGACTTTCCTCAGAGAACTCTCCGACTTTATACACTTGGCTGGTTCCGTTGACCGTGTAAGAATAGGAAACCGCTAAAAGCTGATTGTCATTCAGTCTTTGATTTAATGAAATATATCCTAACTGTGGATGAAAGGTAAATTCGTTGGAGCTTAATCTTCTAACTTTATTATTAAAGATAAAATGTTCTCCGTCATCGTAAGTGACTCCTCCAAATGTTTGTCCTTGAAAATTTGCTGTATAGTTTTTTCCCTGTTCTCTCGGACTTCCCATTGCAGTAGAAACTGATTGATAAAGACCGTTTTGGGTATTATCCGGAGTACCGGAAGCACCATCTCCCAAATCTCGAATTCCGACAATACTTTTCTGATACGCCAAGTTAGAATTTCCCTGGTCTAAAACCCAGACTTCCATTCTGCTGATATTGATCCTGGAATTGATCTGAGGATAATTCTGCAATGCTGCATCGTAATTATCTAAGAAATATTTACCAATAAAATAATGCTGGTTGTCTTCGTAATCAATGGCATTTACTTTGAAATTATTCATCACACCCCCGCCCTGTACGACAATATTTCTGGCTTCACCCTGCTGCTGAGAAAGTACAACCGTTCCGAAAGTTTTACCTAACTGAAATTCTGTTTTCACACCAAAAAGTGACTCTGAACCCCGAATTAAGCTTGTGGAAAGTGGCATATTCACATTACCAAATTCAACTCTTTTGATGATTTTATCTTCACCTCCCGCATTGGGCTTATTTACATCACCCAAACCTTTTGTCTGAAGATCTTTCCATGTACCTTTTGACTGCCAAACCAAATTCATCCTGTTCTCGAATGCGAATCCGCTTTGCGTATCATAATTGGCTTTTAACTGAAGATTCTCCCCTACTTTTCCAATCAATCCAAGCTGAATTCTCTGATCAATATCGAAGGTAAAGCTGGTTCTGTTCTGAGGTAAAATTAATGGATTATCTATTTTTTGATACAAACCTGCGAAATCAAAAGACGCATATCCCGAAGGAATAATTTCAATTTTATTGCTTCCGAAAATGCTCTCAAAAAGTCTGTTATTAATTGTTAATGAAGGTATTAAGCCTTTTCTCTGAGCTTCAGAGGTGTCTTTTCTGAAGAGTAAACTATATCTTTCAGACTTATCTTTGTAATATGCTCTTGCCTGCTGAGCCTCCATAAATTCTTTGTAATCTTCCGGAGACATGGCGGTTGGCTGACCTGTAACGGTATTACCAATCTTTGGATATACATAGTACATCCCGGTTTTAATATCGTAATAGCCTTCGTAATAGGTTGGGTCTGTTACTTTAAAATCTTTTTTTATCGAAAATGCTTCCGGATTTACCTGACCAAATAGATTTATCGATAAGAATAAAAATGACAGGAACGAATATATCTTGAGAAACTTATTATTTTTCACCAAAAGTTAAATATTTTTTAAAATTTGTTTTACCAATTCTTCAACAGAAATCTGCGGATCCTGCTTGATGATACGATCAGCGATCTTCTCACTCATCCTCTTAGAAATCCCTAAAACTTCTAATGCAGATAACGCTTCATCCTTGTTTTTATTATTTACCAACGCAGAATTATTTTCTTCTGCACTGCCGAATTTCTGGACTTTATCTTTCAAATCAACAATGATTCTTTCGGCTGTTTTTGCCCCCAAACCTTTTGCTTTCTGAATAACGGCACTGTTTTTGGAAAGTATAGCGGTAGCAATTTCTGAAAGGCTTAAAGTTGACAGTAAAATCAACGCTGAAACAGCACCGACACCGTTAACACTTATTAAGAGATTAAACATTTCTTTTTCAGAACGTGTCTTAAAACCGAAAAGTAAATGTGCGTCTTCCCGTATTATCTGTTGTATGAAAAGCATGGTTTCCTGATTCAGAGTCAGGGTTTGTGAAGTCATTAAACTGATGCCTACATAGTATCCAACGCCATTGACATTGATGACTGCGTAAGTCGGTGTAAGCTCCTGAACAATTCCTTGTAAAGAAAATATCATCATTAATTTTTATAACTTCCAAATATAGTAATTTAAACCAAGTAATAAATTCATTTAACACAAGAATGATATTTAACTTTTTTTGTCATTGCAAAGACAATGATTTGGCAAAAAAAGGAAAAACTTCAAAAAAATTTAATTTTTAAAATCTTCTAAATTGAAAATGCGGTCAAAATTCTTTGAATTCTGACCGCATTTTTTTATTTTTATTGATAGGATTTTATCCTATCCTGTACTAAATCGTCCCTTTGGGACTTTATAAATAATTTAGTAATGACTTAATTATTTCTTCGCTTCTCTTCTCTGCGCATCCAGAACCGCAACAGTCGCCAAATTCACAATCTCATCAACGCTTGAACGCATCTGTAAAACGTGAACAGGCTGCTTCAGTCCCATCAAAATGGGTCCGATTACCTGCGCAACCTTCATTCCTCTGATGATTTTATAAGATAAATTGGCAGATTCCAAATTCGGGAAGATGAATGTATTTGCCGGAGTTGTTCCTAATTTCGAGAACGGATAATCACTTAAATGATCTGCATTCATCGCAAAATCAGGCTGAATTTCTCCATCAACAATCATTTTTGGGAATTTCTCATGAAGAATAGTTACTGCTTTTGCTACTTTCTTTGATGTTTCAGAAATCGCTGAGAAGTTTTCAAAACCCAACATGGCAATTCTTGGCTCGATCGCGAAAGATTTTACCGTATGTTCTGCCATTTTAGCAATATTCACCAGATCTTCGGCAGTAGGATTTTGATTGATTGAAGTATCTGCGAAGAAAATCGGTTTCTTTTCAGATAAGATCATCATCATTGCGGCAACTTTCTCAACACCTTTCTCTTTTTCGATAACTTCTAAAACCGGTCTTAGAGTCGAAACATAATTTTTAGAAAAACCTACAATCAATCCGTCTGTATCGCCATGCTTCAGCATCAAAGGACCAAAGTAATCTCTCTGGCGAACAAATCTTTTTGCCTTGTACTCGTTCATTCCTTTTCTCTGACGGAGTTTCCAAAGTGTTTCTCTGTATTTTTTTCTGTTTTCTTTCTGGTCGTCATCACTTGGATCGATAATCGGGACATCGATATTGATTCCGAAACGTTCCATTTGTTCTTTGACGTATTTTTTATCACCTAAAAGACTTGGATAGGCGATTCCTTCTTCGTAAAGAATCTGAGCGGCTTTCAAAACATTATATTCTTCAGCGTTGCCCAATGTAATTCTCTTAGGATTTGCTTTTGCACGGTTCTGCATCATTCTCACCAACTTCTCATCTCTTCCCATTCTGTCGAGAAGCTGAGTTTCGTATTCGTCAAAATCTGCAATGGTTTTTCTTGCAATTCCACTTTCAATCGCTGCTTTTGCTACTGCGCTTGAAACTTTGGTAATCAATCTGTTGTCAAATGGTTTTGGAATAAAATATTCTCTTCCAAACTGTAAATTCTGAACATTGTAAGCCAAAATCACCGCTTCAGGAACCGGTTCTTTAGCCAGATTAGCAATCGCATGTACGGCAGCCAATTTCATTTCTTCATTAATCCCTTTTGCCTGAACATCCAATGCTCCACGGAAAATATACGGGAAACCGAGAACGTTATTCACCTGATTAGGATAATCACTTCTTCCAGTCGCCATGATCACATCTTTTCTGGTTGTCATTGCCAGATCATAAGCAATCTCAGGATCAGGATTTGCCAATGCAAAAACGATGGGATTTTCTGACATACTACTCAACATTTCCGGTGTCATAACATTTCCTTTCGACAAACCAATGAAAACATCCGAACCTTTTACGGCATCTTCTAAAGTTTCAAGATCTGTATGAGCAACGAAATCTATTTTTTCCGGAGTAAGATTTTCTCTTTTATGATTGATGACCCCTTTACTGTCGCACATCAACACATTTTCTCTTTTTAATCCTAAAGAAATATAAAGATTGGTACAGGCAACAGCTGCTGCTCCTGCTCCATTTACCACCATTTTTACTTCTTCAATTTTTTTATTGGCAATCTGAAGTGAATTGATCAAAGCTGCAGCAGAAATGATTGCCGTTCCGTGCTGATCATCATGCATCAAAGGAATATCCAATTCCTCTTTTAATTTTTGTTCAATGTAGAAAGCTTCCGGAGCTTTGATGTCTTCAAGGTTGATTCCGCCGAAAGTCGGGGCAATACCTTTTACAATCTGAATAAATTTATCGGGATCTTTTTCGTCAATTTCAATATCAAAAACATTGATGTCTGCGAAAATTTTAAATAAAAGACCTTTCCCTTCCATCACAGGTTTTGAGGCTTCTGCACCAATGTCTCCTAAACCAAGAACTGCCGTTCCGTTTGAGATTACAGCAACCAGATTTCCTTTTCCTGTATAATCGTACACTGTTTCAGGATTTTTTTCAATTTCCAGACAAGGTATTGCAACTCCCGGAGAATATGCCAATGACAAGTCTCTCTGCGAAGAGTGAGGCTTTGAAGGGATAACTTCTATCTTTCCTTTGGGTTCTGCTTTATGATAATCTAGCGCGGCCTGATTGAAATTTTTTTCGTCGCGTTGAGTTTTATTCGACATAGAATTTTCTTTTTTTAAAGTATATATTTAACATGGTAGCTGACCAAGCTTTCGATAGGCTTTTGTACAACGTGTCCCACATTCAAATGAAGTTCTGAAGCTACAGAACGTAAGATATTTTCGTAATAATAAGCAATTGATCCTATAAAATTGATTTCGGATTCTTTGGATTCTTCGTAAGGAATAACTTGGTACTCGAAGAAATTTTTCATCTCTTCTGAAACCATTTGTATAAAATAAGGATGATCTTTTCTTTCTACCACAAATTTATTGAAATCTGCAAGAAAAGCATTTGGTCTTGTGCTGTGATACATATTTTTCAACGCCTCATCAATCGTCAGATGATAGGTGTTTTCAAACTGATCATGAAGATCCTGTGGAAGTTTCTGCATAAAGAATCTGCGTACCAATTGTTTTCCAATCGCACTGCCACTGCCTTCATCACCAATAAGAATACCTAAAGACGGAAGTTTTATTTTTAAATTTTCACCGTCAAAATAACAAGAATTGGAACCTGTACCCATAATACAAACGATTGCAGGCTTCCCGTTGTAAGCAGCAAATGCAGCTGCAGCAAGATCTTCACGAACAGAAATTTTTGCATTGGTAAAAACTTTACCTACTTCTTCTTCTATCGTATCGCAGTTTTGTTTCACACCACATCCGGAACCATAGAAATAAATCTTGGTGATGGAGTTTTTGACCGATGTTAAACTTTTATTTTTTTCGATTTCGGGAACGATCAGTTCTCTGCTGATAAAATTGGGGTTAAACCCGATGGTTTCTGTTTTTAGGAAAACATTTTTGAATTCGTCTAAAATGACCCAATCTGATTTTGTAGAACCACTATCAACAATAGCAATCATAATTCATATTTTAAGAGTGCTAAATTATGAATTTATCTTTAAATAGCCTTTAAAAACAGACAAGGAAACCCTCTTAATGATTAAGCTCAGCTTTTGATTTCGTTTTTATTTTGGTTAAACTGTATGAGCCAGTCTTCTATCTCCTCTTCAAGATAAGAGGTCTGCATTACCATAGCGTTGATAAAGTCGTCAGGAATAGGTTCCCCTTCTTTGTTTTCCAGATTCCAAAGTTCATCTGACATATTTTCGTACTCCGAATATACTCTTTTGAAACGAGTGTTTTCTTTTTCCAAAGCTTCAATATTTTTTTGCTGAAGCTGAAATTTCCTGTATTTGTTTTGAGATTTCATACAAATATTTGATTTTTTTAATGTGTAAAATTTTGAGCAACCTGTCTCAATCACTTGTTACAAGATAGAAAAACCATCAACAGAATGAGTTGAAAATGAATTTAGTATCAGGTGGATTATGTTTCTTTCTGAAAATTAAATTTAGAAATTATTTTGAAACGAAAAAAAAAATTAACAACTTTTTTCACTGTTTAACATATAGTTATAAATTTGCATATTACTAAATTACATGAGAGAACTATTGCTGCGCCACAAACAAGTCCTTTTTTTCATCATTGCGGGCGGACTCAGTGCCATTGTAGAAATTGGGAGTTTTAAGATTTTCAGCACTTACCTTCCACAAATGATCTCTAAAGAGCAGAATTTTCACGGCATCCATTATCCTTTAAGTAATATATTCTCTACGAGCTGCGGAATTTTATCTAATTATTTCCTGAGCATCTGGTTTGTATTTGAAAGAGGAAAACATTCTAAAAGAAGAGAGTTTGTATATTTTATGGGAGTGTCTTTTATTTCCACATTGCTAAGTCTGTTTTTCTTCCAAATATTCTACAGCTTTATATTTAAAGATAATATTGATTTAATTTTTTATACCTTGAGCCCGGAAATGATCAGCAAAATCTCAGCGATATTGCTGGTTTCCATTCTTAACTATTCGGTAAAGAAAAAAGTAATTTTTAACGGTTGATTGTGGTAAAGATTTTGAATTATCTGTGGAAGTTTTGGCTGGTTGTACTGGCATTTTTGCTGACCATTATTTTGGGGTTACCAGTTTACTTATTTTCCCTCAACAAAAAAACCTACAAATACGCCTATATATTTATCAGGATCTGGTGTTACGGCGTTTTTTACGGAATGGGGATGAGATACGAACTCATCAATCTCACCGATAAAAAAATCGATAAAAACACACAGTATGTTGTCATCTCCAATCATACTTCGATTATGGATATTATGCTTCCGTGTATTTTGTTTCCCCATCATCCGCTTTGCTATGTCGGGAAAAAAGAACTGGTGAAAATTCCGATTTTCGGGACTATCTATAAAAGAATCTGTGTAATGGTTGACCGCAGCAGCCCGAGAAGCCGTGCAGATGTTTATCGCAGATGCGCAGAAAAAATGGAAGAAGGCAACAGTATCGTTCTTTTCCCCGAAGGCGGCGTTCCTGATGACACCTCTATTGTTCTTGACCAATTCAAAGATGGAGCATTCACCTTGTCTTCGAAACATCACTCGCCCATTGCCGTGTTTACTTTTATTGGTTTAAAAGAAATGTTTCCGTTTGATCATTCTAAAGGTTACCCTGGAAAAGTGAAAGTTTACTTCAACGATATTCTTGAGCCGACAAACTCTCCGAAAGATTTAAAATTGTCATCATTTGAGATAATAAAAAAAACTTTAACTGATCACAGTTAATCAAAGAAAAAAATTATATTTGTTTACTTAATTTTAATATATGGATTCAAAACCACAACAGACCAAATGGTCGCAATTTTTATCCCTGATCGTTGTTTTTTTCTTTTGGGGATTTGTTGCAGCAAGCAATGACATTCTTATCCCGGTTTTTAAGAAATGGTTTGTACTCTCACAGGTACAAAGTCAGCTTGTAGCCTGGGCATTTTATGTTGCTTATTTCGTAGGATCTGTCATCTTCTTCATCATTTCTTTAAAAAGTGATATCCTTCAGAAATTCGGCTATAAAAAAACACTTGCTGTTGGTTTAGTCCTGTCTGCATTTGGAGCATTTTTATTTGTTCCGGCTGCTGCAGCTGCCAATTTCTGGTTTTTCTTAGCAGCTTTATTTATTGTAGGACTTGGTTTTTCTGTACAGCAGATTGTTGCCAACCCACTTGCAATCAAAATGGGAAGTGCCGAAACCGGAGCACACCGTTTAACATTAGCCGGCGGTATCAATTCATTAGGAACTACTATTGGGCCAATCCTTTTAGGGATCGTTCTTTTCGGAATGGGGAACAAAGAAGACTCAAAACCAAAAGATACTCAGCTAACAAAAATTGAGATCGTAAAAAAGGAGTTTCAGACTCATAAAGAAGAGCTTTCGAAAAACATTCTGGAATTACGAAATGACAGACAAGATGACCCTGCGAAAGTAAACGAAGTCATCACAACTGTTGAAAAAAACATAGCCGATTTAGATAATCAACTTGCATCAATTGCACAGAATACTTCTGCAAGTGATTCTCAGGTTGATGTATACACAGCCAAACTGGGAGAGATCAAGCAAAGATCTACCAATATATCTTATCCTATAGGATTCGTAAAAGATCATCTGAAAGAGGTAAAAATGCCTTTTATTGTTTTAGGGATCGCTTTTATTCTGGTCGCCGTCTTTATGCTCTTCTCAAAAATTGAAGACCCTGCGAAAGAAGAAGAGGCCGATATTGAAGAAGGTTCAGCAAAATTCAGCATCTTTAAATATCCACAGCTTTATTTGGGAATGCTCGCCATCTTTATTTATGTAGGTGTGGAAGTTTCTATCATCAGTAATCTTCCTGCATTACTTCATACCAAAGAATTTGGAGGGGTTTTAGAACATAATATTGCTCCATTCGTATCTTTATATTGGGGAAGCTTAATGATTGGAAGATGGAACGGGAGTATCAATGTATTTAATATGTCTAAAACGACCAATATGCTGATGAAACTTATAGTTCCTTTTATAGCATTTGCTATCATCATTTTTGCCAATGAACTAAGCGGCAAAGACGTATCAAGCTTTTACATTTATGCATTCTGGATTCTTGCCTTTATCATCATGAGTTTTATTGGTGGGAAAGCAGCCGGAAAGACACTTATGATCTTTGGGATTGTCGGTGTTGTCATGATGATTTTAGGTTTGGCTTATCCTGATAAAGAAATCGCCAAATATTTCTTCATTTCAGGTGGATTGTTCTGTTCGATTATGTGGCCGTCAATTTTTGACCTTGCCATTGCAGGACTTGGTAAAAATACAGGAAAAGCCTCATCATTCCTTGTTATGATGATTTTGGGTGGTGGTATTATTCCTTTGATTCAGGGATGGATCTGTGACTTTGATAAAACAAGCCCGGAAGGTGTGATGGGAATCACGTGGACTCATTTTTCTTACGTAATTCCGATTCTTTGCTTTGTTTATCTCGCATTCTATGGTTTTGTAACCCCTAGAATCCTTAAGAAGCAGGGAATTACAATGGGCGAAACAACATCTGGTGGACATTAATACAATAAAAACATATCATAAGAAAAGATTTTGGGCAGCTATTTTAGTTGTCCAAATTCTTTTGTTCTTTATATTTTCAAAGCTGAGATTCATGATTTCTGCATTTGAAAGTTTCTTCGAAATTCAGAAAAAAATTCATCAGCTTTTATTTTCATGGATTCCGTTTTCAGTTGGAGACGTATTATATATTTTGTTGGGAATTTTTCTTTTCTATTTTATAATTAAATGTTTTAAGAAGAAGAGTAGAAATGAATCATTTTTGAAAATACTTATTCTTCTGAATATCTTTTATTTTACTTACCAGATTTTTTGGGGAATGCTTTACTTCCAAAAACCGATTATTGCCAAACTTCAGGAGACCGAAATCACATTAGAAAAGAAAAAAAAATTGGCATTAAAATATTTGGATAAGTGTAAACAGACAAGAGCTTTAGTGAAAGAAGAAAATGGTGTTTTTAAACTTTCTGATATTAATAATATACAAAATGAAATTCTGAATCAGCAGTCTAAACTACCATCTTTTATTTCAAATAAAAAAGCCAGTAAAATCAATTCGTTTAAACCAAGCCTATTTAAAAATGTAATGAACTTTACGGGTATTCTCGGATATTACAATCCTTTTACTGCAGAAGCTCAATATAATGCCGAATTACCCTCTTCTTACCTGCCTTTCACATTAGCTCATGAAAGCTCACATCAGCTTGGATTTGCCCGCGAACAGGAAGCCAATTTCATAGGTTACCTGATTGGGGTAAACTCATCAAATGCCGAACTTCGATACAGCACAGAATATTTTACTTTAAAGAGCCTTTTAAACTCCACTGTTTACGAAGATGAAAAGTTTGTGACTGATATTCTCAATAGCTATTCTGAAGGCATGAAAAGAGACAGAGCCTATGAAAAACAATTTGTGATAAAACATCAAGGATGGTTGAATGATTTTTTTGGCTTTACCAATAATTTATTTCTAAAGAGTAATCAACAGGAAGGTTCTGTGACGTATTCCTATTTCATCGATTTACTGATTCGATATGAAAAGTAAAAAAAAAAGAATCGTATCAGAGATACGATTCTAAAAACACAAATGATGAAAAAAAATTTATTACCTTGACTTGTTCCCTCATTCAAGGCTTTGTAAAAGTACAACAAAATTTCTAATTTCAAAACTTCACTGCACATTTTTATTCAACTTTAAGAAAACTTTATGATTTTTTAAGTTCACTATTTTTATTAGTCCCTTTAAAATGAATTACTATTTAATACATATTTTTTTATCTGGTTAAAATATCCAAAATAAAATAACGATTTATTGTTAATTTAATAAAAACTATAAGATATCATTGCATTAATTTTTGAATTCAAAATCAGTAATTTATTTTTACAAATCCACTTACTAAATTCTTATTTCTGGTATCATTTTTATTTACCGACTCAATTTGAGACAATATATATTTATAAAAATCAGGTTTTCTTTCCAAAACAAACTCAAAAATATTTTTTTCCGGGGAATAATTTATTCATACTAATAAATACTACAGCTAAATTATTCGCAAAATGAAAATTTCTTAAGGTTATCATTTGGGAAAAAAGGATAAAAAAGCACAGAAGCAAAAACCTGCTTCCGTGCTTAAAAAACAAAAATGATGAAAATAGAAATAGATTCTTCTATTTCTGTTCGTATTCCGTATCCCACTCGTTTCCGTCATCACCTTTATGGCCATCCATTTTGATGAGGAAGTTTTTAGCAGGAAAATATGGTTTCATGTGAATATCTAAGTGAATCCTGTCTTTCTGTACCGGATCTTGTTCGAATCTTCTGATCTCAAAATTTTCAATCAGTTTTCCGGGTCCTGTAATAGCATCTAAAAATCGTACAATCTGTCCCATGATTTCTTTTCTGGTAACTGCCGTGAAATTTTCGAATGCTCTTCTGTTCAGGAAATCCATTAATACCTTGGTTACATAATCAAAAACTCTTACTACAGAATAGGTTTGAAGTCCCAAATTATCTCCATTGAATAATGTTTTCCCTGAGAAAGCCATTACTTTTCCGTATTCGTTGACCATTGGGATCAATCCTAGGTTTTCAAGATTGGCAATCTCACTTTTCTTCAAATCAAATCTTACCCCATCAGCTTCATTAATTCCACCGAATTTTTTACCCGCAGTAACCTGTGACATCAATGTTTTGTATACTTTTCCTGCCAAAGCTCCTGATGGCGGAATGAAAAGATCATCCAACTCGTTGATTTCTTCAAATCTGCCTCTGCCTACGAGCCAGTTGCATGTCATCAATACATTGGATCTGTAAATTTCTCCACCGGTAAGATATGCCTGATCAAACATTTCCATTACATCATCCGGTTCGTCCAAATGCTCGAAATCTGTCACCAGCATTACTTTATTTTCATGAGCGATTTTCGCCCATTTTTCAACAACTTTGTTAGATCCCAAATATCCCGGAATAACCATAAGTCCATAGTTACTCTTCAAATCTAAGCGGTCGTAATTATCAGAAAGTTCTGCATGAATGGTATCAATAAAACGGGTATTATCCAAATCTTTTAACTGCTCCAAGTTAGCATTGACAACAGTAATATTTTTTACTTTATCTGATTCGGTATTTTTGTAGAACATGGCAACCGTTCTGTAGTTGGCCTCCAATTCTCTGGTTACATCTACAGCTTTTGAAAGGTTTTTTGAAAGCAAATCTTCCGCAGATTTTCTTTGATCATCACAATGCGCCACCATATCAGTTAAAGAATCGCTCTTGCTGATGACACTTGCCCAAAGCTCCAATGTCTTTTTCAGGGTATCTCTTTCTTTTTCTTTTCCTTTCTCGGTAAGGAAAATTTTTCTTCTCGCCTTTCTGTCCGGATTGATATTTTGAACGCTTTCAATAGAGGTTTCCAATAAATCGAAACCGCCATATCGTGCTAATTTTTCTAATGACTTATCTAAAGAAACCAGCCCTTTCTTTTGCTCTAAAACAGGGGTTTCTGTCTGTTGAATTTCTTGTTGTTTTGACATACTTAATTTGTGTTTTGGGTTATTTGTTTTCTTCTAATTCTTTGATCAATGATTGTAAAGTGTCTTGCAGTGCTTTTTTAGCGTCAGGATCTTCCAAAGCAGCCTTAAGAATTTTATTGGTTTTCAGTTGCTTTACAATCTTTTGATACTGATCTTTTTCAGTTTCCAATCCTGTAAGAAAATTGCTTTGTCCTGTAATTCCTTTGGTTCCAAAATCTCCTAAATTTTTGAAGGTAAGGTTCTCCATTTTAATGGCTCCGTCTGCATCTTCAAAATCTACTTTAACTTCTGGCTTGTAATGTTCAAAAACTTTTTCTACCGTAGTAAGACCTTCCACCAATTCGGGCTTTACAGGATCTTCTGCCGTTAATTTCTGAGCAAAAAGGGTTCTGTTTTGTGGGATTTCTGCAATGGATTCATTTGCGTCTAATGGAACTTCGTTTCCACCAATTCCTTTGTTTGATAGCATAATATTTTGTTTTAAAAAATTGTTTTTTAAATAATTGGGCTGATCAAAGATGAATTCTAAATTTTCGAAAAATTTATTTAACCCTGGAAAGGTTCAATTTTTGCTGAGAATTGCAGAAGTTTCATCAATGTGTTTTGTATTTCTTGATAAAATTAAAAAAATATTTTAAATATACAATGGTTTCCTGTATTTTATTTTTCAAATAAACGATAAGGATATATGTTTGATGAAGAATCTTTCAGTTTTAACAGAAAACTTTCTCGCAAATATTCCCATTCCGAAGAACTTATTCTTTCTGTCTGTTCTTCATTTTTTAAAAGGAAAATATCTATTGTTCTGCTAAACCCTCCCTTTAACGATACTTCCTTTTTTGTTCCTTTCTGTACTTCTATTCCCGAAACCATACTTTTAAAATGATTCATCCCAAATGCTTTGATGTCTGCAATGGTAACCACCCTGCCTCTGGTAAGAAGCGCATTCCGGTACTCCAGAATTTTGTCCTGCGATGATAATTTTTTTCTTCCTCCAAAAGATGCCTGAATCAGTATTGCAGTATTATTCAACACTTCGCTTCCTTCCTGTGTACACACTGTTGCCGGTTTAAGATTATTACCCTCTTCTGCAGAAGTTGACCAATAAGAGATAAAGCATCGGAAACTTTTTTCCGGATTTCCTGCTGATATAATAAGATAAGGATTGCTGCTCTGTATAAAATTCTTTTCTTTCGCAGTTTGATGGAGTGACGCTACATTTTGATTGAGTTCCCGCAAGGTTTCTACAGCAGAATCGCCTCCCATTCCCGCAAATGCAGAGGTCTCATCTTTGATGAGTTCTAGAAGATACTGCAACAGCTCAGAAGCGTTTCTTTGGTCGAATCTTGAGACCCCCCCTTTTCTAAGCAATGCGGAAACACCCTGACTTTCGGATTCATAGTTTTTAAGATCCAGACGTTTTCCGTACTCATCCGCAACATAATCCAAATCTAAAAATGAATCTTCTTCTACTGCAATGGGGATGATATTCATTCTGCCTTTTATTCTATGATCCGTCGTTCCGTATCTCGTATTGATGACAGGAATACAATTGAGTGCAAAACGTACATTTTGTAAAATATCTGGTACTATAGCTTCCGAAAATTTAAACTTCAGCCAGATCACATCTTTGTTTTCTCCAGCTTGGTGTCCCACGAAATAACGGGTAAACAATTCTTCGTGTTCCGGAATATCTTTGAAATCCAGATGACCTGTAAGAGTGAAAAAATTAGAAAAATAATATTGGTTGACATCATGATAAATCTGTTCCAGATCCGAATAATTCTTGGCAATAATGCTGCCTAAATTCAAATGACCGTTTTCTACATTGTAGCCCTCCTTCAACGGATATTCTTTATTTCCAAAATATACCTTTGCCTGCTTCATATAATAAAAGAAAAGTTCTTTTTGGTAGGCATTGTTGATATTGATAAAAAACTGCAGATCTTCCAGACTTTCTCCGTTCGGACAATGAATCCCAACCCACATTTCTCCCGAAGGAATGTGATTTTCTGCTTTTCCTATTGTATCATCGTAGAAAAAACTTTCTATTTGGTTCAGTACATTTCCATAAGCAATATACTGAACCCTTCCTGTGGTCAACTTGGACTTAAGGGTAGGACTGAAAAACAAATCTTTAGTCGTAGTCTCGGTAGGATTATAGATATTATGCTGTTTTTTAGTAGTTCTAAAACGGGTAAACAATGATAATTCGGCATTATTCTCCAGCGGGTTTACCTGCAACAAAGTTCTCGCAGGAATAACTCCCGAAACTTCTTCAGGAAACATCACCTCCAACACCCTTTCTATAATTCTGGAGCGGGAACTTTCTAATTCAAACCCTAATTTTTCCAATTCAGCGGCACTTGCCGAAAGCAGTAAACTTACAATAGGATCAAAAGAGGTTTCAGCTTCCAATTCGCTATAGCCCCACATTCTTGCGGCTCTTCTTAATATACGGTCTTTGATACGGTCTTGCTTCATACGATGATTGATAGTTGTCGATGTCAGTTGGTGGTTTGCGGTTTGTTTTTTAATCTCTAATACGAAAGTGGTCCTACAAAGAAGGAATTACTGAACATAAAAGGACGGTTGGTTTCCAAAACAGTTCCTTTTATCAGAATAGATACCTTTTTTTTCATTCTTCTTTTTCCCAGTGTTCCCAGGTTATGATCATTGATTGTCACTTCTACATCTTCTAATCTGATTCTCTTTTCGTAGATGGTAACTGATTTTTTGAGTGTATCTGCTATAAATTCTTTCAGACTGTTGTCACTTTTCATGATATCAAAGTCCATTTCCCAAATTTCAGAACCGTATGTTTCATCAAACTTACATTCTCCAAAAGAGGTAGTGGCAATTAAAAAAATATGCTGATGGATAGATGTTTCCAATGATATCTTTTCTGCGTCTTTTTTTTGGGTCAGGCTTTCAAAATCGAAAGGTATCTTATAATAAACTCCTTGCATGGCTTTGTTTTTGGTTTTCGGTTGATGGACTTTAGTTGATGGTTTTTTACTTTTTTGCCGCGATTCTCTATAAATAAATTATTTTCTTAATATTCCCTTTATCATCATATTCAAAGTTTTTAGGAATTTTTTTTCGTTTGATAATCTGTAATTCTACTTTTGGGGTCAGTTTCAAAAATTTCTCCCTGTACAGAATATCACCGATAAAGCTTTTTCCCTGATCTTTGTCTGCAACTACGAAATATTGAGAGATTTGTTCAGGAAGCTTAAGTTCATTTAAATCTCCTGCATAAAGCAAAACATTTTGTCCATTATTTGAAAGTTCATAAGTAAGTGCGTCCTGTGACAATTTTCGATATTTGGAAATGTCAAATTTTTCCAAATATTCTACCTGCGGCTCAAAAGGAATATTTTCGTATAAAAAAGAAGTGGTATCGAAACGTTTAAACCCGAAAAATGACAGAAAACTTTTTCTGGTTTTGGAAGTCACGAAATTCAAAGTATCTCTGGTAATCTGATAAGCATTGGTTTCGCCGGTTTTATCATCCGTGACCGTCAGTTTATAGGTAGGAACTTCCAGCTCTTTATCATTGATTTTAAGTGAAATCTTCCCTGCTTCCTGATCCGAAATCACCAAGATAATGGTATGTTTTTTCATGGCAGAATCAGTACGGACAATGATCTCATCATGCGTATCACTTGGTGATCCTTTCTCTTTGGACATTCCTAAATTTAGGTTAAGTTCCGGAAGTGGACTCATTTTTATTTTGGTTGTTGGTTATCGGCTGCTTGTTCTTGGTTGCTTACTCTTGCTTCTTGGCTTTCGGTTCTTTCATCTTGCTTATTCTTTTTCACTTTCACTTCATCAGATTTCTTTATCTTATACTGAAGCAGACAATCCAACGATTGCTGAATATGAGCATTGTGCACCGTATTTACGTACATCTCAAAATTCTTTTTGTAAGTATAAATCCTGATTTGTGTAATTTCGTTCTGCAAAAGCTTTGCGATTTCCTTTTTATTGAGCTGTCTGGCAAAAAAAGATTCACAATTAATTGGATATTCATTTTTTAAGGTAATTACTTCTCCTGATTTAAATTGAATATCCACATTTTTTTCTTTTTTGATACAGATATTGTCTTCAAGAATTCGCAAATACACATACAATTTGCTTTTTCTTTTACCAAACTGCACAGTAGCATACACAAATTCTTCGTTGTTTACTCTCAGCTCTATTGGTCTAGTGCTTGCAAAAAAACGCTTATCCAGGCGTTGTTTTGTCTGGGTGATACCGCAGTCAAAAGGTACATATTCTGTGGAATCTGCATATTGGTGTTGAGCATTGAAAAAAGACGCCCAAAATAAAAAACTGAAAAACAACAAGTTATGGAATTTCATATGTATATTATTGAACCTGATACAATTGTCTGCAAACCTCCAGATCGGTTTTCATTTTGTCGTATTCTGCTTTCAAAGTTTTGTTGATCGTGCTTAAACTATCCATTAAAACCTGATTGCCAGAAAGCTGCCTGATCTGCTTTTTTGCATCAATCAAATCTTTGTACGTCATGATGGTATTGTTGTACATATTTTTATTTTTCAGAGTATCTTTCGGCAACTGCTTATACATATCTGCCAAAATAGACAGCGACAGTTTCTCGTTGAAAAAATCATTCTGCTTTGGCATTCCCATAGAATCTACTGCTGCTTTTACTTTTTCCAACTGAAAAGAAAATTTATCCTGAATCTCCATTTCTTTTTGCATCTTAACATTTTCTTTCTTGAGCAAACTGTTTTCCTTAAACGGAAAATACGCATTGAAAAATACTGCTGAAACTAAAACTACGACAGTAATAACGAAGAATAATACGAAAAACCAGTAGGCTTTGTTTCGTTGTTTTTGATTAAGAACCTCCATATAGTGTTTTTAACTTTAATAATAATTGATGATTGAAAAATGATAGCTGATAAGTAGATTAATCTGCCAAAAATGTCCGGCTTCGTTTTGCATGAATGACGGCTTCCTTATCGTCTGTATTTTCAGATACAAAGATGCTTCCGTCTCGTTTTTTACCTATGTAATCTAATCTGCTTAAGATAGAGAATAAGTCTTCCAGCGTTTTCATAAACCTTTTAATTTTCGAAATCACTATATCCATTTGGTTATGGCTGTAGTCGGCATTGATGGTTTCTGAGAAAATCACTTCAAAATCTCCCTGGCTTACATTGCACCACTCGGCAAAATAATTGAGCAACTCTTCTTTGCCTGCTCCGGAACGAGCATCAATAAAATTCTTTAAAACCCTTGCCAAAGCAACTACAGACAACAGCATATTTGCCGGTGGTGTGTGTGGAGACATCCATCGAAATCTGTTGATTTCCACTCCCAGATAGTTTAATGTTTTATCAGACATTCTTTCCATCATCATCGCCAAATCTGTAGATTGCTTTTTAACATGAATTTTCTGAGCTATTTGCACCGAATACAATTCAATTTGTCCATAAAAACGATCAATTTCAGTATATAATTCCTGCAACTTTTGATGGCTGGAAACACTGATGCTTGGCGGAATGTAGTTCTCATCAATTTTAGATTCTCCTGCATTGACCAATATTTTTCCGATGGTCAGATAATTGGCTCCGAAACCAATTGTATTCTTCAGTTCATCCTCCGGAATTAAATTAAGCGAATATTCCGGGTGTGTATAAGGATAACGGGGCGGGTTTTCTTCGGGATCCGGCTCTCCATAAGGTGCTCTTTTAAAATGGTTAACCGAAATACAAGCGAGTAAAACAGCAGTTTCATTTTCTTTCAGTTCCCTGACAGCTTCAGGATAGGGAATAGACAAACTTAAACTTTCTGACGTTCCGATGATGTCTATTCTTGAACCATTAGGCGTAATGGCGTGACATTCTTCTACCTTTATTCTTAGTAATTTGTGATTATCTATAATAAGATTCATCTTTATAGGCTCTGCCACCGGTAATAATCCGTAATTCATCATTGAAGTATGAATCCCTACCGAATCCCGAATAGAATCGCTTACAAAATTCTGCACATCTAAAAAATGGCTTTTATTGATCTTCATCCCGTCGATCCAGTTCACGGGGAAGTGGTTTAGTTTTTCTATCATTTTGTCTATGGTTTAATTGTTGTTTACTCGTTCATTATCCTTCTCCTTGTCATACTCAAAATCAGTTTTTCTATCAATAGCTTCTTTACCCAAAACCTGATCGGTTCTCATACAGAAGATAACGCTGTTTTCTTCAATGCCATTCATATAAAGAGTAAGTTTAGGATCGATGTATTTGGTAGCTTCATACCATTTGGGCTGCAGGAAAAACACCCATTCAAATAATCCGTTTTCATCTTCGATCTGTATTTTTTCTCCCGGATGCCTTTCGTTATAATCAATTACAAAATTGTAAAACAATCTTCCGAAGTCTATTCTCGTAGGTCCCTTTCCTCTATAAACACTATATTTGGTTGCGCTTTTATCTTTGTCCATCAAAAAAGTGAACACCACCAAATCTCTCATTTCATCATCACTCACTCCGGCTGCTTCTTTGTAATTTTCAGGAAACTGCCATGTAACATATACTTTTGGCGGAATGGCCATTGCACGGTTAAAGGTATCATTCAAAAATGTTGGAATAAAAAACACAATGAAGTGCCCCAACATGAGATAGGTGAGTTCTGTTCCGTTAAGAAATGAATAAATAAGCATAAAAGGAACCGCTGAAAAGAATACTGCGAGTAAAGTAAAAAGATATTCCATCCCGGACTTTTTGAATCCAAACTTGTCAAAATATGCCCTGTAAGCATAACAATGAATAATTCCGATAATCAGCGAACAGATTTGATAAAAAATAAATTCGTATAAATGATTGTCTGAAAACAGCTTGTTGTAACCCAATAATGAAATGATAGCATATACAAATGCCATCGAAAACAAATAGATATAGAATTTTGATTTGTATTTCTGCTTAAACTCAGCGGTTTTCTGTGAGAAAATCATGGAAAGTATGATGCAGACTGCAATAGCAACGAGAATAACGACCAGCAGTTGCGGATCGAATAAGTTGGAAAAATATTTTTTTATTTTGCTCATATACACGTGTTATATCCTAATATAGGTTCGGTTTGGTTATCAAATTCAAATTTTTGTTTTTCGTCGGGAAGCAGAACGATCGTTTTTATTTCCACTTCTATAGGAAAGAAATGCTCATAAAACATTTCTACAAATTTTTTCTTGTTTCCGTCATGGATAAACTCAGTGAAGGCCACATTTTTCAATGGCCCTATTCTAATATCCAAGTGCCTGGAATAATCATCATAACTGTTTCCCGTGATAAAATCTAGCCCCAATCTGCTTTCTCCTAATAAAATACCCTGATCCTCATCAGAATATTCCTGATACTCCCGATCAGTGACTTTTACCTCTTCTTCCAATAAAACAGAAAGTATATGTGCTGCTAAAGGAATATCTCCCACAATTTTGTATGCAAACGGCAATAGTTTGATAAATTTTGAAACCAGAAATGGCGGAAAATCCCGGCTTATATTCCAAAAATCATAAAACATTGCAGGAGCCTGACTTCCGTTGAGCTCATGCAGGAAATTACTTTCGAATGTTTCGATCTCTACCCCATATCTGAAAAACTCGTTCTCAAAGGGCTGAAAAAAATTTCTTGCAGCTTTTTGTTGTTTTTTGCGATTTCTGTATTCCTTAATCATTGAATCGACACCCTTGCCGGGTGCATCATTTTTTGACTGATGTGCTATTCCTTCAGGAAGCATATCATAAATACTGTCTCTGGAAAGAATAAGCTTTAGCAGCTGTGCACTGTCATATTCAAAATCTACAATCTCAGTATTCAAAATATCAAAACGGTAAGCACGGCTAAACTGTCCCTCTTTTTGAATAATATATTGGTCAGAATCAATATCACCTGCTCTTAACAAGTCGCTGATAATTACTTCAGCTTTCACATCGTAATTAAAACGGGTGATAAGTTGTGAAAGGTATTCTAAATGCTCCATAGCTATTCCTTCTCTTTTAGTCTTCCTGCTGCAACGTATCTTAATTGAAAATACTCATCATTGAAGTCATAGATATTTAAACCTTTAGCTGTACAGGCCAGAATACGATCATTATGAAGATAAATCCCTACATCGGAAATAGGATGAAATTTATCGTATCGGAAGAATAAGATATCACCTTCTTTCAAAAAAGTACGCCCTGTAAATAACTGCAGGGATTTTGAACGGAAAATTCCATCAGGAGTTTTAGGAAATGTTTCTTTGTAAATATCGCTATACAATGCCTGAATAAAATAGGAGGCTTCTACCCCTACCTGTTTTTCCAGCATCTGTTGTTTGTAAGGGGTTCCAATCCATTCATCCAGATATGAATATAGTTTGTAGTCTCTGATTTCTTTAGGCATTACTTCCATAATGATGGAGTATTTTTCCTTTATTCTCAGCGTGTCGTCATTCAATCCCTGCGGGTTATCATCAACCTCAGAATAAACCGAAGACGTTTCTTCTTTCTCATTAGATTTCGCAGTGGCAAAATCATCCGATGAGTATTGGTAAGGTATTTCGTAAATATATTTTTTGCTGCTACAGGAACTGAAAAAAATTCCTAAACAAAGAATAAGAAGTAACTGATTTTTTTTGCTATTCATCTGTCTATATATTTTTATAGTTCAGATGTCACGCCTATCATCCTAGTTTTTATTTAAAATCGTCGTATGTAGTCGTTTCATCATTTTTTTAAGTGTTTCAACAAATGTATTAATTTTTCTGAATTAAAAAGTACATTTTAATGAAAAAAAGTTGTGCGAAATTAAAATGCTGAATATATTTGTATGAATACAAAAACATGATGAAAAAAATAAAATTAAACTTTCTTCCGAATATTGACCCTAGAATTTATCTCAGTTTCGGTCTCGTTTTTCTCTTAAGTCTTATCTTTTTCATTTATCAGTACTTCCGTCATATTGATTGTGAGAATGCAAAATATATTGTTCATGCAGACGAATTTTTAGTAAATCGTGTGGTAGAATTTTATGACAATACTGAGGGAGCTGCTTCGTGGAAATGGGATTTTGGAGACAGCACCGCCATTGATAACCGGCAAAGAACTTTTCACCAGTATAAAAAACCCGGCGAGTATATTATTAAATTGACCATTAACGGAACGTGTACTCACGAAAAACTGGTAACCATTTCCAGCATCAGCCAACAAAACGGGTACTTACCTATTATTATGGCTCCCGATGTTGCATTTGTAGGAGATGCCGTTCAATTTAACGCAGAAAAAGAAGATGGAGAATCCTGGGAATGGAGTTTCGGAGAAACGGCCGCAACAGATGCTTTGGGAAAATCACCTGTTTATAAATTCAAGACGGTAGGTGACAAGAAAATAACTCTCATCGTCAATGGAGATGTTGAGCATACTGCGGTAAAGACAATTTATGTAGCACCAAAAAACATACGGGCAAAACAAAAAATAGACATTAAATCTTACGAATTTGAAAAACCCCATGTCGCTTTTTCTCTTCCAAAAGGTGATGCTCAAAAAGATCCTTTGGTAGATATGCTTCAGTATATCCCGGTTTCACCAAAAACAAAATCTAAAAAGGATTCTATTTTTGCAGAAAAAAAGGCACCGGAAATTTCTAATGAACAGTTTCAGTTGTTGCTGAATCAGGTGGCTGCACAGGTCAAAACAAAAGATGATTTCAAAGATTATCTGTGTGGTAAATATGACATTCCAGTGGTGGTAAACAATGACAAGCTTATTTCTTTTGAGCAATTCTGTCAAAATATCGCAGGCAAAAAAATTAAAATAACGGCATTAAGACTCAATAAAAATCAAAAAAACTGCATTCAGAATATCAATATTCAATACAAAGTCAAAAAATATTTGATTTGGATGAAGGAGTAAAAAATTAAACACAAAACCGATGAATCAAGAAGAAGTAACCTACAATCAGGAAGTCACCAAAGCAATCAATATTGCCCAAAAAATAGGACGAGAAAACCTAAACGCTTATTACACCGGAGCGCACCTTATAAAAGCCATGCTCACCAGAGATTTGTCATTGCAAAAACATCTGGAGGCTCTCGGAGTTGACGTTTTTTATCTGGAAGAATGGGCAGAAGTAAGGATTGAAGAACTCCCGAAATCGCCCAACAAGTACTCTTGCGAACCCGATGAAATTATCGATGAAATTTTCGCAGAAGCCGATTCGGTGAGAGAATTATTAGGCGAAGAAGAAATTACTCTTTTTGCAGTAATGATTGCCATCAGTTCTCCCGGAGTTGCCTTCAACTTCGATCAGATGAAGACTTTCCCTATTTCAAGAAACGAATTATTAAAAGACACTTCCGCTTTTGGAGCTTCAGAAATGAAAGGAACCGCAGAGCTTCCAAAAAAAACAAACAAAGGATTTGTACAAAAATACTGCACCAACAAAAAAGAGCAGGTAAAAAAGAAAAACAAAAAAGAACTTTTAGTAGGCAGAGATACCGAGATCAATAAAATCACCGAAATCCTGTGCCGTTTCAGCAAACAAAATGTACTGATTATCGGTGATCACGGTGTGGGAAAAACTGCTTTGATAGAAGGTTTCGTGCAGAAAGTTTTATTAAAACAAATCCCCGATATTCTTTCCGGTCTGGAAATTTTTGAGCTGGATATGGGTGCACTTATCGCTGGAGCGTCTTACAAAGGCGAAATCGAAGATCGGATTAAAAACATTGCCCAAGAATTAAAATCAATCCCCAAATCGGTGTTGATTATTGAAGAATTTCATTCTCTTTTCGGAAGCCACGGAAGTGATTCGGGCATTGTCAACCTTTTGAAAAGTGAGCTTTCCAATGGTTTAACCCTTATTTCTACTTCAACCATAGAAGAATACACCAAAAAAATTGAAAAAGAACAAGGGTTGGCAGGAATGTTTGAGCTCTTAAAACTCGAAGAATCCAGCGATGAGATTCATCTCAGAATGTTGAAACAGACTTTGGAAGAGTATCAGATTCATCATAAAATTACCATTGATGATCAAACGATGAGAGAAGCCATTCGTCTTTCCGAGCGATATATGAAGGAGAAAAGCCTACCCGCATCTGCGATTGATTTGATTGATCATACCATGTCTGTACTTAAAACCGCAGGAGAATCATTTTTAAAAGAAAGAAATCATCTGATCACGAAAATTATTCATCTGGAAGACAATACAAATAACTACACGGAAGAAGAACGAAAAGTGCACGCTGATTGGTTGCTGAAAGATCTCATTGAAAAAACTAAATACCTGATCAGTACAGCAGATGCTCACGAAGAAGAAAACATACTTCCAAAATTTGAAAATGCGGATGAAATTTTAAAATTTTCCCGTGTGCTGATTGAAAAAACAGAAAAAATAGCTCAGGAAAAAAGAACGCATATCACAGAGTTCGATTTAGGATTGATTATTTCTCAAAAAACAAATATCCCAATCGGAAAACTGAAAGAGGAAGAAAAACAAAAGCTCAACGATATGGAAAGCGTACTAGCACGGAGAGTAGTTGGGCAGGATCACGCCATCACGATTGTCTCGGAAGCGGTTTTGGAAACCCGCTCGGGATTAAGCAAACCGGGACAGCCAATCGGTTCATTTTTCTTTTTAGGACCAACGGGAACCGGAAAAACAGAACTGGCAAAATCATTGGCAGAATTTCTTTTTCAAGATGAAAATGCCATCATACGTTTCGATATGTCCGAATTTAAAGAAGAACATTCTGCTGCACTTCTTTACGGTGCTCCTCCAGGATATGTTGGGTATGAAGAAGGTGGGCTTTTGGTTAATAAAATCCGTCAAAAACCATATTCTATTGTTCTTTTTGATGAAATTGAAAAAGCACACGCCTCAGTTTTTGATGTGTTCCTCCAGATTATGGATGAAGGAAAACTGCACGACAGACTCGGAAAGGAAGGCGATTTCTCGAATGCCATTATTTTATTTACTTCCAATATCGGTTCAGAATTTATTGTAGAATCCTTTGGAAAAGGAGAAATTCCTCCATCTTCAAAATTACTGGAAATGATGAGCCGTTTCTTCCGCCCGGAATTCTTAGGAAGATTGACAGAAACCATCCCATTTGCCCCCATCAGTAGAAACAATGCACTGAAAATTTTTGAAATCCATCTTAAAAAAGAATTGCTGGATTTAGCTAAAAATCTGAATATCGAACTTGTTATCAGCCAAGAAGCGAAAGAGTATCTTTCCACAGAAGGTTACGACATCAAATACGGAGCAAGACCTCTGAAAGGCGTAATCCGCGGGAGATTAAGAAGACCTTTGGCGAAAAAAATTGTTGCCGGAGAATTCAAAGATGGTGACAAAGTGGAAGCGACTCTAAAAGGCGACGAAATTGTATGGAAGAAAATGGAATGAGATATGCCATTCTATTCTGAAGTATAAAAACTAAATATTTAAGACCTCTTTTGTAAATATAAAAGAGGTCATTTTGTTTAATCCTTCTTACACAAAGCATTAAGATAGAACGCTACCAGTAGGGCAAGAGACACCTTCGTCTCGTTATTGGATTAAAAACCTTACAATCCATCAAAACTTAATTAAATACCATCATTGTTTATCTTTTACAAATTGCAAATGCTCGCTTCGGTAAGTGATTTAAGATACAAGACCAAGTCGGTTATTGATTCTTCGAATACATGAGACAAGTATTTTTACTTATTCAGGGAAAACTAAATTGTTTGATTTTGAACAATCTAAGACCGTAGAATGTTGTAATGATGTTGTCCAAGATTAAGGCACAAAAAAAACTCTCTTAAAAAGAGAGTTAAATAACTGATTGCTAGTTTTTTCTGTAGCGAAGACGGGAATTGAACCCGTGACCTCAGGGTTATGAATCCTGCGCTCTAACCAACTGAGCTACCTCGCCGTTTTGGTGGTGCAAATATATAAAATATTTAATACTCACCAAAATTATTTCGCATTTAAATAGTTCAAAACGTCACCTACATGATCTGGTTTGCTGATAATCTTATTGTTAGCATCCAGAATAAAATAACTCGGTGTTGCATGAACATTATAAGTTTCTGCATAAGAACTATTCCAACCTCTTAATTCCGAATCATTAATCCATGGGAAGACAGCAATTTTCTTGGTATAGGAGTCTTTGTCAGAATCTAAAGAGAGTCCTATAACTTGAATATTTTTAGCTTTAAGTTCGTTATACTTTGCCAAAAGTTGCGGAAGCTCAGTTTCGCAGTGAGAGCATGTGGAAGACCAAAACACGATTACTTTCTTATCTGCTTTTACATCTGCGATAGATTTCGCAATGGTATTAACAGCCGACTGAAATTTATAATTTGGAAATAGCGCACCTATTTCAACATTGGCATTTGCTTTTAAAGTAGAAGCCAAACGGTCTGTGATCGTACACTTAAGATTTTTTGCCAGTGTTAAACATTTACTTTTAAACTCGGTCATTTCATAAACATCGAAAATATCTATCAATTCAGACAAAACAATCTGTCCGCGGGGAGTTTCTACTTTCAAACGATCCAATAACTTATCAACTGATTGTGTCACATTTGTATTACCGCCATTATTAAGATATGCAACTAAAATAGGGCGTATCAGCGATGATGACTCCAGCATATCATTAGATTTATCAAAGAAATCTATCACCTCATCCTGGTTTACTTTTTTAGTGGCATCATTTGATAAATATTTAGCATAATTAGTATTGTAATAATATATAAAAGGATGCTTTATCTGATCGACACTACTTGAGCCGGAAAGCTTTCCCATCTCAGCAATCAGTGCTTTTCCGAAATCTGTATTATCTTTATAATATTCTTTAATCTGAGACAAAGCAGGCAGAATAAGTTCCTTTTTCTGTGAATAATCCTGAATACTGTTCATCAATTCATTAGCTTCATCCTGATAAATGATATTCTTAATTTTGTTGTTTTGAGTTTCAAATTTAATATTCACATTCTTATTCTCAGAAATAAAGTTTATGCTATTGTTGGTATTTGGAAAAAAAACTTTCATCATACCAGAATAGTTTGTAGGATATTTAAAAGTGAAAGAATTGTTTTTGTTTTGTTCCTTGGTTACAATAATATCTTTAGAACCGTTGAGGGTATATAAAATAGCTTCCTGCTCTTTAAAATCTGATGATGCCTGAATAGTCACAGAAAACTGAGCCTGAAGACAAAATGCGGATAACATTCCCGATAATAGTAATAATTTTTTCATGATGTAAAATTAAAAAAACTCCCCAACTAATCAGGGAGTTTAAAATTTTTTAATAAAATTTTTATATTTTTTGTGTCTTGTATTTTTTAGCAAAAAATGCAATCATTAAAATCGCTGCAATTGCCAGAACATAAACGTACATATCAATTGGTGAAGACGGCCTACTACACGGATCACCTGGAAAACAAGGTGTTCCGGCACCATTCGACTGAGCACTTGCTACACCGCAAAATACCAAAAACAGTATAAAAAATACTTTTTTAAGAAGAAATTTCATCATTTTTTGTGTTATTTAATTAATATTTTTGTGTTGACAGTAGTTCCTTCATTTCCTACTACTCTTACAATATATCCAGCTTTAATTCCAGAGTCTAATCTTATCACAAAATCTGAATTGGTTTTAACAGATTTCTCTAATATTACAAGTTTTCCGCTCGCATCAAACACCTCAACAGAAGCCGATTTCCAATCTGGATCAAATCTTACGATGTAATTACTGATATTTGGATTGTATGTTACAAGAGTTCTTGATTTTGGCTTAATTTCGTTTGTGTTTAATGTACCAGTTGGAAGTCCATAAAACAAACCATAATTAGTATTACCATTTACAGGAATTATATCTCCTTGTTTAGCCTGCACAGCCTGTCCATTACCAACAGTATAGTAAAAACCATTACCCCCGGATAACAGATGTGTTGCATTAGGGACTAAATTTGTATCATCTCTGATCTCAAATTTCAAAGAAGCAACATTAGAACCAAATATGCTAAGATCGATTCTTTTACCTAAATAGTTTGTTTCATTAGCTTCATTAATATACAATCTATAAGCAGATGCAAAATTCTGATCGATTGTTCCATTAGGAGTTTCTTCAAATGTTTGAATAATTGCTGAAGTATTAGTCATTGCCTGTACTGAAGCAGCACTAGGATTTGTGAAGTTCCCTGTACTAAACTGAGGTGCAACTACATAATAAGTTTCACCAATTTGATTTCCCGCTGCATCCAATGCTAAAACACCTAGTTGCTTTATTGCCCCTGAATTAGTATTCTTGGCTGCTGTAACACCATATTCTGTTCCTTCAGCTCTTGGTGTACTACTAAATCTTCTAAGGTTATCAAAATCCATAACCTGAGCAGTTGAATTTCTTAGTTTTATTTTGAAAGTACTAAGAGGCTTGATGATTAGGGTAGCAAAATTACCTACCGGTTTATGACTAACTTCATCAAAGTTTACAATCTGTGTAGCCGCATAGTTTGATGTAGTACCAGTTGCAGAATTATAAACTACATTCTGTGGATCAGCAACTATACCCCAAATATTTGTAAATGCATTGTTATCATGTATTGTTCCAGGTTCTTGCCAGCCAATAAATGATAAATCCAGATTTGTTAAATATGGGTTTGAAAATTGGTAAGTATACTTACCGAAAGTTGTTGATGTACTCCAAGGTACTGCACTATCAAATGAGTCGAAAATATAAGTATTATATTTTTCGCGGTAAACATTTTGATTGTTGCCTAAAGTTCCGAAATTTACAGAAGCGGGGTTCAAACTCATACTATTACCAGCAGAAATACCATCTGCAAAAGGTGTTCCTTTTACGGTATGTAATAATGTAGTATTAAGATCTGCTGAACCTAATGCAAAATATGCAGTTCTATCAGCTGATGTTGTGGATGAAGATACATCTATAGTAATACCCGGTGTGGATGCATTAGGAATAGGTGCTGATGGAATAATCGAACCGTCCCATCTCAAATTGTCATTGCTCCATTTCAGGATCTCACGCCCTTGCCATCTTAGGTTATTAAAATTTCCTCCCATTTCAGTACTGAAACTAGAAAATGATTTTCCAATAAAAGGTATACCAATCTGCTGATAAGAACCATGCTCTGTTGCAGCATATTCTTTATTTACAATACCCGTTATATTATTTTGGGGAATCCCCTTGATATATAACTGACCATAAGTTGAAACTACCGGCGTGGAGGGTTCATTTAACCGGATAACAACATTAGAAGGATTGGGAGTTCCCAGAGTGGATACCGTTCTGATATCATCAGAAGTTGTACCAACAATCATCATGTTACCATGAAGATCAATAATTCCGCTTCCTTTTGATTGTAAACCGCCGCCATTGTAGACTAAGGTTCCTTTGCTGACATACATGTTAGCAGTATCATCTACATGTAGTAGAACATTCTGTGCCTGAATTGAACCAGCAATTGCTAAAAGGCCTAGAGCTAATAAATTTTTTTTCATTGTATAATATTTATTTGTGTTAATACAATCTTCACCTGCAAAGATATAATTTTTTTTTAAAAAAAATATTAATATTAATTATTAATCAAAATATTATCTTCTTTTAATATGATTTCTTCATCTTCTCCAATTGAGAACATATAGTCTTCAAGCACTTTTTCAGTGGTTCCTCTAAGACCTCTTGCACCCAAACCTTTTTCCATTGTTTCGTCTACTATTTTCTCAACAGCACTTTCCGTAAATACAAGTTTCGTCCCGTCCATCTTAAAAAGTTCCACAAATTGGTTGGTGATCGAATTTTTTGGTTCAGTCATGATTCTCACCATTGTTTCCTTTGTCAATTTCTCCAAATAGGTAATAATCGGGAATCTTCCGAGAAGCTCTGGAATCAGCCCGAAAGAGCGAAGATCAATTGCATTAAGATTTGTTAATATATAATCATCCTCCCCTGTTTTATTTATTTTTTCAGAACTAAATCCAATTGCCTGCTTATTCATTCTTCTTTCGATGATTTCTTTGATGCCGTCAAAAGCTCCTCCTGCAATAAAAAGAATATTCTGGGTATTCACCTGAATGTATTTCTGATCCGGATGCTTTCTCCCTCCCTGCGGCGGAACGTTTACAATGCTGCCTTCCAAAAGTTTAAGCAAACCCTGCTGCACCCCTTCTCCGGAAACATCTCTCGTGATACTCGGATTATCAGATTTTCTTGCAATTTTGTCAATTTCGTCAATAAAAACAATTCCTTTTTCTGCTTTTTCCACATCATAATCTGCCACCATCAAAAGCCTTGACAAAATACTTTCCACATCTTCACCTACATAACCGGCTTCTGTCAAAATAGTTGCATCCACAATACAGAAAGGAACATTCAATTCTTTAGCAATGGTTTTTGCCAATAGTGTTTTTCCTGTACCCGTTTCACCAATCATGATGATGTTTGACTTTTCAAGCTCAACTTCACGGTTTTCATCTTTTGCATGAAGCAATCTTTTATAGTGGTTATAAACAGCAATAGAAAGTTGTTTTTTAGCCTGATCCTGTCCGATAACGTATTGATCAAGAAACTCTTTGATCTGTTTTGGTTTTTTCAATTCCTCTATACTCTGCGCAGGGGCATATCCTGTGGGAGACACGCTGTCTTTTACGATAGAATGAGCCTGCTCTATACAGTTTTCACATATAAATCCGTTTTGCCCGGAGATCAGCATTTGCACTTCATTTCTTTTCTTGCCACAGAAAGAACATTGGTTTGCATTCATTTTTATTTAATATATAATTGAAAGAAAATCGTAAAAAATTTCTTTTTTACGACCTTCCTTTGCTTGTTAAGAATTAATTATTGAATTTTGAATTTCTGTGTATTCTTCCACAGATAATTTCAGCCGCTGGTTTTTAAAGTTCATATCTTCAACCTTATTTAAAGGAATAAGATGGATGTGCGCATGAGGCACTTCAAGCCCTACAACAGCAACCCCGACTCTTATGCAGGGAATGGCGTTTTTAATTTTTTTTGCCACATCCTGAGTAAATCCCCAAAGATTTTTATAATCTTCGCTATCCAGGTCAAAGATCAAATCGACTTCCTTTTTAGGAACTACCAAAGTATGACCTTTCACCAAAGGCATTGCATCTAAAAAAGCAACAAAATCATCATTTTCCGCAATTTTATAAGCTGAAATTTCGCCATTGATAATCTTTGTAAATATTGAGCTCATCTTAAACTGATATGAATTATAAATTTTGGTGATTAATCAAGCGTGATTTCCAACACTTCAAAAGACAGCTTGTTCCCGTTTGGTAAGACAATTTCTGCCGTTTCGCCAATCACTTTCCCCAGCAATCCTTTTGCAATAGGAGTATTTACCGATATTTTACCGGTTTTCAGATCACTTTCATTATCCGGAACCAATTTAAAAACCTGTTCTTTTTTGGTGTCATTATTCATTAATCGTACTGTTGTCAAGATTGAAACTTTTGAAGTATCAAGCTGAGTTTCATCAATCACTTTAGAAGTCGTAACAATATCTTTTAGCTTAGAAATTCTCATTTCCAACATTCCTTGTGCTTCTTTGGCTGCATCATATTCTGCATTTTCCGACAAATCTCCTTTATCTCTTGCTTCTGCAATCTGTTGAGTAATCTTGGGTCTTTCTATCTTCTCCAATTGCTCAAGCTCGGCTTTCATTTTCTCTAACCCTTCCTTAGTTACATAGCTCGCCATAATTTTAAAATTTTGTTTTAGTATAAAAAAATAATCCGACATTTGTCGGACAATGTTTTTGCGTGTTAATCGTTATTGTTTTACAAATATATAAAAATTTATATTGAAATGAAAAAAACTTTCTCTACCATATCATTTTTCATCTTACTGACTTTCAGTTTATTAAACATAAACTCATGTGGCAGCAATGAAGACACAGTGAGTTGCTTTCCGGACTCACCAATAAGTGTAAATCTGAATCTGAATCTAGCCGCATACAACAACCTAAACTACGTGGGGCAGCCCATTTACATCAACGAGCAACAATCCGGAACACGCGGACTTATTGTAGTAAGAACAGCAGATTCACCTGCATCTTTTAAGGTTTATGACAGAAACGCACCTCATCTTTGCCCGGAATCTAATACTACTTTAGAAATAAAAGACAACATCAGCATTGTGTGCCCGAAAGATAATGCAACATGGATTTTAATTACAGGTCAGCCAACCGCAATTTCTTCAGTTCCGCCTAAAACATATTTCTGGAATTACGATCCTGCAACAAAAAATCTCAATCTTTATAATTAAAAATGAAAGTAGTCATACAGAGAGTCTCTGAAGCGAGTGTAAAGGTAAACGGAGAAATAGTGGGGGAAATCGGAAAAGGACTCCTGCTTCTGACAGGAATTGATGAAAATGATGAAAAAACCGATGCCGACTGGCTGATTCAGAAAATTTTAAATCTAAGAATTTTCGGGGACGAAAATGACAAACTTAATCTGTCTGTAAAAGATATTTCCGGAGAAATACTCTGCATCAGCCAGTTTACATTGATTGCCGATTACAAAAAAGGCAATCGCCCTTCTTTTATCAAAGCCGCAAAACCAGACAAAGCAATCCCTTTGTTTGACTACTTCAAACAGGAAATCAAAAAATCAGGTTTAAAAACTGAGAGCGGAATCTTCGGAGCAGATATGAAAGTCTCGTTACTCAATGACGGACCTGCCACCATTACGATGGATTCTATTACAAAAATTTAGAACAGGGCAACTTTTTGGTTAAATTTCCATATATATTTCACACTAGCATATAAAAAAATTGAGTATTATTTCACTTAAAATTGATTAGTTACCAATAGTTACGATTAACCCCAATCAACCATAATCACCATTTATTAAAATATTTGATAAAAATATGTCATTATGGTAACATTATTAACATTTTATTAGTTAAATTTAAGAACCAAACCTAAATTAAATTGCTATGAAAAAATGTTACATTTTGCTCATCCTTCTTATTTTTGGATACAGCATAAAATCACAAGTGGGAATTAATACCAATAATCCGAAATCTACACTTCATCTTCAGAAGAAAGAAGAAATTACATTTGCCGACGGCATTATACCACCAAGGATTTCCGGAGATTCATTAAGATTGAAAGAAGCCGCTTATACTCCACAACAGAATGGAGCCATTGTGTATGTTACATCTCCGGCAACCACTACCGGACCAAAAACGGTGGGTGTGATATCCAAAGGAATCTTTATTTATGATGCATTTGCAAATAACGGCAGCGGAACAGGGCTTTGGAATGTATTACCCGAAGGTCCTGTAACCCCTTCAACCAATACCGGTGACGGTGCATATGCATCCAGATCAGGAGGAGATTTATCTTTATTAAACCTATCTCTTACTTTATCAGGGTCTACTCTTAATTTCTTAAGATTACCAACTGCAAGCAACTCAACACCAGGAAGTTTCCCGATCGTGGATGTAGTAAACACATCTAATATTACAAATACAACCGCACCTCTCGGAGGATCTTACTATACAGTTCCGGCAAACGGTATTTATCAAATAAATTACAGTTTTCGGCTTGGATCAGGAATTAACCTGTCTCTATTGGGCAGCGTAAGACCGGGTATTGTTATCACAAGCTCAACTGCGGGTACCACAACGATTAATACGACAAATACTGTAATCCTTGATAGAAAAGAATATGGTGGTGTTGCCAGTCTTGTGAATACAAGTGCAATCTCAGAAGGAAGAATAAGTCATTTATATACCCTCACAGCAGGTCAGCAATTAAGATTTGGGACAATCTCAAGCCCGATCAGTATAAACCTTTTATCAGATGCCTTTGCAGAAATATCCATCTACAGAATCAAATAAATTCAAAGACAACAAAAAAATGCTTTCTCAGAATTTTGAGAAAGCATTTTTATTTTAACATATAATTGATATTATCTTACAGGTACACTGCTGAAATTTAAAGCCACTTTCAGATTCATATCAGAAGTTGTCTGATTTTTTAGTTCATACACCGTTCTTACAGTTACACCTGTACTTTTTACAACTTCATCCAAATATCCGTTGTCGCTGTTTAAATCTAAATTTAAACTGGATGAAGTTGATGAAATATCTGATCTTGACGCAACCAGTCTCTCATTGGTTCCCGTAGATGAAATATAAACTTTCACAGATTTCAAAGCACTTAAATTTCCACCTGCCGGAGAAACCACTGAAATTTTGGCATCAGAGATTCTTACATCTTTGATCTGAGCATTATTGTTACCGCCAAACCAGGTCTGCACATTTGTTGCTGTAGCTGTTGAAGAAACTTCTTTATTCGCAGGAACTCCCGTTGAAACCAAAACATTTGCCGTATAAGGAAAGGTATTCTGAATAACCGACTGAACGGTTCCGCAACTTACCAAAGCCATTGAGGCAATGACAGCTGCTGAAAATATATTCTTCATAATAATACTTGTATTAAATTAAATTAAATTCTAAAGTTCATTTGCATAAACTATACCAAATCTATTCTACACTCACAGAAAAGCTTCCCGTAGTTTTTCCTTCCGCCATATTGTTTTTACCGATAATAAGCCAAACTTCTCCGGGTTTTGGGACATCATAACTTATTTCCCTCATGAAAGGTCCGTCCATTTTACCATCCGGAAGCTTGATCTGATTAAATCTGATGTTAAAATCCTGCTGCTTTGTTGAGATTTTTGCGGTGATTTTAGATTTATTGAAATTGGAAATTTTAAGGATCAATTTATCATGCTTATCTGTAAATTCTTCACCAATAGTGAACGGAAGACGCTCTCCATCAGCCAATCTCACGATAACCCTATCTTTTTCTTCTCTCGCAACACCTGTACGCAAAACTTCTTTTGTAACAGGAGAATTATTGATCACAGAATCTCTCTGAGTTTTATCTACAGAATCAAATCCCGAATTTGGGGCAGGTTGCTCACTTACAATGACAGAATCTTTTTGGGGTGCATCAGAAACCGGAGCTTCTTTTTTGCATGATAAAATCATTAATGGTATCAATAATAAGACTGATTTTTTCATAATAAATATATTTTGATCTTTATAATTCACCTGATGTTGTTTGCTTTTAAACAACAAAGTGATTTTATAAACTACTTTTGAATGGTTTCAAAATAAAGGATCTTCGACAGGAAAGTTTCTGACCTTTCATTTTTCACGCTTTCTAGAACCTCTTTTTTCAGTTGTGTGTCTCGTTTTTCTTCCGCATATTCCAGCAGATGTTTCTGACTGAAATTGATTGAAGCTAAATGGTAATTGATCATAAAATCGTTTCTTTTCATGTTTTGAGATGTGATGATTCCGCCCCAGTTGATATAACTACATGCTAAAACTGTTCCATAAAAATACCAGATCATTGCATTGAAAAGAAAGACATTTCTTTTCTTCATCTGAATTTTAATAAAAGTCATTGCCAAACCTACTAAAGACAAAATCAGAAAAGCATATACTCCCAAACGTTTGTAGGTAAACCCATAATTAACAACATATTCTGTGTTTTTCAGCATGGCAGAAATAACCAAAACTGCATTTAATATAATCCAGATTTTCACTAAAATTTTCATCAAACCTGCCTTCGGATCGAAATTGAAATTTGATTTAAAATAAAACATAATCACCAGAATCGCCATTATAATTGACATGATGACCGCAATTACTCTTTCATGTGTTTCTTCAGATAACTGATTGGGAGTTTTTACTATTTCATAAAACTGCTCGTAATTAAAAGTTGCAATGAAAAATACCAGCAGAATATTTAAACAAAAGAAAGAAATCACGCCGCTCATTCTTTCAGAATTTAAATCTAAAAAAGAATAGGTCGGCTTCTGAATTTTATCCTGATCGTTAAATTCATTTTCGAGAACATGATTTTGTTTGTAAATCAGTTTTTCCACAGAATAATTCCAGAAATTAAATGCAATAAAAAATCCTAAAATTGTAATGACCAACAATTGCCAAAAATTAATATCAAGCTCGTAATCGCTAAAAACACTGGCAAAATGATCACTTCCGGCAGAATAAATTCCGAAGAAAATAGAGATCAGAATCAAAGGAATCAATATAAATGCTAAAGTTTTCTGCCAAAGTCCGGAAGTATTTGTTTTTGGAAGCCAGGAATCAAAACTGAAAAAACGGCAAATGAAAGTAAAACAGTTAACCACGAAAACGGGAATCAATAAAAGAATTTTCATCCTTCTGTGTTTTGATCGGTAAGACAATAGCAAAAGTGAAATTACAACCGCCAGAAGCGAGGGAAAATCTCCGTACCAGGCGAAAGCTATGCTCGAAAGCACGCTTGTCACCAACAGGATAAGAAAAGTTTTGGTTCTGTTTTTCTCAGGCGTTTTGAAAAGCGTTAATAACGAGTAAGCAATCCCTAAAATACCGAGATTGAGACCTACGTTTTCATTATAAAAAAGAATAATGAATAAAGCGGTTGTAAGAAATATATAATGATGTGTTTTCATGAGTTTTTGATGTAAGGTTAAGTTTTAGATTAATAAAAAACCTGTGTTTCTTTGTTTCTGAAAAAGTCTTTCAGATTTTCAAAATTCTGCCACAGAAGTTCTTCAAAATTGATATGATGGAATGCTCTCATCTTTTGACCTTTTTTGTAGGCATTGATGTACATTTTATAATATTCAGGAAGAATTATGATTCCCAATCCTATTGCGGCAAGAAGATGGGCATTCATTTTTCCGTTTCCTAGCAGGAGAAACTGCATGGCGATCTCGTCTTCAAAGTTGGTTCCACAACCCGTAATGAGATGATGAACATCATGATTTTCCATCTTAGGAATCATTGTAAAACCGTGACGCTTGTAAAACTCACCCAATTTTCTTCCCAGAGAATCTTCCTGAAATTCCAGCAATTGTTTTTCGTTAAACTGCCATTGTCTTTTTTTCTTTTTAAAGTATTTTCTGTAGAGTTTCTGAGTTTTGTCGTAAACGAACAAGAGGAATTTGACGCGTATTTTTTTCATAATATATAATTCTAATATAATTTATACAGAGTAATGTTTGTCATTTCGTAGCAATCTAAATTTTTGAATTTTAACAGCATTGAGATTCCTGCGGAATGACAAAGACACTTTTTATTTTCATTAGATTGAAAACAATAAGACATTTTTCTAAAGATTTAAGATTGAGAGACCGATAATAGCATATAGAATTGCAATAGGAATATTTATCAGAATAATTCCTGCCGATTTGTAGCAAGTATCAAGGTAAATTTTATTGAAAAAACCATATATAAGTAAACATGCAATAATAAATAAATTAAACATCGAACCAAAAATCAAAAGCATAAAACCATAGAATGCAAAGTCTTCATCCTTAGTAATCAGATAACCGAATAAACAAATATTTCCTAAAATGAATGAAAGCCAAAAGAAGAATTTACCTGTAGTGAGAATATTTTTGTTTTTCATAATACTGTTTAAGCCTGAGTTAAAGTAAATACTGTAATTTCCGGACGTACCATAAATCTTACCTGAAAAGAATGTCCGATTGCTCGATTGATGTACAGCATTCTTCCGTCTTCAAGATCAATTTCGCCTGAAACATATTTCCTGTTATTGACGGGAAGAATTGGTGTGATCACTCCGGGAATTCTGCATTGTCCGCCGTGAGTATGTCCGCTGAGAATCCAGCCTTGATAACCGTTCCAGACATCTTTATCGCAAACATCGGGATTGTGACAAAGCACAATATTGGCTTTTGAAGAATCATAATCTTTCATCACTTTCATCGGATCAAAATTGGGCGACCACAGATCATCGAAGCCGATAATATTTAAACCGTGCGATTCTTTGTGTTGATTTTTAAGCATTGTAACTCCTGAATTTTCAAGAATTTCGCAGATCGTTTCTGAAGAACCAAGGTCTTTCCAATTTTCTCCATAGTCGTGATTGCCAAGAATACCGAAAGTTCCCAACTTCCCGTAGATTGCTTTTTCCATTACCTTTTCAAGACTTTTGTGATCTTCCGGAGTTCCGTGATTGACGAAATCTCCGGTATAAACCACAAAATCTGGATTGAATTGTTGTGCTTTCTGAAAAGATTCGATCAAAAAATTCCAATCGAAACGGTTTCCGACATGCAAATCTGAAATCTGCATCAGAACTTTCCCTTCCAATTCTCCAGGTAGATTTTTGATCGGAAGTTTTTTTTCGACAAATTCCACCCAAAAAGGTTCGATTTGCCATGAATACAAAACAGGAAAAGCTCCGATCGCAGAAAGTTGTAAAAGTCTTTTGAGGAAATGTTTTCTGGTCATTTTAGTAAATCTATTTTAGTGAAATTTGAATTTTAAAATCTCGCAGATTTAAGGGATTAAGCAGATTCTTAATTTCCCGCGAAAGGAGTTCCGAACAGACCGACAGCCAATTCTGCCCAAGTGAGAATAAGCAACAAAACAATTACTACACTTATCAAAATTTTGTAGTTTTTATTTTTGACAATTCTTTGAATCAAATCAATAAGAAAAGCCGTTCCGAATAAAAGAATTGCAGCAATCCCAAAATCACTTGCTGACCAATTAAATTCTTTAGAAATAATATTTCCGATAAAAGGAATGCTTAATAAAACTGCAGGTGTAGCGTAAATGAACGTGGTTTTTTGTTTCTGTGTAATCATTTTTTTAGTTTTAATTATTAAAGTACTTTGCAATTCAAAGTAAATTTTCAAAAAAATATAGAGATTATCTTCCTAATAGTTTTTCTAATGCGTCTAAATGTTGTGTGAAAGCAATTCTTCCCGATTGCGTAACCCTGTAAGAAGTCTTTGGTTTTTTGCCCACGAATTCTTTTTTTACCTCAATATAATTGGCTTTTTCCAAAGCATTGCTGTGACTTGCCATATTACCATCGGTAATCTCAAGCAAACTTTTCATTTCAGAAAAATCAACCCAGTCGTTTACCATAAGAACGGACATGATGCCCAATCTTACACGGCTTTCGAATTCTTTATTGAGTTGACTGATATTGTACATTAATTTAAAATTTACCTAAAAAATCCTTCTTTTTTCTTCTTAAAAAATACGTTTCCAAATTTCTTTGATTTAAAAACATAATAAAATTCCCATTTATTTCTAACCAACAAAGGTTCATTTTCTACTATTTGATGCTCAGGTTTTACTTGATTCAATTTTAAATGGGGACTAGTATAACCTTCAATAAATTCTACATTTCCTGTATGCTTGCTTTTAATCCTTCCGCTATCATAGTATTTAAAGAAAACAAATTCATCATTCTTATTTATTTCAAAATTAAAATGTTGAAATTGCCAATTAGCATTATTTCCTTTAAACATATCTTTATCAATTTCATATCTTCCATAAATATCTTCTTTATCTACAATAGTTGGACTATTAATAAAACCCACTACAAACAAAATCAAATATGATAAAATAAAAAACAACCAATATCCTATAAATAATTTTTTAAAAATTTTATTTTTAGTTATATAATATATTAAAAGGAAAATGAGAGAAATCCCCAATATTATTATAAAAAATATGAACCAAACTAATATCATTATTTATACTTCTTATGCATGATTAATCCATACACAATATGCAAAACTCCAAAACCAATTGTCCATGCAACTAATCCCCATCCTAAAAATAAGAAGGAAAGCAATCCTAAAATAATCTGGCAATATCCTAAATATTTTATATCTGTCAAAGTATATCTTTCTGCGCTTACCAAAGCCAGTCCGTAAAAAATTAGTGTAGCAGGTGCTACCAAAACAAATAGATGATGATAAAGCAACACGAGACAAAATAAACCACCAGTTACCAAAGGAACAGCAAAAGTGATCAAAAGTCTTTTTGTGGTGGCATCCCAGATCTTTAATCCTTTCTTTTTGCTTTTATTGGCAGTGAGGACATATCCGCTTAAAATTGCAACTACCAAAATAACTGCGCCAATCAGGACGAGTTCATTCACCAATTCCTTTCCAAAAATATTTCTATTGCCATCAAAATAGTCGATTCCTTCTCTCTGAAAAACGAAATAGACATATACCGCTCCGATAATGGCTGCTAAACCTGCAACGACTCCGGATAGACCGCTTAACGAAATAAAACGTGAAGATCGCTCCATCATAGAGCGGATGTGTGATAAGTCTTCGTGATAGTTTTTCGATTCCATATAAAAGAACTTTGAATTGCAAAGTTATATTTTATTTTTAAACAGCAAAACTTTTATTCAAATAATTTGTTCAAATTCTTAACTTTAGAAAAAACATTACTATGGATAAAGAAACTCTGCGCTCAGAAATTTTCAGGCATCTTGACGGGGTTGTAACTGCTCCTGTCGTAGCGTCACTGATGAAAAAAGAAATCATTTCTTTCATTATTGAACGTGAAAACATGGTACTGGGTAAACTTTCGGAAGAATTTAAAGCCAATGAAGGCTATCTCAATGTAGCAATCCGAACGTTGGCTTCGCAAGGTTTCTTAAATTATCATGTAGATAATGAGAATGAAAAAATTTTAATTTCAACCAATAACAATACTGGATTGCTTCAAAAATACAGTCTGCTTTATCTTAAAGTAATTCCTTTTCTTAAGCTTTCCGTAGATATTAAAAACCAGATCAATCAAAATTCATTCGTCGAAGAGTTTACCCAATTAAGCGATTCTGTAAAAAATAATTTTGGAATTCAGCTTTCTGATGATGTTGAAGAGAAAAATATTCAGGGACAAATCTTAAAACATATTGAAGGCTGCATTATCGGGCCAGTCATCGTTTATCTGGGAATGACAGGAATGTTTCATAAATATTTTATGGAAACTTCTTTTCAGGCGGCAGAATTTCACAAAAACTCTGAGAACTTTGAGGTAATTTTAGATTTTCTGACTTATTTAGGCTGGTTTAAAAAAACTGGCAACAATTATAAATTTACCGAAACAGGAATTTATTTTGCCAAAAGAGCTGCCTCATACGGAGTCACGGTTTCTTATCTTCCTTTATTAAATAAAATGGATGAGCTTTTATTCGGAAATGCTTCAAAAATAAGAGAAATCTCGGAAGGTGAAGATGAAATTCACGTAGACAGAGCCATGAATGTTTGGGGCAGTGGCGGTTCGCATTCCAATTATTTTAAAGTAGCAAATGATTTTATCATTCAGATTTTCAATCAGCCGATTCATTTGCAGCCGAAAGGAGTTTTAGATATGGGCTGCGGAAACGGGGCATTCATTCAGCATATATTTGAAACCATCGAGAGATATACACTTCGTGGAAAAATGTTGGAAGAATATCCTTTGTTTTTAGTCGGTGCAGATTATAATCAGGCTGCATTGAAAGTGACAAGAGCCAACCTCATCAACAATGATATTTGGGCGAAAGTAATTTGGGGAGACATTGGGAACCCTCAACAGTTGGCAGAAGATTTAAAAGAAAATTATGAAATTGATCTTTCGGATTTACTCAATATCAGAACTTTTCTCGATCACAACAGAGTCTGGAAAACTCCTGAAAACACTAACACCAAGAGAATCAGTGCTTCAACAGGTGCATTTGCCCATCGTGGAAAAAGGCTTCCGAATAACCTTGTAGAAGAAAGCCTGAAAGAGCATCTGGAACTCTGGCTTCCTTACATCAGAAAAAACGGACTTTTAATAATTGAACTTCATTCTTTAGATTCAAAACTGACGAGTCAGAATTTAGGAAAAACTCCGGCAACAGCTTATGAAGCGACGCATGGTTTTTCGGATCAGTATATTCTGGAAGTTGATGTTTTTAAAAAGATTTGTTTGGAAACAGGTTTAAATATTGATAAGGAACTTTTCAGAAAATTCCCTAATTCTGATTTGGCGACGGTGTCTATCAATTTATTAAAAAGTTGATAAAAATTTAACCTAAATATACTCACGGAAATTCGTAGCTGATCATGCAGATTTTTTTATATGAACATAAAAAACCATTCTGAAAGCCAGAATGGTTTTTTATGATTTGGTTTTGATTATTTTTAGTTTTTAAGCTTGGTTCCTGAAATTTCAAATGGGAAGCTTACCCTTTGTCCACCATCATCCAAATTCACCCACGTAGAACTTGCAACGACAAACTGTTGCGCATTGTTTACTTTAGCAGCATCATGAGGAAACTGCGGGTAGAAATGAGTTCCCGTGGAAGTTTTAGAACCCCATTTTATCCAATAAGTTCCGGCAGTAAGGTTAAGATCCGGTGCATTGATTTTCATTTTATAAATTTTTCTGGTCGTGTTATCAGTCTGCCCCTGTAAAATTCTGTACCATTTTGTTTCTTCTGATGAAACATATCGGTTGGAAGTTGTGTCGCCATAAACTTTCACAGCTCCTGCAACAGCAGGGTCGGATGAATAAATTTCAAAGTAAAACTCGCTTACAGGTAATGATGCACCAGAAAAACCGGTTTGGTATGCATAGAAATAAAAATTTTGTATATTCTATTTTTCACCTGCAGGAATCTGAAAATCATCTGCAAGCATACGGTCGGTAATAGTTCCGTTAAGTCCCCAAGTGCTTTGAGGTGCTTTTACTTCACTCCAGCTATATCCTGCAGGAGCATTCGTTCCAGCAACAGAAGTGCTTCCTGTACTCATCCCCGTCACAGCAGTATAAGTGAATGGTTCTGGCTGTGGTACAACTTCGTCATCGTCATTCTTACAACTTAAAACCATAGTGGCGACCGCCATAAGACATAAAAAAAATCTTGCTTTCATAATAAAAAGTTTTATAAATTATTTGATACAAAACTACTTTACCCGAAAGCAAGATCTCAAAGGGAAAACACCCTTTTTGATTGGTGTCTTTTCCTTATTTTATTTTTACTTCGCTCTTAATTTTTCTTTAATTACCTCAATGTTTTTCTTTGCAGAATCTTCGAGAATCAGACTTGCACTCATGTGAATTCTTGCGGGCATCAATTCATTAAAATGCTCTGTACCTTCCCAGGAAACTTTCTTAATTAATGCCAAAGCATCTTCGCTTCTGGAAGCCAGTGTATTTAAGAACTTTTCAAGTTTTGAATCCATTTCAGCAACGGTTTGTGATACTGAGTGGTAAATATTGTGCTGCTCTGCCCATTCTGCAGATCTGAAATCTGCATCGATTGCCATTGCCGAAAACTGAGATTTGCCGATTTTTCTCTCAACATAAGGTCCGATTACAAAAGGTCCGATTCCTAAATTGATTTCGGTTAAAGCTAACGCAGAATCTTTGGTTGCAAAACAATAATCTGCTCCGCAAGCCAATCCTACTCCGCCTCCTGTAGTTTTTCCCTGCACTCTTACTACAACGATTTTTCCGCAGTTTCTCATGGCATTTAATACCTTTGCAAATCCCCCGAAGAATTTTGTGGATGCTTCGAGTTCATCAATTGCCAACAATTCGTCAAAGCTTGCACCCGCGCAGAAAGCTTTTTCACCTTCACTTTTTACTAAGATGGCTTTTACTTCTTTTTTTGCGCCTTCCTCTAAAATGGTTTGAGCCAGTTTTTCAAGAATTGCTCCGGGAAGCGCGTTGCTTTTTTGAGTTCCGAAGGTAATCTCGGAAATATTATTTTTAATTTCTGATGCTACAAAATCGTTCATTTTCTTTTTAAAATATAGTTTGAAATTTATTTGTTACAAAAATAGCTTAAATTAATTACAGTTAATAAGACAACATCACCCAAACGATAATGATTTATATCTAAACAATTTGTTTAAAATGACATAAAACAACAATAATTTGACAAAAAATAACGATTAATTTTGAAAGAGCATTTAATTTCTATATTTTTATGGATAAATAAGAGACATTCTCAGTTTATGCAACTGAAGAGCTGCCTATTGTTCTGATTATCAATTAACAGTTCTGCTTTATGGAGTATTTTTTTTACTCATCCATGTACCTAAGTTATTTTTTTCTTTTGATAGCTGTTATTTTTGGCGTTCTGAAGCACAAAATACTGTTCACTTATGAGAAATGGTATGTTTACTATCTTTTGTACACCTTTCTTATTGAAGCTTCTGTGACGGTATCGGTAGATTTTTTTGGTGCAAAAACAACCGCACCGATATACCCGTATTACATTGGCGGAGTTTTTTCTATCCTTACATATCTGTTTATAAAAAAATTAAACCTACCGCCGTTCTGGTCATTATTTGTCCCGATTTCCGGAGTCTTATATCTGGCTGTTCATCTTTTTTTGAAAGACCTGAATCATGATCATGTAAAAGTAGTATCCAACGTCATCATTTTTGGTTTTGCAGGGTTTTCTCTGCTTCAGGAAATTAAAAAGACAAATTCTGACAATCGTTTCCTATGGGTTGATGCTATGATATTTTTATATTATGCAGTTTCGGCCTTTATTTTTATAATGCATAATCAGCTGGTAAAAATGTCTATTGATGACGCTTATATTATCTGGGGAATCAATAATACTCTGACCTGCGTTTTATATTCATCATTTATATACACCTTTATAAAATTAAAGAAGTAAGCCTAAATATCGTCTTTTTCATTACGTTAATTATTGCCTTGATAATTATCATGGTTTTTATATTGATGGCATATAAACTTTTCACAGACCGGATTATAAAAGAAAAAAATAGGCAGCATGACTTGGAAATTCAGCATCAGAAAAATCTCGCTCTGGAAGGAACCCTCATACAGGAAGAAGAGCGAAAAAGAATAGCTGTACTGATACACGATGATATCGGAAACCGACTCAATATTCTATCTCTATGGATTCACAATTTTGATGCAGAAAACAAGGAAGCAGCAGAAAAAATCATCACAAAACAGATTTCTGAACTGATCGATTCTGCAAGAAGCATCTCTCACTCGCTTTATCCCGTGAATCTTGAGAAACTGGGGCTGCTTTTATATACTGAAGAATTGATTACGGATCTTTCCCAAAAGATAAAAATCAACTTAAATGTAAATCCTGGATACCGGAAAAAAGATATTTTCACAGAAGTACAGCTTTACAGGATCATTCAGGAATTCACGACCAATGTGATCAAACATTCTACAGCAACAGAAATCTCTATTTACCTAAGAGACAGCTCTAAGAGTTTCACAATGATCATCACAGATAACGGAAATAGTTTTGAATACAATAGGATCAACCGGGGAATGGGGATCAAAAATATAGAATCCCGTCTGCAGTCTCTGGATGCTCTTTACAAATGGAAAAATACAATCGGAAAAAAGACCCAGCTTATTATAAAAATTCAGCAAAAAACAATCTCATGATCACCAATATTGCCATCGTAGACGACGAACAGCTGATTCTGGAAGGTGTGAAAATGCTGCTTTCGATGGAGAAAAGCATCTCTGTAACGATTACTTCCAATAACGGGGTTGATTTCCTTGAACATCTCTCCAGAATTCCTGCGAAAGACTTTCCTCATATGGCACTGGTCGACATCCAGATGCTACCCATGGATGGATTTGAACTTGTAGAAATTCTACGAGATACATATCCTCAGCTCAAAATCATTATCCTTTCTTCCCACTACAAAAGCAGTGTTTTGGGATATATGGTAAAATTGGGAGTTTCTGCATTTCTTCCAAAAAATTCAAATAAAAAAACTTTTATAGAAGCCATCACTCAGGTACATAAAAACGGAATTTACTTTACTGCCGAAGATCACAATATGCTGTTATCATATCTTAATGATTCACAGAAAAACAAAGGATTATTTAATAGCGAAAATGAACTCTCCGAAAGAGAAAGAGAAGTCATAAAACTGATCTGTAAAGAACTGACCAACCACGAAATTGCAGAAAGGCTTTCTCTGAGCCCAAGAACAATTGAAAGCCACCGACAAAGAATTTTAGATAAAATAGGTGCAAAAAACACAGTAGGTTTGGTGATCTATGCTGTGGTAAACGGAATCTATGATCTCCCCATAAGACTTTAACTTGAGCTGAGCCGCCAAATAGTTACGTATAAATACTGAATGATAAAATTGGTATTTTATACTGATCTCAGATTATGGCAAAAATTGTTACTTTGTGATATGATTAAGTAAACTAAGTGATGAGAGTAATGTTTAATCATAATTTGGCAGATCAGAAATTGAGAAAGATTTCTGGTCTGCCAATAAACTATCAGCCATGAAAACTTGAAAGTTATAGTTTTCATATTATGATTCTATCACATGAATGATTAAACCTTTGAACATTCTCAAAGGTTTTTATTTTTTAAAGTTCACTTTTTCCCATAAAGCAGCAGACGTTTGAAAGCATAGATGGAAGGAAAATTTTTGAAATGGTCACCAATTCTTCTTTTGTATTCTGAAACGAAATCTTCTCTGCTTCCTTCATCCAGTCTTTCCAAATAAGGAATCAATGCCGAACCAGAAATAAACTGAAAAAGCTTTTCTGAACTGTCAGCAATAATAGGATAAACTTTCACAGAAATATTTAGATCTTCTAATCCCGCATCAAACATCATCTGAGCATATTCATCCATACACAAAACGGGTGAAACGCTGTTCCAATTTTGAAGTTGAATTTTATAGGGTTCTTCCGAAGCGAGTCTAAATAAAATCTGATTGAGAATATTATCTGGCTGCACCGGCATTTGTACTGCAAATTGACCTTCCTCACTCAACATCGACAATAATTTCGGAAATAGATGTTGATGATCATCAGACCATTGCAAAGCCGCATTGCTGAAAATCAAATCCCATTTTTCGTCTGATTTAATAAAATCCTCAACAGCCATTTTATTAAAATGAAGCCTGTCATTCTGAAACTGGTCTGCTTCAGAAAGCATCTCCGAGGAAGAATCGATGCCTGTAAAATCTGCACTTTTAAATTGTTCAGACAGAATGTGAGTTTGCTCTCCGGTTCCGCATCCGATATCGATTGCTTTTTTAAGATTCTCAGATGAAATTAAATCCATCAGATCAAAAAATGGCTGATAGCGGATATTTTTAAACTGATTGTAGATTTCCGGATTCCAGGGCATTAATTTTCATTTTAAATTAGAACTATATTATTGGCAGGATTTCGGTTACAATCCTATTTTCTATTCAGGATAAGTTCAAATTGTTAACATTTTTCAATGCTAAAATATATTTATCAATATACATATCTTTTTCCTTTGATTTGTACTGCTGAATATATCTAGGATGTTCCAAAACAGTCATTTTATCAAACAATTCAGCCTCTGCATTTAATCTGGAAATAAATTCTGCATTTTTCTTCCCAAGTACAAAAACCTCAGAGGTATCAAGACCCAGATTAATATGGCTTTGTAAAGATTCGATCATAAAATCTTTCACATCTTGAAAAAGTACCTTGTCATCATAATAGTTGGCATTGATCCAGCCGCCTTTTGATTTTCTAATAATTGCGAGAGGAAATGGTGAATTGATATAAAAATCTTTAAAAAAACGATCTGCTCCACCATATACTGTGATCATGTCGTAGATAAAGACGGAAGATATTTCGTGTGTATGTGCAGACTCCATCTTGATTCCGCAAACGCTTTCCAATCTTTTGGTATCAGTAAAAGGGACGCCAGTAATTCCTGCCCCATGACGACTTGGGTTGATGCCTATGATAAATTTTCTCTGACTGTCGTCATCGTAATATTTTTTATAAAACATCTTCATGACATCTAAGGTATCAGAATGGTCTAGATAGGGATTCAGAACTGAAAAATCAGCAGGCAGCTTTCCTGAATAATGTAGATTTGTATTAAAGTCAACTACTTTATCAGCAAAGGTTTGATCGTGCATATTATTCTATATCCTATTCGTCTTCAATTTTTAAACCTCTGATAAAAGTTTCAAAATCTTTTGCCAGAAAGGTTTTTTTGAAATCATTTTCCTGGTCTATATGCACAATTTCAGGCTCGCCATCTTTTCCGCAGTTTGAATAGTCAAAAGCAACCATGTCGTGCCCTGCCGAAGGGCAGTCTGCAAAATATACTCCAATTGCGGGATATCCCCATTCATTAATTACAAACCGGTTTCCCAGCTCCCCACAAAGAGAATATTTCCTTTCTCTTCCAATTCCCATAATTCCGGTGATTGCAACATGGTCATCTGCCCAAGAGTTGGCTTCATTCGTAGGAAAAATAGATTTGTTTGCCAATCCTCCATTCTGTGATTTCATCAGCTGTACGTAAGAGCCGGGAAGTTTATATCCAAGTTCTTGTTCAACAGATGCAATCATTTCATCATCAGGGAAATCACTGATATAATCTCTTGCAGAATAGCTGCATTCACTCCAAAAACTTTTAAAGTCGAAGTCATTGAAAAATTCTGTTTTCATAATATTTTTTATTAAATAAGAGAAGCTTGTAAAAGCACCCCCAAATATCTGTATTTTATTTAATAAATCAATTGAAATCGTTTAAAAGATGTGTGAATTATTTTCTTAAAAAGTTTAATATATATTTACATAAAAAATGCAGCAATTTATGATTAACTGCTGCATTAGTGAGATGATTAAGCTGATGAAGATCAGATTAATCCAAACTGCTCAAAATGATGTGTGAAATGTTTTCTCTGGAAAAGCTCCATCATCTCTTTATTCAAGTGTCCGAATCTTGGATTATAATGTTCTGCAAAAGGATTTTCTTTGAAATAAACCATAAACTCTTTTAATGTTTCAATTAATTTCGCCTTTGCTTCGTCCAGATTTTTATTTTTATTCTGAGGAACTTCGCCTTCTTTCCATAAAGGATATTGTGCCCCGGGACGGATTTTTTGATCTGTATACAACCAATCCTGTAGTTTCTCTAACTTCTCGGCAGGAATTTCCGGAAAATCTTCAGGTTTTAAATTTCCAAAGCCATTTCTCAAAACTTCTTCCAGATGTTCAACCATCAGCTGCGGAGTAAAATCTCCAAAGACAGGCTGCGTTTTTTCAGTCAAGCTATTAAGCTTTTTCTGAATATTCTTTATTTTAAAATCAATAAAAGGAGACTGTTTTGCCACCAATGTTAAAATGGTTGCCACACAAACTACCTCATCTCTTTGGTTTACAACCTCAACCAGCCATTTCACCACACCCGAAGGAATATTTCTTCCCTTTACTCCTCTGTTGATTTTTTCTTTCGCCGTTAGGTAGACCGTAATCGTATCTCCCGCATAAACAGGCTTAAAGAAAGAACAATTTTCCAATCCGTAATTTGCAATAACAGGTCCTTTTTTCCCTGAAACGAACAATCCAGCCGCAGCAGAAAGGATGAAATACCCGTGAGCAACTGTTTTATCGAAGATCGTTCCTGTCAAACTCGTTGCATCCGTATGTGCATAAAAATGATCCCACGAAACATTAGAAAAATTAACGATATCTGCATCAGTAACTGTTCTTCCTGCCGTCTCCAGAGAATCTCCAACTTCAACTTCTTCAAAATATTTCTGGAAAGGATGTTTATCTGAATATTTTTTCTCAGCACCTTGCTGATATACTTTTGTGATCGCCGTCAAAATATCCGGAGAACCTTGAATCGCTGTTTTCTGAAGGAAGAAATGAAGACCATTCAATCCACCCATTTCCTCACCACCTCCTGCTCTACCAGGACCTCCGTGCATTAATGTAGGAAGCGGCGAACCGTGACCTGTACTTTCTTTCGCGTTATCTCTGTTTAACACGAAAATTCTACCGTGTTGAGAAGCCATTTTCCAGGAAGTTTCTGCTACAAATTTCTCATCGTGAGAAACGATTGAACCTACCAAACTTCCCTTTCCTCTTTTTGCCAAAGCAGCAGCCTCTTCCGCATCTTTGTAAGGCATTAACGTAGAAACCGGACCGAAAGCTTCGACATCGTGGGAGATATTTTTTGTAAACGGAGAATCATTTAAAAACAATTTCGGAGACATAAATGCACCGTTTTCATAATCTGCATCTACAAGCTCATGCTTTCCGTCATAAATCAATTCGTTTTCAGTTTTCAGAATATCTACTTTTCTTAGAACTTCGTCATATTGCTGTTTTCCAACCAAAGAACCCATTCTCGTTTCTCTGCTCAACGGATTTCCAATTTTTGTTTGATCTAAAGCTTTTGACAAAGCATTCTGAACATCACCAATTAAGTTTTCAGGAACAATAATTCTTCTGATCGCCGTACATTTTTGTCCGGCTTTTGTTGTCATTTCGTTACGAACTTCTTTGATGAACAAATCAAATTCAGGAGTTCCAGGTTTTGCATCCAATCCAAGAATCGAACAGTTCAAAGAATCTGCCTCCATATTGAAACGAACAGCATTTCCTGAAACAGAAGGTAAAGATTTCAGTTTTCTACCCGTCGTTGCAGAACCTGTGAATAATACAGAATCTCCATCTTTAACATAATCCAAAATATTTCCCGGTTCACCACAAACCAATTGAAGCGCGCCTTCCGGAAGCACACCGCTTTCAATCATATCCTGGAAAACAGCATTCGTCAAATAAGAACCATAAGGAGAAGGTTTTACAATACTTGGAACACCCGCCAACAATGAAGTGGATAATTTTTCCAACATTCCCCAAACAGGAAAGTTATACGCATTGATTTGTATAGAAACCCCCTCGCTTGGCGTTAAAATGTGAGTTCCCAAGAAAGTTCCGTTCGCAGAAATTTTCTGAGTATCACCATCCACCCAAAACGGAGTATTCGGAAGCATTCTTTTCGCTAATCCTGAATACGTAAAGAACGTACCAAAACCTCCTTCAATATCGACCCAGGAATCTGCATGAGTTGCCCCAGTTTTATATGATAATTCGTAATATTTTTTCTTTCTTTCTAAAAGGTAAAGTGCTACTTTTTTCAACATTTCTCCACGATCATAGAATGTCATTGAAGAAAGGTTTTTATAACCTACTGTTCTTCCGTAGTCCAGCGCTTGTTCAAAATTAAGCCCTTCTGTATCCGAAACGGCAACCTGCTCTCCCGTCACGGCATTGTACAAAGGGATTCCGTTTCCGGTACCTTCTACCCATTCGCCGTGGATGTAATTTTTTAACTTTTCCATATAGTTTTTTACTTTTTACTTAAATTTAATTTTAAAAATGTTTTTAATAATCAGATAAAGAAAGGATAATATTAAACATACATCAATTATAAAAATAAAATTGATTAACAATTTGTAGAAGAAATTCTTACGCTTTAGACTTGCAACCACTTCATCAGATTCTACGTGTTCAAGACTATCTGAAATACCTAGTGATTCCTTCATCAAATAAAATCCTAAAATATTGATTACTATAAAAATAATCAGGCTTAACAACCAATATTTCTTTAAGATATTTATCATTATGACATTGATTTACTTCGGTTCCTGATACGGAAACAACTTCACCAAACCTTCATACAAACTTCTGTGAAGAATCGTTGCATGATTATCTGTTTCCATCATTTTATATTCTACCGTCCAGTTTTTCTTATTTGATTTTTTTAGAATATCGAATAAATTTTCTGCATCTTTTACCATCACCGGATGCTCACCTTTTCCTACAGAAACGTAAATAAATTTCTTAGTATCCGGTATTTTAGTTAATAATTGATTAGCCTGTTTTAAAAGACTTTCATCATCCCACCACAAACTCGGGCTGATGATAAAATAGTTATTGAACATTTCAGGTTTTTTCAACAAAATTTCTGTTGCTAAAAGTCCGCCAAGAGATTGACCGAAAATGTAGGTATTGGTTGTTTTAAACTGACTTTCGATATAAGGTTTTAATTCTTTTTCCAGGAAATTGATGAACTTATCAGAATGTCCTGTCGTAGGATAATCTTTTTGTAAATCTTTTAAATCGGTGTGAAAAGTGAAATCTCTTTTTCTGTCAATATTTGCAATTCCTACTACAATCGTTTCCGGCATGGAATACATTTGATTAAAGAACTGAACCAATCCTGTAACATGGATAAAATCTTCATTCATGCTTCCATCTAAAAGATAGATAACCGGATATGATTTTGTTTTATCAAAATTTTGCGGAAGATAGATGTTTAATGTTCTTTCTTCATTTAAAATTTTCGACTTTAGTGTTCTGATTTCTCCAATAGTTAATGCTTTTACATTTCCGTTTTGGCCTAAAACCACAAATTGAAATGCAAAGAGAAGACTGCAGAAAATGAGAAGCTTTTTAACCATACTAAATTTTTGAAATTCAATTATTTCACATCATCCCAAATGCTGTAATCAACAACTTTCGTAGGAATTTGCTGAACATATTCTGTAAACGGTTCGCAAGGTAAAATCGCATCCTTCCCTTCTCTTGCCAACTCCTGATAGAGTTTTGTTCCTTCCGTTTTCCATTTAATCATTTCATCGGAAACATCACGAATGATTCTTGCCGGACTTCCAACAATTAATTTTCTTGCATCACATCTGAAATTTGCAGGAACAAATGCCAATGCGCCAATGATACATTCATCACCGATTATCGCTTTGTCCATCACAACTGCGTTCATTCCAACCAGACAGTTTCTACCGATGTGCCCGGAATGAATAATCGCACCGTGACCGATGTGCGCAGATTCTTCCAAAATCGTTTCAATACCCGGAAAAACGTGAAGTGTACAGTTTTCCTGAACATTCGCACCGTCTTTGATGATAATTTTACCCCAGTCACCACGAATTACCGCATTTGGACCGATGTAAACTTCTTCGCCGATTTCCACATTTCCGATAATCACCGCCTGCGGATGAACGTAAGCGGAAGGTTTGATGATGGGACGAATGCCGTGATATGAGTAGATATTCATAATTTTTATGTTAAAAATTTAATTTAACAGTGTATCAATCTAGCAGTTTACCAATAGATGCTTCGACAAGCTCAGCATGACAATGGAATTGTTACATTGATACATTTTTATATTGTTACATTATTGAAAAAGTTATACTTTTTCAATAACCATTGCATAACCTTGTCCGACACCGATACAAAGCGTACACAAAGCATATTTTTTATTTTGTTTTTGAAGTTCTAAAGCTGCAGAACCGATGATTCTTGCTCCGGAAACTCCAAGTGGATGCCCGATTGCGATAGCTCCTCCGTTTGGATTTACTCTTGAATCGTCATCTTTTAATCCTAAACTTCTTGTTACGGCTAAAGATTGAGCTGCGAATGCTTCGTTCAATTCGATAACATCCATATCTTCTAGTGAAAGATTTAATCTTTTTAATAATTTTTGAGTCGCTTCTACTGGTCCGATTCCCATAATTCTTGGTTCAACACCAGCAACTGAAGATCCTAAAATCCTAGCTTTTGGCTTTAAACCATATTTTTTAACGGCTTCTTCACTTGCTAAAATTAAAGCTGCAGCCCCGTCATTCATTCCTGAAGCATTTCCGGCAGTTACCGTTCCTTCTTTTCTGAAAGCAGGACGAAGTTTTCCTAATCCTTCCATTGAAGAGGTTGGCTTGATGAATTCGTCTTTATCGAAAATTTTCGGTTCGCCTTTTTTCTGAGGAATTTCAACTTTTACAATTTCTTCCGCCAATCTTCCGCTTTCCTGAGCTTTTGTTGCTTTTTGTTGAGACCAAAGGGCAAATTTGTCTTGATCTTCACGGCTGATATTATGCATATCTGCTAAGTTTTCAGCGGTGTCGCCCATTCCATCAACGCCATACATTTCTTTCATTTTTGGATTAACGAATCTCCATCCGAAAGTCGTATCAAACATCTGACTATCTCTTCCGAAAGCTGCACTTGGTTTTGACATTACATAAGGTGAACGTGTCATATGCTCAACTCCACCGGCGATGTAAATTTCACCTTCTCCGGAAGCAATCGAGCGGAAAGCATTTGCCACCGCCGACATTCCAGAAGCACAAAGTCTATTTACTGTTTCACCTCCAATTTTATAAGGAAGACCAGCCAATAAAAGTCCCATTCTTGCTACGTTTCTATTATCTTCACCTGCTTGGTTAGCACATCCGAAGATAACATCCTCAATTTCCTCAACAGGAACTTCAGGGTTTCTTGCAACAATTTCTTTTAGAACGATTGCCGCCAAATCATCGGCTCTAACTTCTGATAAACCTCCCTGTAATTTTGAAATAGGAGTTCTGATGTAATCTATGATATATACGTTGTTCATTTTTTATTAGATTTCAGATATTAGATTTCAGACTTCAGACATTATATAAATCTAATATCTGACATCTGATGTCTTTTTATCTATTTTATAATTCTGTTACTTTTTTTCCGATTTTGTAGACTGTTCCGACGAATTTTGCAATCAGATCGTTGTTTTGATTGGTAATTTTAATATCGTAAACAGCGGTTTTTCTGGTGTCGTTTACCAAGATACTTTCTGCTCTGAAAGTGTCGCCTTCTTTTCCGGCTTTGGTAAAATTAATGATACAGTTCAACGCAACAGCCGCATCTCCGGTGTTGTTGGACGAAAACGCCAATGCAGAATCCGCAAAAGCAAATGTAACACCTCCGTGAACCGTTCTAAGCCCATTGATCATATCTTTTTTAATGGGCATTTCCAGTAAACAATAATTTTCTTTGACTTCGATTATTTTAATATTCATCCATTGGGAAAAATAATCCTGATCAAACATATATTCTGCAACTTGTCTTGGATTCATTTCTAATTTACGCTTGTTATTTTATATGTAGATATTATTGTTTTTTATAAGTCAGATATAATCGTGTCTTCTTCATCAATGTTTATGCTTACGAATCATAGCGATTTCTTCATATAATCCATCAACCAATTTGTCATAAATATTCATGGTTTTACCGAGAATTATCTGTTCATATGAAGATTTTCTGATTTTGACGAATTTTCAGTTGGATAAGGAGCATTTAAATCAATTCCATTTTCATTTGCTAGTCTTTTGATCATCTCTTTATATTTTTCATTAAATATACCCAACATTCCAAGTCTTTCCTGATCATCATCCATCGAAGAAAGTTCCTGAATGATGTATTCTTTTTCAATGAGAAGTCTTGTTTCTAATTCGGCTCTGAATCCGTCTATATCCATAATATTAATTTGAAAATTAAAGATTGCGGTAAATAATTTTCAAATTATCTAATTCAATTTTCGCAACAAAGGACTTTGTCTATATCTCTCTTCCTGATATTCTTCATAAAGATTCTGTAGGGTTTCGGAGATTTTTGAGTAACCGATTTCTTTTCCCCAAGCCAATAATCCTTTTGGATAGTTTACTCCTTTCTGCATTGCCAGTTCGATATCTTCATCACTTGCAACACCTAATCTTTTTGCTTCCACCGCTTCATTGATCAACATTGATATAATTCTTAAAAATATTTGCTGATACAATGCATCATCTTTTTGAGCGACAGGTTTGTCAGCCCCTTCACTGTAATCGTAGAAGCCTTTTCCAGTCTTTCTTCCGTGAAGTTTGGCTTCGGACATTCTTTGTTGAAGAAGAGAGGGTTTGTATTTTGGGTCGTAGAAATATTCGTTGTAAACTGTTTTTGTAACTGAGAAATTAACGTCAACACCAATTAAATCCATCAATTCAAAAGGGCCCATTTTGAAATTACCTAATGTTTTCATGGCATCATCAACCTGTTCTACTGTTGCGATGTTTTCTTCAACAATTCTCAATCCTTCACCGTAGTAAGGACGGGCAATTCTGTTGACGATAAATCCGGGAATATCTTTGGCGATAACAGGAGTTTTACCCCAATCTTTCATGAGGTTGCAGATTTTTTCCGCTAAAGATTTTTCTGTTAATAAAGATGGAATAACCTCAACCAAAGGCATCAGAGGAGCCGGATTGAAGAAATGAATTCCGATGAAACGCTCCGGTTTTTGTAATTCCGCACCGAGAGAGGTAATGGAAATGGATGATGTATTGGAACCAATAACACAGCTTTCAGAAACGTGTTTCTCTAATTCCGTGAAAACTTTGGTTTTAATTTCTTTGTTTTCGATGATGGCTTCGATGATTAATTCACAATCCTTGAAGTCCTTCAATTCTGTAGCGATGGAAATATTGGCTAAAATTTCAGCCATTTTTTCTGCCGAAATTTTCTGTTTATCCACTAATTTGGTTAATGTTTTTTCCAAACCTACGGTTGCCGTTTCTACTTGTTTTGCGTTGGCGTCATAGACCCAAACTTTGCATCCGTTCGTTGCGGCTACTTGCGCGATGCCAATTCCCATAGTCCCAGCACCGATAATTCCTACGTTTTTCATTATTTATAGATGTTAGAAGCCAGAAGTTAGAAGTTAGAAGTTAGAAGTTAGATTTTATATACTAATTTCTAACCTCTAATTTCTAAATTCTATAATTTTATTTCCCTTTATAATTAGGTTTTCTTTTTTGTAAAAAGGCTTGTACCCCTTCTTTAAAATCTTCTGTTTCTGCAGCTTCCTGCTGTAAATCTCCTTCTAATTCCAATTGTTCTTTCAATGTATTGTTATAAGAACTGGCAAAAGCTTTTTTGGTTAATTTTAAACCAACTGTCGGCATATTAGATACTTTTTCTAAAATTTCCATTGATTTTGAATTGAATTCTTCTTCAGTGAAAATCTCAGCAACCAGACCATATGATTTTGATTCTTCTGCAGATAATTTTTTACCTGTAAATGCCAAATAATTCGCTAATTGTCTTCCTAATAATTTGGGTAAGAAATAAGTTCCACCCGTATCAGGAATCAATCCGATATTAGAGAATGCCTGAGCAAAATAAGCTTTATCACTCGCCAAAACAAAATCACAAATCAATGCCAACATCGCACCAGCTCCAACTGCAGGACCGTTTACCAAAGCAATTACAGGTTTTTTGCAACGTGTAATTTCAAGCACCAAAGGATTATAATAGTCAGTTACGATTCTTCTGATAATATCATCATTATGATGGTCGTTACCCTGTACGAAAGCATCATCTAAATTCTGACCAGAACAGAAAGCTTTTCCTCTTCCTGAAATGGCAACACATCTTACTGTGGGATCATCACTGCATTCTTTTACAAAATCTTTCAGATCTGATAACGAAGGCTTGGTCAAAGCATTCATTGTGTCAGGTTGATTAAGGTAAGCAATTTTTAATTTTCCGTCAAAATGCGATTCAATATCGAGTTGTGTGTACATAGTTTTAATTTTTTATGATTAATGTAAATTTACATATAAAAACGTAGGAATGCATCAGTTTACCTGTATAACAATATTTACTGCATTGAAAATTGTATATTCTTACGTTGCTAATTTGTTACATTAATTTAATGACATTTGAAATAATCAAAGGGCTCCAGACAATCTAGACATTGATAAGAAGCCTTACACAATGTAGATCCGAATCTGCTGATCTGTTTTGAATGCATCGAACCGCAACGTGGGCATTTTTTCGGTTTCCCGATGTGATGCTCGTCGGCTCCTTTTTCGGGAGGTGAAATTCCGTAGACACGAAGTTTTTCTCTCGCTTCGTCCGTCAACCAGTCTGTTGTCCAGATCGGAAACATTTTGGTCACTACTTTCGCATCCCACCCGTTTTCTTTCATGATTTTCATGATATCTTCCTCGATAGTAAACATAGCGGGACAGGCAGAATAAGTCGGCGTAATCGTTATTTCACAAGAATTCTTGCTGGTAACTTTTGCTTCTCTTACAATGCCTAATTCCACGATATTGATCACCGGAATTTCCGGATCGGGAACCATTTCTAATATTTCTAAAGGATTTTTCAATCTTCTTTTATCTGATTTTTTTAACGCAAAGTGCGCAAAGTTTTTTTTGACTACTAAATGTTTTTAAGTTCGCAAAGGCGTTTCACTTAGCAAAGTCAACAAAGAATAAAATTTTCAATGATAGTTTAACATTTCACTTAAAAATTGTTATATTGATAAACTGATACATTGTTACATTCAAAAACCTACCAAGTACAACCCGGATATGCTCTCTGCATATACTGTAATTCACAAAGCATAAATCCGAAATATTCTGTGTGATATCCTGTTCTTGATTTTGGCTGCATAAAAGGATTCGCAGGATATTCTAATCCGAAATCTGTAAAATCTCTTTTGGTAATAGCAAGGAAATCTTCATAAAGATCATCAACATTTGGAGCGATATTTAAAGCAATCAAATCATCTTCTCCTTCCACTTTTGCAAATAAACCTTTTGAATATTCCCAGATATTTTCAATTGCTTTTACCAGACGAGATTTACTTTCTTCTGTCCCCTGTCCGAAAATTTTCATCCAGGAAGAAGCGTGGGTATAATGATACCTTACTTCTTTCAATGATTTTTTGGCAAGAGCAGAAAGTTCTTCATTAGCAGAATTAGATAATGCTTCGTACATTAATTTCTGATATACGGCGAAAACATACACTTTAAGAATCGTCTGTGCATAATCTTCATTCGGAAGCTCAACCCAATGTGCGTTTACGTATTCGTGTTCGTATCTCAAAAATGCTAAATCATCTTCGCTTTTACCGTTATCAGCAACTCTTGAAGCGTAAACGTAAAAGTTATTGGCTTGTCCAAGTTCATCCAACGCGATGTTTGTCAATGCAATATCCTCCTCTAAATAAGGACCTTCACCGCACCACGCAGACAAACGCTGTCCCATGATGAAACTGTCGTCCGCTAGTTTTAATAAATAATTATATAATGGGTTCATTGTTTAATAGATTTCAGATTTCAGACACTAGATTTCAGATTGACAATGAGTCTATTATCTGTTATCTCACATCTTGAAGTCTTTATTAATTACATATTTTTTACATCGTTTGGAATATCGTAAAACGTCGGGTGACGGTACAATTTGTCATCAGCCGGATCGAAGAAAGCTTCTTTATCAATTCCTTCTGAAGTCACTATATATTTACTTGGAACTACCCAAACAGAAGTTCCTTCTTTTCTTCTTGTATAAACGTCTCTTGCGTTCTGCAAAGCCATTTCTGCTGTTGGTGCCTGTACTATTCCAACGTGTTTGTGAGATAATCCCGGTTTAGTCTGAATAAACACTTCCCACATATCTAAATTTGCCATAGTCAAATTTTAATTTTAAATTCTAAATTTTAGATTTTTGAATTATTTTTGAAATTTAATTTTTGAACCATCAAGGACAATTAAGTTGTTAAGAATATTAAGTTTAGCTACGCTTTTAGATTTACAATCAAAATGATTTATCTTAATTAAACTAGACTTCTAAACAAAATCTTAATGGTTTACATTAAATATTATATTACTTCTTTTTGTTGTTTCTCTGCAAAAGCAATAGCCGCTTCTTTTACCCAAGCATTTTCCTCCTGTGCTTTTACTTTTGTCTGTAACCTTTTCTTATTACAAGGTCCGTTTCCTTTTAAGATTTCCATAAATTCATCCCAAGGAAGTTCGCCGAAATCGTAATGTTGTCTTTCTTCATTCCATTTTAAATCCTTATCCGGAATGGTTAAGCCTAAAAATTCAGCCTGAGAAACCGTAACATCAATAAATCTCTGACGAAGACTGTCGTTACTTTCTCTTTTTACTCTGTAATTCATAGAGATTTTAGAGTTTGGTGAACTGTCGTCATTTGGACCAAACATCATTAAAGCCGGCCACCAGAAACGGTTTAATGAAGCCTGAGCCATTTCTTTCTGCTGTTTCGTACCACGGCAAAGCGCCATCAAAATCTCGTAACCCTGTCTTTGGTGGAAAGATTCTTCTTTACAGATTTTCACCATCGCTCTTGAGTAAGGACCGTAAGAATTCCCCATCAACATTACCTGATTCATAATGGCTGCACCGTCAACCAACCATCCGATGGCACCGATATCTGCCCAACTCAGTGTCGGGTAGTTGAAAATACTTGAATATTTTGCTTTTCCTTCCAACATATCGTCGTAAGTAGCGTCTCTGTCAGCTCTGATAGTTCCGTTTCCTAAAGTTTCAGTCGCAGAGTACAAGTATAAACCGTGACCTGCTTCATCCTGGACTTTAGCCAACAAAGCCATTTTTCTTCTCAATGAAGGCGCTCTGGAAATCCAGTTCGCTTCCGGCAACATTCCGACAATCTCAGAATGTGCGTGCTGTGAAATCTGACGAACCAATAGTTTTCTGTAATCATCGGGCATTACATCTTTTGGTTCTACTTTATTTTCGTCGTGTACGTATTGAACAAATTTTTCTAAGTCCATATTCTTTTTGTTTTAATAATGAAAAAAATTCATTAAAAATTAAACATCATAATTAAGCATCACCACATTCGTTGTCGGGTGACATTGACAGGTCAAAACGTAACCTCTGGCTACCTCATCTTCGGTAAGCGCGAAATTTTTCTCCATGAAAACTTCTCCTTCCAAAACTTCCGCTTTACACGTACAACAAACTCCTCCTTTGCAGGCAAAAGGTACAGGAAGATTGTCTTTCAATGCTTTATCTAAGATACTCTCTTTTTTAGAATTAAGGTGGAACGAATATTCATCATCATCGATAATGACCGTTACCATGCTTTCGATATTGGCAATTGCCTTGAATTCATCGCTCATTTCTTCAGAATTTTCGTCGTCAGGAGCGGTGAAATATTCAAATAAAACCTGAATTGCCGGTACTTTTTTATCTTTCTTTAAATAATCTGCGATCCCTTTAATCATTTCTGCAGGTCCGCAAATGAAAAATGTAGATTCTTTAACATCGATATCTGCATATCTTTCAAATAACTGGTCTAGTTTTTCAGGCGAGATTCTTCCTTCAAAAATCGGGTCTTCATGCTGCTCACGGCTTACCAGATAAACAACTTTTAATCTTCCTTTGAACTGTTCAACCAATTTGTCAATCTCGCCTTTTTTCATCACATGATTCATGCTTCTATTACTGTAGAACAGATAAGCATTGGAATTAGGTTCCTGATAAAGACTTTCTTTAATATTTGATAAAACCGGAGAAATTCCGCTTCCTGCCGCCAAACCAACGTAAGTTTTTACGTTTGTCGGGTGATAAGACGTATGAAAACCGCCCATCGGAGGCATCACTTCCAACATTTCATCCATGTGTAGATGTTCGTTGAAGTACCCGGAAACTTTTCCGCCTTCCAACAGCTTAACCAATACTTCCAGCGTATTGCTTTTTTCACTCGGAGCATTGCAGATAGAATAAGAACGACGCTCTTCGTTTCCGTCGATCATCATTCGGAAATTAAGATACTGCCCTTGTTTGAATCTGAATTTATCCTTCAGCTCCTCAGGAATTTCAACAGCTACATTTACGGCATCGTTGGTATCTTTCTGAACTTTTACAGTTTTAAGTTTATAAAATGAATTCATTTATTTTTAAAGTCTTCTATTTAATCTTTCCGCCTTCACATTTTCGGAAGGCTGTACTGAGCGTGAATTTTACTTTTGTAGTGATTCCTTGCTTTTTTAATTTCGTTTCCGATGGTTTTCCAATCGGATCCGTTTCAACAGTTGGGATGTTTCAACTGAAAATCAACATTCTTCACTAACTAACATTTGTTAGGTGTAAATTTATAAAGAATTTAGGAACTGACAAAATTTTTATGATTTTCATCACATTTTGAATAGTTTTATACAAAGTTTCCCATTCAGAGGGGAACGAAGTGGAGCGTGGAACCAGGAATCGTCTCGTCTTGCCTATAAAAGTTGAGATTCAGAAGGAATGAAAAAGACTATGTTTATAAAAACATATAGCTAATAAAATTACTGTTTGTGATTTCCTAAAAGACCAAAAAGTATTTTATTTCTTATTTCATCAGTAATTTCGTTAGTCGATTCGATGTTTCTTTTAAACCAGAAATAAGAATTATTCAAAGTGTGAAGAATAAACCTTGTGGTAAAAGTAGGTGATTTCAATTCCCAGTTTTCAGCCTGATAAATTTCAGAAATTAATTCTTCTACTTCCTGTTGATATTTTTTTCTTAATTCTACAAATTCGGGAAGTCTTTCTTCCAAATGTTTCCATTCATTAGAATAAATATGCGTGACATCGCGGTTTCTGAGAACTATTGACAGATGCTTATCAATGAATAAATTTAGTTTATCTTTTGGATTGATGTCTGTACTTTTTACAGTCTGAAGCTCGGTAAAGAAATCATTGGCAATTCCGAAGCAGATCCATTCGAGAATTTCTTCTTTCGAGCGAATATGTGCATATAAAGATGCGGCTTTTATATTGAGTTTTGTCGCCAAATCTCTCACAGAGCTACCCATATATCCTTTCTCTTTGAAAAGTTCAACGGCAACATCCAATATTTTTTTTTGTTTTTCTTTAAGTTCCATGATGTGAATGCAAAAGTAATTATTCTGATTTAAATCCTGCTTCAACAAATTCAAAAAAATTAAAGAGGTCAAAATGTACATCTACGATTTAAAATAAAAACCATTTATCGGAAAATCTGACAACAAAAGGAAATACAGAAATACAATATTCGGAAAATTTGTCTTTAAAATTTATAAATTCAACAATAGAATACTTTTTGCGATAAGCTAACAGAATTAAATGATTAAATAAGATTGAAGACATCAGAAATTAGAAAATCAGATTTAAAATAACAATTATTAGACTCTTATGGTCTAAAATCTGATGTCTAAAATCAACATTAAAAAGTAAACACGCAAACATAAAAGATATGAACTTAAACCAATATACTGTAAAATCACAGGAAGCCATCCAGGCTGCACAGCAGGTTGCCATGGAGTTTGGCAACCAAAGCATTGAACCTCAACATCTCCTGGAGGGAATCTTTCAGGTAGATGAAAATATATCGCCTTTCTTACTTAAAAAATCTGAAGCAGATGCCAATCTGGTAAGAGAGCGAAACCGTGAAAATTTAGAAAAACTCCCGAAAGTACAGGGAGGGAATATTTACCTTTCACAATCGGCAAATAAAGTTTTGCTGGATGCGCCCAACATCGCTAAAAAAATGGGTGATGAATTCGTGACCATTGAACATTTATGGCTTTCCTTATTAGAAACAAATTCAGAAGTTTCAAAAACTTTGAAAGATATGGGCGTGACCAAAAGTCTTTTGGAAGGCGGAATTAAAGAATTAAGAAAAGGAAGCACTGCGACATCTGCAAGTTCGGAAGAAACGTATCAGTCCCTAAAAAAATATGCTAAAAACTTCAATGAACTTGCTGCAGAAGGGAAACTTGATCCCGTCATTGGTCGTGATGAAGAAATCAGAAGAGTTTTACAGATTCTTTCAAGAAGAACAAAGAATAATCCAATCTTAATCGGTGAGCCAGGTGTTGGTAAAACTGCCATTGCAGAAGGAATTGCACACAGAATTATTTCCGGAGATATCCCTGAAAACCTGATGGATAAAACTTTGTATTCCTTAGATATGGGAGCTTTGATCGCCGGTGCAAAATATAAAGGAGAATTTGAAGAGCGTCTGAAATCTGTTGTGAACGAAGTGATCAAATCGGACGGACAAATCATCCTTTTCATTGACGAGATACACACTTTGGTGGGAGCCGGAGGTGGTGAAGGCGCAATGGATGCTGCGAATATCCTGAAACCTGCTTTGGCAAGAGGAGAATTAAGAGCGATCGGTGCCACTACTTTAAATGAATATCAAAAATATTTCGAAAAAGATAAAGCGTTGGAAAGACGTTTCCAGAAGGTAATGGTAGAAGAACCGGATACTGAATCTGCAATCTCAATTCTGCGTGGAATTAAAGATAAATATGAAGCTCACCATAAGGTAAGAATCAAAGACGAAGCGATTATTGCTGCGGTAGAAATGTCTCAACGATATATTTCTGACCGTTTTTTACCGGACAAAGCGATTGACCTTATCGACGAAGCTTCGGCTAAGTTAAGAATGGAAATCAATTCAAAACCTGAAGAACTGGATGTTTTAGACAGAAAACTCATGCAGATGGAAATTGAATTGGCAGCCATTTCAAGAGAAGGCAACCAGATAAAAATCGACCATTTAAAAGAAGATATTTCGAAAATTTCTGAACAGAGAAATGAAATTAATGCGAAATGGCTGAAAGAAAAACAAAAATCTGAGGATCTTACCCAGATTAAAAAAGATATAGAATCGCTGAAACTGGAAGCAGAAAGAGCCTCAAGAGCAGGAGATTATGCAAAAGTTGCCGAAATTCAGTACGGAAAAATAAAAGAGAAAGAAGATGCTTTGCAAAAACTTGAATTGGAGATGCAAAACCATCAAAACGAACTCATTAAAGAAGAAGTTACCGCAGAAAATATCTCTGAAGTCATTGCAAAATGGACGGGGATTCCTGTAACCAAGCTTATTCAGTCGGAAAGAGAAAAATTACTACATCTGGAAACCGAACTTCACCACAGAGTTGTTGGTCAGGAAGAAGCTATAGAAGCAGTTGCCAACGCCATCAGAAGAAACAGAGCTGGATTGAGTGATGAGAAAAAACCAATCGGAAGCTTCTTGTTCTTAGGAACAACCGGAGTCGGTAAAACTGAGCTTGCAAAGGCTTTGGCCGAGTATTTATTCGATGACGAAAACAATATGACGCGAATCGATATGAGTGAATACCAGGAGCGTCATTCGGTGTCGAGATTGGTTGGAGCACCTCCGGGATATGTCGGTTACGATGAAGGAGGTCAATTGACTGAAGCGGTAAGAAGAAGACCTTATTCGGTCGTGCTTTTAGATGAAATTGAAAAAGCGCATCCAGATGTTTTCAACACATTATTACAGGTTTTGGATGATGGAAGATTGACGGACAATAAGGGTAGGGTCGTGAACTTCAAAAACTCGATTATCATTATGACTTCGAATTTAGGGTCACACTTAATTCAGGAGAATTTTGAGAATATTGACGAGGAGAATCAGGATGAGATTGTTGACAAAACAAAAGATCAGGTTTTCGACTTGCTGAAACAGACGTTACGTCCGGAATTCCTGAACAGAATTGATGAGATCGTATTATTCCAGCCTTTAAGAAAAAAAGAAATTGGAAAAATCGTTCAGTATCAGTTGAGAGGTTTTAATGATTTATTAGGAAAAAGAAATATCATTATGACTGCTACTCAGGACGCTTTGGATTATTTGATGAATAAAGGGTATGATCCTGCTTTTGGAGCAAGACCTTTGAAAAGAGTCATTCAACAGGAAGTTTTAAACAAACTGTCGAAAGAAATTCTGGCCGGAAATGTGAATGACGGCGACAGAATCACGCTTGATTATTTCGAGGAAACAGGTTTGGTTTTCAGACCTGCAGAAAAATAAGTAGTTTTTTTCATATATATTATTTTAATGGAAATAGCCGAAGACTAAGTCTTCGGCTATTTTGTTTTAAAGTACCGTAAAATCACGGAATTTTAGTGTAATAAAGACAACATATTCTATTTTTCCTTAATTTGCGATAAAATTATTTAAACAAAGTAATAATATGGAAAAGAAAACTGAAATAACAGGAAAGAAAGGACTTGGCGAACCGAATGTGATCCCTACTGAAGTAATACAAAGTCAGGTAGATAATTACCGTAATAATCAGCTTATGGCAATTAATGAAACTTTGGGAATCGATGACGCTAATGCTATTTGGTTTGATATGGTGACGCTGAAAAAATTTATTGCAGATATTGAGAAAGAGGCATGTGATATAGATCCTGATGTAACAACCAAAGATCTTGGGATTCGTTTTTATTATGCAGCTTATCCTGAAGAGCCACAATATCCTATTCCTGCTGATTATGCAAGAAGACATACTCTTATAATGGTTCCTACAAAAAAGAAGGATGATCTTAATTATGATTTTAATCCTTATGAAGACATGGGCCACGCACTGGCTGTTACATTAGAGGTTTCGGGGAGAGCAGTTGCTCAAAATCATGGAGCTCTTATTCCGCCGGGAACATCTATTGTAGAGTCTTACTGATGAATGACATACACTTATTGCTGCAGGATTCGATGATTTTCACCGAAGGTTTGGCGGCATTGGTTGCTATTATCATGACTTTCAAAAGAAGTAAGAGAAGTATGTACCGCTATTTTTCGGTATACTTAGTATTTATTTTTTTTTGTGAAATATTTGGAAAATACGGTGTAAAATACACTCCGGTCCCTATGCATCTTGTGTTTAATTATTTTGTAATACCATTAGAATTTATATTTTTCTTCTGGCTTTACGCTTATGTTTCATTGCAGAGGAAGGTTTTATTTTGGTGTTTTGTCACAGTTTTTTTGTTGGCATACATTCCCAATGAGTTATATTTTTTAAAGAATAAGTATATTTTTTCTTTCAATTATACTTTTGGAAGCTTATTGCTAATGCTTTTGGTAGTAATGGAGTATTATAAGCAGATTAATTCAGATAATATTCTTGAATTCTCTAAAAATCCGATGTTTTATACTAATCTAGGAGTAACTTTATTTTATATAGGAACCTTGCCATATTGGGCTTTTTATCTTCAAATCTATGAACACAAGCAAATTTGGAATATATATACTTTATATTTCCTAATTTCGGGGATTATTATGTACCTTATGTTTGCAAGCTCTTTTATATGGGGAAAACGGAACTACTCTTAACGATTATTTTATTCAATATTTTTTTTATCTTCTTTATTGTTGCCATAATGGTTTATATAAAAAAGTATAAACAGAGAAAAGTAGAATATTTAAGTGAAATTCAAATTAAAAATGAAATTCACCAAAGAGAACTTCTTGCTACCCAGCTGGAAATTCAGCAGGCTACAATGCAGCAGATCGGGCGTGAACTACATGACAATATTGGTCAGAAACTCACTTTGGTGAGCCTTTATACCCAACAGCTGCTCTATGAAAATAAAGTTCCTGAAGTGAGCGAAAGAATAGATCAGGTTTCGCAAATCATCAATCAGTCTCTGCAGGATTTAAGAAGTCTTTCGAAAACACTTACTGATGATAATATCAGTCAGAAAGAAATTGCAACTTTAATTCAGGAAGAGGTTGACAATACCAATGCACTAAAAAAGTGTGAAATTCATTTTGAGCATAATACGGAAAATCTTGAGTTAGATTTTGTTCACAAAAATGTACTTCTCAGGATAACTCAGGAATTTATCCAGAACAGCATCAAACACTCTCACTGCAAAAATATTTTTATTAAATTAAAGACTTCTAAAGAAAATCTGTGGGAACTGAATATAAAGGATGACGGTGTCGGATTTGATACAACAAAAACCCTGAGCAACGGAATCGGATTAACCAATATGAAAAACCGGGCAAAAATTATCGGGGCAGAATTCAGCTTTATAAGTGAAACAGACTTAGGAACATCACTCAATATCTCATTTAAAAATCAGGAATGAAAAAAACAATAGTAATCGTTGATGATCATCTGCTTATAGCAAAAGCTCTGGAAGGAATTATAGACAATTTCCAAGATTTTCAGGTAATCTATGTTGCACAGAACGGGCAGGATCTTATTGATAAGTTTGAAAGCAATTATGAAATTCCTGATATTATTTTAATGGATATCAGTATGCCGATCATGGATGGATTTGAAAGTGTGCTTTGGCTCAAAAAAAATCATCCAGACATAAAAGTAATGGCACTAAGTATGCAGGGCGATGACAACAGCGTGATCAAAATGATAAAAAACGGAGCGAAAGGATATCTTCTGAAAAATACCCACCCACGAGATCTTGAGGAAGCTCTGGTAAAACTGAAAGATGATGGTTTTTTCTATCCGGAATGGGCATCTAAAATCATTTTTTCAAACATTAACAGTGACGGAACCAATGGGAAGGCTATAAGAATTTCTGATAGGGAAAAAGAATTTCTCACCTATACAGTAACAGAATTAAGCTATAAAGAGATTGCCGAAAAAATGTGCTGCAGCCCGCGAACCGTAGAAAGTTACAGAGATCAGCTTTGTGAAAAACTGGATCTAAAAACAAGAGTAGGATTGGCTGTCTTTGCTCTGAAAAACGGATTTGCCGAATCGTAGATGTTTCATCTTCTTCTGTATTTGTAATGCAGATTTTATAAGGATTTGTCGTAATAAAAAAAAGAAGCTTTTCAGCTTCTTTTTTTTATTATTCTTTAGAGTTAGTTTTTTAAACTTTATTTTATATTCACTAATTCTACATCAAAGATGATGGTAGCACCTGCAGGAATTGCAGCACCCGCTCCATGATCTCCGTATGCCAAATCTGACGGAATATAAAATCTGTATTTAGATCCCTTGCTCATGAGCTGGATACCTTCCGTCCACCCTTTTATCACGCTGCCCAGATTAATATCCATCGGTGCACCTCCATTTTTATCGGTAGAGTCAAAGACAGTTCCATCCATTAATTTACCTGTATATTTTACCTGTACAATGTCTGATGCTTTTGGTTTTGTTTTACCATCACCTTCCTGCAATACCTCATACTGCAAACCTGAAGCAGTGGTTTTTACCTTGGGATTAGTCTTATTTTTTGTAAGAAAATCAAGACCTTTCTTCTTATTTTCTTTTGCCTGCAATATTGCTGCAGATTGCTTTTTTTCATTTTGCTTCTGCATAAAGTCTTGCATGAAAGCAGTCATTTCTTCAGCCGGCATCAGTTTCTTTGTTCCTGCCATTTCTTCTTTAATAGCCTGCGCCAGAAGGTCGGCATCTACCTTGAATCCTTCCTGCTTCATATTTTGGGCAATACTCAGACCTATATAATAAGATGCTTTTTGGTCATCTGTATATTTGCCGGTAGCCGGTGAATCACTTTTTTGAGCACATGAAATACTAAATGTTGCTATGCAAAATAATGCAATAGTCTGTTTTTTCATTTGATAATTTTATTAATTTTTACTAACGAATTAATCGCTGCAAATCTATCATTAATTATAGAAACTTTCCTGCTGTATAAGAATTTTTTCTATTTCAAATTTTCAGACTCTCTTTCTTGATTTAATAACAATGAAGGCAGAAAAGCAGGGCTTATCAATAATCTTCCTGAGGCAAGTAATTTCAAGAAAATCATGAAGATAGCAGAAGAAAAATAACAGGCACTGATACAATGCCTTCTATTCTTTAAAATTGTAAATCTGCCAAAACCGGAAAATGATCAGACGGGTATAATAGATTTTCTCTTCTGTCGTTGATATGTCTGTGAGATTTTATCTTAAAACCTTTCACAAAAATATAATCGATTCTGTTTTTTGGAATTTCATTAATATTAAAACCAGTGAAAGTTCCTACAGGACCATAATGTTTTTTTTCAGCATTGTAAAAAGTGTCTTCCAGATTTTGAGAAAGGATTTTTACAGGCTCTGTATCTTCGGTTAAATTGAAATCACCTGTCAATACTAAAGGCAAACTTTTAGGATTCAGTTCTTTTGCCTTTTTTAAGATCATTTCTGAAGATTTTACCCGAGCAACATTTCCGACATGATCAAAGTGAATATTCATTGCCAAAAACTCCTTCTGCGATTCTTTATCTTTAAAAACAGCGTAAGTGCAAATTCTGTTCAAGGCTGCATCCCAACCTTTCGATGGTTTCTCGGGAGTTTCGGAAAGCCAGAATGTTCCGGATTTTACAATCTGAAGTCTTTTAGTATCATAAAATATCGCAGAAAATTCACCTTTTTCTTTTCCGTCATCTCTTCCGACACCCACATAATCGTAATTTCTCAAACCTGTTTTAATATCTTTCATCTGATCGGGAAGCGCTTCCTGAACTCCGAAAAAATCCGGATGATAATAGGTCAGCAAATCTGTAACATCATTTTTTCTGTTTGGCCATGAGTTTTCTTTATCTGAATCTACATTGAGCCTGATATTGAAGCTCATTACTTTAAGATCCTGAGAAAAGCCTGATACAAAAAACATCAGCAATACGATTAAAAATCTGAAATTCATTATAGTTTTCATTTAATTAAAAGCAAAAATAAAACTTATGCATCTGAAAGAAATAACAAAATGATAAACTTTTTATTAATTTTTAAATCTGAATAACAAAAAAACTCCGGAATTTCCGGAGTTGTGTAGATTATGAGACGAATTTATTCTTTGATAAATTTAAATTCTCGTCCGCCTTGCGTAAAAATGATTGTCTTTTTGTCGCTGCTGTAAGTCATTGAAATTTCAGCCTGATCGAACCTGAAAGTGCTGTTCCCAATATATTCCAAAGGAAATTCCTGCTGACCCGCAGCCTGACCAAAGAGCTGATTGTCTTTTTCTTTAAAAGTAAGTTTCAGCCCAATTTCTTTATTTGCAAACGTTCCGGTAAAATCTTTTACGTTGATTTTCTCCATAGGTTTTGCATCTGCAGAAGACCATGAATTATTTTTAGGATTTACATCAGGGATATCAGATTTCGGATCAAGCTTTACCTCAGCAATTTCTTTTGATGAATCAAGCTTAAATGTCCATTCTGTATTACGTTTCCAGATTTCTACAGGTAACTTTACGATTTGGTCACTCCCATCTTTAAATTTAACCTGAATGATGGTCGGCATTGGCAATTGACCAATATTTTCAACCGTGATCTGAACGCCGCTTTTAAAATCACCATTAATATATTTTACATTTTTAACCGCCTGATCAATTTTCCACTTGTTGATAAACCAGCCTCTCCAGAACCAATTCAGTTCTTCTCCCGACACATTTTCCATCGTATGGAAGAAATCCCACGGTGTCGGATGCTTGAATGCCCAACGTTCAATATAAGTTCTGAAAGCCTTATCAAATTTTTCCGGACCCAAAACAGATTCTCTCAAAATTCCCAAACCTAATCCTGGTTTAAAATATGCTAAAGCACCAATGCTGTTTTCCTTCATATTATCCGGACCCACCATAATTGGTTCAAGATTGTCATTCATGATGTAACTTCCCATCTGTGCAATATTTTTCTTAGAATAATACTCACCTTTGTTAAAAGCCTCAGTAGACAATTCATTAATAAAAGTATTAAAGCCTTCATCCATCCACGCAAAAAGTCTTTCGTTTGAACCCACAATCATTGGAAACCAGTTGTGCCCGAACTCATGATCGGTAACGCCCCAAAGTTCTTCACCTTTAGAATCCATATGACAGAAAACAATTCCGGGATACTCCATTCCGCCCTCGTTTCCGGCAACATTGGTTGCTGCAGGATAAGTATATCCGTACCATTTTGCCGAGTAATGCTCAATGGCAGCCTTGGTGTATTCTGTAGATCTTCCCCATGCATTTTCCCCTGCACTTTCTGTAGGATAAGCAGAAATCGCTAATGATTTTTTACCGCCTGGAAGATTGATTTTTGCTGCATCTAAAATAAATGCCGGAGAAGAAGCCCATGCAAAATCTCTGGTCTGGCTGATTTTAAACTTCCATGTTTTTGTACCTGATGTTTTGCTTTTTCCAATCTCAGATTCCGGTCTTATCATGACGGTTTTATCTGAGCTTCTTGCCTGCGACCATCTGTTGTTTTCTTCTTTCGAGTACACCTCTTTTTCATTTAAAAGCTCACCCGAAGCGACAACATAATGATCGGAAGGAACGGTAATGTTTGCAGTAATATCTCCATATTCGAGATAAAATTCAGATGCGCCTAAATATGGCATTGTGTTCCATCCCAACACGTCATCGTAAACGCACATTCTTGGAAACCACTGTGCTATCGTAAAGATTTTACCATTCTTTGTATCCTGAATTCCCATTCTGTCTGATCCGTATTGAGGAGAAAGAAAAGAGTATTCTATTTTAATTTTTGCGACTCCGCCTTTAGCTTTTAATTCCTGAGGAAGATCAATCTGCATTCTGGTGTCTGTAACAGTATATTTTACGTCTTTACCATCGAGTTTTACAGATTTGATCTTATAACCGCCATCAAAAGTTTCGCCTTTAGCTCCGTTTCTGCTTCCTGAAAGTGGTATGATCGCATTTCCCCGTGAATCTTTCTGAAATAAATTCTGATCCAACTGCAACCACAGAAAGCTCATTTTATCGGGACTGTTGTTGGTATAGGTAATTTCAGCAGTTCCTGTGATTTCATTTTTTACATCATTCAGACTCACATTCAGATTGTAATCTGCAGAATTTTGCCAATAAGCGTGTCCCGGTTGTCCACTTGCTGATCTTGTTTCTGTACCTGTCTGAGAATAAAAGAATGGTTTGAATGCTTCTACATAATCATATTTCGGAGCTTCCTGAGCTGAGACAGAATTTGTAAAAAGCATTACTGCTATTGCAGAAATAATAGTGGGAAATTTAAAATTCATTGAAAATATTTTTTTGATTGGTAAAAAAACTCCTGAAATTGTTACAATTTCAGGAGCCTAATTTAGTTATTTTAATTAATTTGATTTCTTAGCTTTAATCATTGCTTCCAGAGCATCCCACATTTCCTGAGGAATATCTTCCAGCATATTGAACTCTCCGGCCCCCTGCAGCCATTCTCCACCATCAATTGTAACGACTTCGCCATTTACAAAAGATGAAAAATCTGAAACCAGATATGCGGCAAGATTTGCTAGTTCCTGATGCTCTCCAACTCTTTTTAAAGGATTTTTTTTAGCCAGATCAAACTGATCTTTCATATCTCCCGGAAGCAATCTGTCCCATGCTCCTTTCGTAGGGAAAGGTCCCGGCGCAATGGCATTGAAACGGATATTGTATTTTCCCCACTCTACTGCCAAAGATCTTGTCATTGCCAGAACTCCGGCTTTTGCACAAGCTGATGGAACGACGTAGGCAGAGCCGGTCCAGGCATAAGTGGTAACAATATTTAAAACTGTTCCGGGAGTTTTTGAGTCAATCCAGTGTTTTCCAATAGAAAGTGTGCAGTTTTTTGTACCTTTTAAAACAATATCTAAAATAGAGTCAAAAGCAGAATGCGTCAGTCTTTCTGTTGGAGAAATGAAATTTCCTGCTGCGTTATTCAATAAAATATCAATTCTTCCAAATTCTTTCAACGTTGCTTCTTTCATTGCTTCTACCTCGTCCCAGTTTCTTACATCACAAGCAACACAAAGCACTCTTCCACCAGTCTGGTCTTCCAGCTCTTTTGCGGTTCCGTAAAGTTTTTCAAGATTTCTTGAGGTGATCACCACTTTTGCTCCCAACTGAAGAAAATATTTGGTCATTGCTTTTCCAAGCCCGCTTCCGCCGCCTGTTACGATGGCAACTTTTCCTTTAAGGGCATCTTCACGCAACATCGGTTGAGTATATAAATTCATACGTTTTATTTTTCTTAAAAATAATAAATATTAAACGGATGAAGCTTAAAATTTTATGATAAATAATGTTACAAATACAATTCATCAATTATATCACAGAATATGAGAGTTTATACATAAAAAAACAGCCGATAAATCATTATCAGCTGTTCTTTTTTATATGTAAATTTTCTTATGAAGCAACAACGGTTCCTTTAAAAGAAAGAGTTTTAGGAGTTTTACTGTCACTTGTGGTAACATTTACTGTTTTTACAAAAGCACCTGCGCTTGCGGCATTATAGCTAGCTTCTACAAATCCTTTTTTTCCGGGAAGAATTGGAGTTTTAGTATAATCTGCCGTAGTACAGCCACATGAAGGAGCCACATTTTCAATGATAACAGGCTTTGAAGAGGTATTTGTAAATTCAAATCTGATTAATTTCGGTTTTCCCTGAGGAATATTTCCTACGTCAATAGATTCTGATTTCCATTTGATTGCTTCTGCAATTACTTTTACGATAGAAACAGCTTCTGTAGAAAATACATTGGCATAAAACGGAGAGAATGCTAAAACTGCAAGCACCGCTGAAATTTTCAATTTTTTCATGAGTATAATTTTAATGTTTAATAAAATTTAAAGAAATCAATTGTTTTCTTTTGATAATCCAAAGATATGCATGATCGATTAAAGAATTTGTTAACTGCTGTCAAACATTTGTTAATGAGTTGTTAATAATCAGAGAATAATAAATATTTTTGGATAATATTGCTTCTGAAAATGGAAATAAAGAAACTCAATATCATTATTACGCTTGGTCTCGTTGCGATTATCGGAATTTTGATCGCACAGCTTTTATGGACGAAACAGGCATATAATCTTGAGGATAAAAAATTTAATCAAAAAGTAAATATTGCTTTGATGGAGGTTGTCGACAAAATGTCTGAAGGAAAAACCTCTTTTACAGAAAATCCTGTGCAGATTGTGGCAAATGATTATTACGTCGTCAATATCAATAACGAATTTCATCCCGCAGTTCTTGAACATTACCTGAAAACAGAATTTACAAGATTTCAAATCAATACAGATTACGTTTACGCTTTATACAATTGCCACAGCGATCAGATGATCTACGGAAAATACATGAGCAGTCATCAGGAAGAGCCCAGTGAAAAGGTGATTCAGTTTCCAAAACATAAAAACCTCACCTATTATTTTTCAATACGTTTTCCAGATAAGGCGACTTATCTCATCAGCTCATTGCGTTTCTGGTATCTGCTTACATTTGCGCTCATTATCATTTTGCTGGTGTATGTTTACTCTATCTATACGATTATTCAGCAAAAAAAATTCTCAGAGCTGCAAAGGGATTTTATTAATAATATGACGCATGAGTTTAAGACTCCCCTTTCATCAATTCTTCTGGCCACAGAATCGCTTAACAAACAGGAAATTGTACAGCAAAGTTCTAAACTTCAAACGTACACTTCAATTATTATCGATCAAAGCAACAAGCTCAATAACCACATCGAAAAGATTTTGAATATTGCCAAAAATGATTCAGCCGGACTTTCCTTAAAAACAGAAAAGATCATACTCCTGCCTTTTATTGCGGAAATCGCAGAAAATATGCAGCAAAAAAATGAGAATCTTAAAATTGTTATCAATATTGAAAATCATGCTTCTGTAATTGCAGACAGATTTCACTTTACCAATATCATTTACAACATTCTAGATAACTCTATTAAATATTGTGAAACCAAACCTCACATGATTATTTCGTCAGAAAAAGATTCAAAAGGATTATATTTAAAGTTTAAAGACAACGGAATCGGCATCCCTGTTAAAAATATTCCTCATATTTTTGATAAGTTCTACAGAGTCGCTACCAAAAAAAGTGATGAGGTCAATGGTTTTGGGTTAGGACTTTTTTATGTAAAAAAAATCGTTCAGCAACATCACTGGAAAATATCTGTTGAGAATAATAAAGACACAGGGATTACCACAACTTTGTTTTTTCCGTTTTAAATTTAATCAATGTAAACAATGGAGAAATCTAAAATTTTATATGCAGAAGACGATAAAACCATAGCTTTCCTGATTCAGGATAGTCTGGAAGCATATTATGAAATTGAACATTACGGAGACGGAAAATCTGCCCTTGAAGCTTTCAATTGTAAAGATTTTGACATTTGCCTTTTAGACATCATGATGCCGGAGATGAACGGATTTGATCTTGCCGAACAAATTCGCAGTAAAAATTCAGAAATTCCCATCATTTTTATTTCTGCAAAAGCTTTAAAAGAAGACAGAATCAAAGGTTTAAAAATCGGAGCAGATGATTATCTGGTAAAACCTTTCAGCATCGAAGAATTGATTCTGAAAATAGAAGTTTTCCTGAAACGTTCTAAGAAAACAGAAACTTCATTACCAAAATATACTGTTGGAAAATATCATTTTGATCACAAAAATTATACTTTACAGGATTCAGAAAACACGATTACACTTACTCAAAGAGAATCTGAATTGCTTTTATATTTTATCCGCCACAAGAATACGGTTTTAAAAAGACAGGATATTCTGAAAGCCATTTGGGGTGATGATGATTATTTTATGGGACGAAGTCTGGATGTTTTCATTTCGAGATTGCGAAAGGTTTTGGCAAACGAGGAAAATATTGTCATTGAGAATATTCATGGAATTGGTTTCCGTTTTTCTGAAAAATAAATAATTTCACATCTTAGCTTTTATTAAATATTGTTGATCAACAATTATCTTTTGATTTTGATTAAATTTATCGTTTTCAAAATCTATCCTTCATGAAAAATTCGGGAACTTCATTTTTTCTTTTATTTCTATTTTTTAGTTTACATGGTAAAGCTCAACAATTTGAAAAATTAATTCAGTATGTGAATCCGTTAATCGGAACCGAAAAGATGGGGCACACTTATCCCGGAGCAACTGCGCCTTTCGGAGCAGTACAGCTAAGTCCGGAAACTGATACAATTTCCTACGAACTCAATGGTAAATACAATGGTGAAGTGTATAAATATTGTGCAGGTTATCGATACGAAGACAAAACAATTGTAGGTTTTAGCTCAACTCATTTCAGCGGAACAGGACATTCTGATTTGGGAGATTTTTTAATTATGCCAACTGTCGGAAAATTACAATTGAATCCCGGAACAGCTACAAATCCTGAAAGTGGCTACAGAAGCAGATTTTCCCATCAAAACGAAAAAGCAGAAGCAGGATATTACAAAGTAAAGCTTGATGATCATAATATTTTGGCTGAATTAACGGCAACGACAAGAGTCGGGGTTCATCGATATACTTTCCCAAAGTCTGATCAGGCACATATTATTTTGGATCTGATGGCTGGAATTTACAATTATGATGGTAAAAATGTCTGGACTTACGTTCGTGTAGAAAACGGAAACACCATTACAGGTTACCGACAAACCAACGGTTGGGCAAGAACGAGAACCGTTTACTTTGCGATGAAATTTTCAAAACCGTTTAAATCTTATGGTCAGAAAAACTTTGATGGAAAACAAGTTTACAATGGTTTTTGGAGAAAATTTGACCAGACAAAAAACTTCCCGGAGATCGCAGGAAAAAATCTGAAAATGTTTTTTGATTTTGACACCAATGAAAATGAAGCAATTGAAGTTAAATTAGCAATTTCACCTGTAAGTCAAGCCAATGCCTTAGAAAATTTAGAAATAGAAACCGGAAATTTATCTTTCGACCAGGTCAAAGCACAAACGCAGGAAATTTGGAATAAAGAATTAAATAAAATCGTTGCAAAAGGCTCTGAACCAGAAAAAACGAATTTTTATACGGCGATGTATCATACTTTTATCAGTCCTACAACGTATACAGACGTCAACGGAGAGTATAAAGGTTTGGACCAAAACATTCACAAGGCGGAAGGTTTTACGAATTATACAACTTTCTCAATCTGGGATACTTATCGTGCACTTCATCCATTTTTTAACATTATTCAAACGAAACGAAATAATGATATGGTGAAATCAATGATGGCACATTATGACCAATTTTCAATGAAAATGTTACCGATCTGGTCACATTACGCAAACGATAATTGGTGCATGAGCGGTTATCACAGTGTAAGTGTGGTTGCGGATGCAATCATTAAAGGAAATTATGACGGCAATGCAAAAGAAGCTTTGAAAGCCTGTGTGGAAACTGCCAATAAAAGAGATTATGAAGGAATTGGTTTGTACATCGACAAAGGATTTATTCCCACTGAAAAAAGCGGAACTTCTGTTTCCAACACCTTAGAATATGCTTATGACGACTGGACAATCGCTCAGTTGGCGAAATATTTGGGTGAAACTGAAATTTACAATCAATTCTTTAAACGTTCTGAAAACTGGAAAAATAATTTTGATAAAACCATTGGATTTATGCGACCTCGTTTGGCAGACGGAAGTTTTAAGAAAGATTTTAGTGCTCTGAGTACGCACGGACAAGGCTTCATTGAAGGAAATTCATGGAATTACAGTTTCTTCGTTCCTCAAAATCCAGATGAATTAATTACGCTGATGGGCGGTAAGAAAAAATTTGCTTCAAAATTAGACGAATTATTTACGATGCATTTGCCTGACGAGTTTTTCGCAGATACAGAAGACATTACAAGAGAAGGAATCATCGGTGGATATGTTCACGGAAACGAGCCGGCTCATCATGTTGCTTATTTTTACAATTGGGCGGGACAGCCTTGGAAAACTCAGGCGCAGATCAGACGGATTTTAGATATGCAATACAAAGCAACACCCGATGGATTGGGAGGAAACGACGATGCCGGACAAATGAGCGCTTGGTATATTTTGAGTTCGCTTGGTTTTTATCCGGTTGCTCCCGGCTCGGAAGATTATGCAATTGGAAGTCCTGCGATTGAAAATGCAGTCTTGAATTTAGAAAACGGAAAAACTTTTGAGATTGAGGTAATTAATCAAGGTCCGCAGAATGTATATGTTGGGAAAATTCTTTTAAACGGAAAAGAAGTAAAAAATTTCACATTGAAACATTCTGAGATTATGAACGGTGGGAAATTGAGTTTTTATATGAGTGCTAAACCGAGGAAATAGTTTTTTGACTCGTTTTAGGACAATTAATTTCTCGCAAATTAAGCAGATGATTGCGTTAAAAATCTGCTTAATCTGCTCAATCTGCGAGAGAAAATTTCATTAAGTTTTGGCTAAAGCCAATTTTGAAACTTACAAATGAAAAAACGCGCTAGAGCCCGTTCCTACTAAGAAATTTATTTCTGAAAATTATAAAGAAAATCTTAAAAAACATCTTGTCTAATATTGCGTTTATGTGTTCTGCCCCATTCGGAAAGTGACATGATAACAGTTTTCAAAGTTTTGCTGTAATCTGTCGAGATATATTCTACGACAACCGGAGTCTGCTCCGCATGAACAATTCTTTTGACAAAACCATTTAGTTCTAAATCTTTCAACTCGTTTGAGAGTACTCTTGCAGAAATTCCGGCTACAATTCTCTGAAGCTCATTGAATCGAATACTTCCGTGTTCCTGCAAAGCAATAATAATTTTCAGCTTCCATTTTCCACCGATGACATAAATCGCATCTTCAACTGATGAAAGATGATTTTGGCAATTTATTTTGGTAATAGGTTCTTCTAATTCTATATTATTTTCCATAAAATTAATCTTAAACTAACCCAAAGGTTACTGCTAACCTTTTGATCACTACTAACTTTTCACAAGCAAATGTACATAATTTTGTCAAAGAATTTTAAGAATTTAAAAATATGAAACAAATTTTGCACATTATCTCAAGTCCGAGAATAGAAGTATCTGCGAGCAGAAAATTAGGAAATGCAATATTAGAGAAGATTCAGGAAAAATATCCTGACAGCATTGTAAAAGAACGTGATCTTACAAAAAATCTTGTTCCTCTTTTGGAAGATGTTCACATCAATTCATTTTTTACTCCGGCAGAAAGCCGTTCTCCAGAACAGGAAGTTATCAATCAGTATTCCGAAGGATTAATTTCAGAATTGCAGGAAGCTGACATTATAATAATAGAATCTCCAATGTACAATTTTTCTGTTCCGGCAACGCTTAGAGCCTATTTTGATTATACTTCAAGAGCAGGATATACTTTTCAGTACAGCGAGAAAGGTCCTGAAGGTTTGCTGAAAAATAAAAAATTATACATTGCTTTTTCGTCAGGGAATATCTATTCTAAAGGTCCTTATCAAATTTACGATTCCAATGTGCCTTATGTCAAAAATGTTTTTGGCTTTTATGGCGTTACAGATGTGAGTGTTTTTCGTGCAGAAGGTCTGTCAATTCCTGGAATTATGGAAAATTCTTTGGAAAATGCTATTGAAAGCATTGTGATTGATTAATTTCAAATGATTATTAGATAATTTTTCTCTCGCAGATTTAGCAAATTTAGCAGATGATTGTATTTAAAATTCGCTTCATCTGCTCAATCTGCGAGAAATAAAAAAGACTGCACATTTGCAGTCTTTCATTTTATTTCTGAACTTCAAAAAGCAATCGCTCCCCGAATTTCTCTTCATTAATTTTTCCATTGTCATAAACCAGATTTCCGTTAACAAAAGTATGGGTGACTTTAGAGTGAAAATTCATTCCTTCCAACGGACTCCAACCACATTTATAAAGGATGTTTTCTTTGCCAACCGTCCAGTTTTCATTTAAATCCACCAAAACCAAATCGGCTTTGTAACCTTCTCTCACAAAACCTCTTTTCTCAACTCTGAAAAGAATGGCAGGATTGTGAGCCATTTTTTCAACGATTTTTTCCAAAGAAATTTTTCCGTTGATGTAATTTTCCAGCATTACCGTCAAAGAATGCTGAACCAGAGGTGCTCCGGAAGGACATTTTGTATAGACATTTTGTTTTTCTTCCCAGGTATGAGGAGCGTGATCTGTGGCAATCACGTCAATTCTGTCATCCAACAGCGCTTCCCAAAGTCCGTCTTTATCTTTTTGAGTTTTTACGGCAGGATTCCATTTGATCAATCCGCCTTTTGTCTCGTAATCTTCATTGGTAAAAGTCAAATGATGAACACAAACTTCCGCAGTAATTTTTTTATCTTTTAAAGGAATATCATTGCTGAAAAGTTCCATTTCCTTTGCTGTTGAAAGGTGAAAAACATGAAGTCTCGCTCCTGTTTTTTTGGCTAATTCAACCGCTTTTGAAGACGATTTATAACAAGCTTCCTCGCTTCTGATTAAATGGTGAAATTTTACAGGAATATCTTCGCCGTATTGATCTAAATATTTTTGAGTATTTGCTCTGATTGTCGCTTCATCTTCGCAATGAACCGCAATCAGCATTTTTGTATTACTGAAAATATTTTCAAGCGTCTCAGGATTGTCAACGAGCATATTTCCTGTAGAAGAACCTAAAAACAATTTGATTCCAGGCACGTTTCGGGGATTTGTTTTTAAAACCTCTTCCAGATTATCATTCGTTCCGCCCATCATGAAACCATAATTAGCATAGGCCTTTTGAGAAGCAATTTCGTATTTATCTGCCAATAATTCTTGGGTTACCGCATTAGGAACAGTGTTGGGCTGATCGATGAAGCTTGTAATTCCGCCGGCAATTGCAGCTTTCGACTCGGTTTCGATATCACCTTTATGAGTCAGACCCGGATCGCGGAAATGCACCTGATCATCAATAATTCCGGGCAAAAGATATTTTCCTGAACCATTAATAATTTGATCCGCTTCTTCAGAAATATTTGATTCTATTTTTGAGATTAAATCATTTTCAATGAGAATATCGCTTTCAACAATTTGTCCTTCATTGACGATTTTTACGTTTTTTATAAGAATTTTCATTTTTACTTTTTAGAAATAAAGATTTGTATTGCACAAATTTAATATTTTCATTAATGATTTTTAAACATCAATCAGAAAATTGTGAATTCTAATATTTACATTTGCACTTTAAAAAAATAAATTTGTACAAGAAATTATTTGGGCAAACTGCTGTTTATGGGCTCAGCTCGGTTTTGGTCAGGATCTTCCCTTTCCTGATCGCACCTATTGTTACCAAGGCATTCGGACCGTCTGCGTCGTCTCCATTTGTTGACTGGTATTCAATTGCGGGAGTCATTACCGTTTTTTTGACCCACGGAATGGAAACTTCTTTTTTCCGTTTTGCGCAGGAAGGTGATATTGATAAAAAAACTTTGATATCTACTTCTGCACTCAGTATTTTAGGGATCGGTTTTATATATCTTATTTTGGGATATGTTTTCAGACAGGATCTTGCCAACGCATTTGAAACTCCGGATCAGGTCAATTATCTTGTTATTTTTCTTTTCATTCTTTCTTTTGATGCTTTTGCAACAATTCCTTCTGCGGTTTTAAGGCTGGAAGGAAAACCCATAACCTATATGCTTTCCAAAGTTATAGGATCATTGGTTTATTACTTCCTGGTTGTATTTTTTATAAAATGGCTTCCTCATTATCCAAACGGAATTTTAGGAATTAAATATGACCCCGAAATAGGGGTAGGTTATGTTTTCATTGCCAATTTAGTCCAGAGCATCATCACTTTAGCAATCGTTGGAAAAGAATTTGTGAATTTCAGTTTCCGGAAATTTGACTTTTCACTTTGGAAAAGAATTATGAGTTATTCTTGGCCTGTAATGATTGCAGGACTTGCGGGAATCGTCAATCAGACTTTAGACCGACAGTTTTTGAAATATTTACTACCGAAAGAAGAAGCGAAACATCAGATCGGTGTTTATGGGGCTGTTTACAAAATTGCTACATTTATTACAGTTTTCCGTCAGGCTTATCAGTTGGGAATTGAGCCATACTTCTTCTCAAGTTTTAAAGACAAAAGCAATCACAAAACTTACGCTGTTCTGATGGATGTTTTTGTGATTTGCAACTGTTTAATCTATATCGGATTGATGGTCAATCTGCAATGGATATCAGAAAGGTACTTAAAAAACCCTCTTTATTTCGAAGGAATTGAAATCATACCCTTCGTCATGCTCGGAGCTTTATTTTTAGGGATTTATCTCAATCTTTCAATTTGGTACAAATTGTCTGACCAGACAAGAGTCGGATTGTATATTTCATTGATAGGAGCGGCGATTACAATATTCATCAACTTTACCTTTATTCCGGAATACGGATATTGGGCAAGTGCTTTTGCAGCATTGATAACCTATACAAGTATGATGGTAATTTCCTACATTTGGGGAAAAATACAATATCCAATTCATTATAACATAAAAAAGATCGCAGTCTATTTAGTACTATCGATTGCTATATCGATGATTTCTTTTTACTGTTTCCGGCATAATTATTTAATAGGAAACGGAATGTTTATCTTATTCATCGCATTTCTAGTTTATAACGAGAGAACGATGATCAATAAAATTCTCAGAAAATCATAAATTTAAATTAAACTATAATAAATACATATGAAAATTATTGTTCCAATGGCTGGACGCGGTTCCAGATTACGTCCACATACTTTAACTGTTCCAAAACCGTTGATTCCTATTGCCGGAAAACCGATTGTACAGAGATTGGTAGAAGATATTGCGAAAGTTGCAGGAGAAGAAATCGAAGAAGTAGCTTTTATCATAGGAGATTTTGGTGACGAAGTAGAAAAATCTCTTCTTCTGATTGCTGAGAGATTAGGTGCAAAAGGAAGTATTTATCATCAGGAAGAAGCTTTAGGAACTGCTCATGCCATAAAATGTGCAGAGCAGTCGATGACAGGAAATGTTGTTGTAGCTTTTGCAGATACACTTTTCAGAGCAGATTTTACATTAGATACTAATTCAGACGGTGTAATTTGGGTGAAAAAAGTAGACGATCCTTCGGCTTTTGGTGTCGTTAAATTAGATGATTATGGCTTTATCACAGACTTCATAGAAAAGCCTCAGACTTTCGTTTCTGATCTTGCTATCATCGGAATCTATTATTTTAATTCAGGTGAAAAACTGATGTCCGAAATCAATCATATTATGGATAATGATATTAAAGTTGGTGGAGAATACCAATTAACAACCGCCTTAGAAAATCTACGTCAGAAAGGTGCAAAATTCACTTTAGGCAAAGTAGATGACTGGATGGATTGCGGAAACAAAAATGCAACCGTTGAAACAAACAGCAAAATCCTGGCTTACGAAAAAGAAGAAATGTCTCACTTCACATCTACTTCTACCATTGAAAATTCATTGATTATTCCTCCGTGTTTTATTGGTGAAAATGTGAAAATAATGAATTCGAAAATTGGTCCCGGAGTTTCTGTAGGAAATAACACAGTGATTATCAATTCAAATATCGAAAATTCTCTGATTCAGGAAAATACAAAAATCAATCACGGAAACCTTTCCAATTCAATGATCGGAAACTCAGCACAATATTTTGGTGTTGCAAGGGAAATATCTTTGGGAGATTATTCTGTTTTGGATTTCCTTAATAAAGATTAATTTTATCAAAATAAAATTGACCCTAAACCACACAAAATGTTTTGTGTGGTTTGGCGTTAATATTGTAAAGTATTTATTTAAAAGAGAATATGAAAAAATGGATCTCGCTATTGCTCGTTACATTGGTTATACTTTCATGTAAAACCAAAAAAAGTGCGATGCAAAACACTTCTGACAATGACAGCATTAAAGTAGACAGTTCAGGTAATAAAAATCCGATCGATGCTGGAAAAAATATCTCAGACAGATTGACATTTTACGAAAATATTTATATTCATCCGAAATTTGATCAAATTAAAATCAACAGTAAAATTACTGCAGACAACATAAGAGTAAGTCCTTTGGATGCAACGATTTACATTGAAAGCGATAAAAAAATATGGTCAAATATAAATTTTCTCTTTTTCAATGCAGCCAGAGCCATCATCACGCCTGAAGGACTAAAAGCTGTTGATAAATACAATAAAAATTATATAGATTCAGATTTTGAATATTTAAATAATTTACTGAATATCAATTTCATCGATTACAAAACCTTAGAAAAAATCCTTTTAGGAAGAACCTTCCTTCTGGTAAGTAACAAAAATTCAAACATTACAAAAAATGAAGAGGGGTATCAGTTGTCGTCAATTGTTAACCAGAAAATAGTAACCAATGGCGTAGAGCGCGAATACAAAATCAATATGAGATATTCGAATGATTATGATTTAATGTATGTTAAATTGCAGGACGTAAAATCCGATGATGCTGTAGAAATCGTATATGATCAGTGGGAAGGCTTTGACAATAATCTCAGATTGCCGCAAAGTGTTAAAATAATTATAAAAGGCTCAAAAACAAGTCAGATTTTACTGGAAAATACGAAATTTGGCTTCACTAAAATGGAAACACCTTATTCAGTTCCAGCCAATTATAAGAAAATTGAGATTAAATGATTAAAAAATTTAGCTTTTTAATAGGAATTTTGCTGTTCTCGTTGCATTTTGGGCAAAAGAAAGAGCAGTTGCAGCAACAAAATGCCGAGCTTAAAAAACAAATTGCAAAAATAAATGCTGACTTAGCAAAAACAAGAAATGAGTCTAAACTTTCAATCTCATATCTTACAAGTGTAAATCAGAAATTAGCTTTAAGAGAAAAAGTTTATAACAATACACAGAAAGAAAAAAGATTTATCGAAGACGAAATCTATCTTCGTCAGCTTGAAATCAACAGACAGAATCGTGAGCTAGCCGTATTAAGAAAAAACTACGCTCAGGTTTTAGTCAATGCATATAAAAATAAGGGGGTACAGAATAAGGTGACATTCATTCTTTCCTCAAAAGGTTTTGGTGAAGCATTAAGAAGAGTGCAGTATTTAAAACAGTATTCTGATTATCAGGATAAAAAAGCAGCAGAAATTACAAATGCCGCTGTTGAACTAAAAAGGTCTGTTGAAAAGAAAAGAAAATCTGCTGTTGAAAAAGAAAACCTCCTGATTAATCAGCAAAAAGATCTTACTACGATCAGTGCTGAAAGAGCCCAGAAAGAGCAGTTGGTAAATGAGTTTAAAAAGAATGAAACCAAACTTGCCGGTGAACTTAGACAGAAACAAAGTCAGTCGAAAGCATTGGAAGGACAAATAAGATCTATTATTGCAGAAGAAATTCGTAGAGCAAAAGCGGAAGAAGAATCCCGTAAAAAAGCGGAAGCAGAAAAAATCCGTTTGGCAAAAATAGCTGCTGACAGGGAAAAAGCAAGAATAGACGCAGAAAATAAAGCACGAGCTGAAGCATTAGAAAGAGAAAGGAAGTTAGCTGAAGCTGAAGCCAAAAAAGCTGCTGAATTTGCAGCCAAAAGAGCTGAAGACGAGAGAAAGAGAAATGAAGAAGCAGCGAGAAGCGAATCTAATGCAAGAGATGAAGCAAGAAAATTGGCTGCTAAAAAAGCTTCTGATGACGCTGCACTGCGATCAAGAGAAGCCGCTAACAAACTAGCAGCAGCAAAAGCGGCAGAAGCAGCATTAGAAAAGAAGACAGATGCAGATAAAAAAGCTGCTGAAACAAAAGCAATGACCAATTACGGTGTTTCGACATCGGCAGGAAACAGTTTTGCAGCAAACAAAGGCAGACTGGCAATGCCGGCTTATGGGACGATTACTCACCGTTTTGGAAGACAACCGCATCCCGTATTTAAAAATATTGTAGAAGAAAATAACGGAATTAAAATTTCTGTAGCAAAAGGTACTAATGCAAAAGCTGTATTTCCGGGAACAGTTTCTTCAGTAATGCCGGCTGCAGATGGCACGAAAACAGTTTTGATAAAGCATGGAGATTATTTCTCTATTTATTCAAATCTCAGCAATAATACAGTTTCAAAAGGTCAGCAGGTATCTGCCGGAACTTCTGTAGGTACAGTTGCACAGGATTTTGATGGGTCATTCACTTTAGATTTCCAGATCTGGAGAGGTGACACGCCGGTAGATCCATTAGGTTGGCTATCCAATTAAAAATATTAACTTTGTAAAAATTTTAGAGATGTATACACTTACAATACTGTCATTATCTTGGCAACATATCCTGATCGTTGCGATCATTCTTCTGTTACTTTTCGGAGGAAAAAAAATTCCTGAACTGATGAGAGGAATGGGATCGGGAATCAAAGAATTTAAAGATGCTGTAAAAGAAGAAGACAAGCCAGCTCCAAAAACTGATAATCAGTCTTCTTCAACAACAAATAATCCCAGCAACTAAATTCTAAGATAAAAATGAATTTTACCGAAACAGCCTGGAAGGTCTTCAATACATCAATTGAAGACTACCATGTTTTAGACAATGTTGATACTCCTATAAATAACACATTTCCAAATGGAAGTTTGGAACGAATTTTGTATGCTAAAAACTGGATTGATACCGTTCAATGGCATTTTGAAGATATAATAAGAGACGAAAACATAGATCCTGTAGAAGCTCTTAAGCTGAAGAGAAGAATTGACGCTTCCAATCAACAGAGAACAGATTTGGTTGAGTTTATAGACAGTTGGTTTCTAGATAAATATAAAGATATTACTCCAAAAACTAATGCAAAGATAAATACTGAAACTCCCGCTTGGGCAGTTGACAGATTATCAATACTTGCACTCAAAGTCTATCATATGTCTTTGGAAGCTAAAAGGGAATCTGCTTCTGAAGAACACAGGCTGAATTGTCAGAAAAAACTTGATGTTCTTCTGGATCAGAAAAAAGATTTGTCTACGTCGATAAGTCAATTGCTTACTGATATTGAAAACGGTGATGTTAAGATGAAAGTGTACAAACAGATGAAAATGTACAATGATGAAAGTCTTAACCCAATCCTTTATCAAAAGGAGCCAAAATGAAACGATTATACTTTTTCGGACTATTTATTTTAACCATCACTTCCTGCGCTACAGAAAAACCTAATGTTTCTCCCCTGTCCAATGGTTTCTACAGTGAAGCGAAAAAAAGCGAGTCTGAAACTGGAATCAATAGTTTTTCTATCAATATTAGCGAAAACGCAAACGCTGCCGAAATTACCAATCTGATTTCCAGTTTTCCTAAATTAAAAAATACTGCCGTAAACGAGGAAATAAGTTCTTTAAAATATACATTACAGAATTATCTGTATGCAATAGATTCCGGGAATGTTTCGGGGAAGAACAAAACTCTTGAAAGCTTAGAAAAGTCTTACAAAAAAATTCAGAAACTCAGAAAATATCTAAACAAAGATGATGATGCAGTGCTGAACAGATATTTGGTAAGATTAAAAACGAATGTTACCTTTATCGAAGATTCAATAAACAGTAAAAAATAACCGATAATTAAATGATAAAAATTCAGGCGGAAGCAAATGTTCCTACAGAGCACGGCAATTTCCGAATGATAGCCTTTTCTGAAGAATCTACCGATTGGATGCCACACATGGCGATCATCGCAGAAAATACAGATTTTTCCAAACCCGTCAATGTACGTTTTCATTCAGAATGCATTACAGGTGAAGTTTTCCATTCTCAGAAGTGTGAATGCGGACAGCAACTTGACGCAGCTATGAAATATATGCAAGAGAATGGCGGAATTATTGTCTACCTTCGCCAGGAAGGAAGAAATATAGGAATTATTAATAAACTCAAAGCTTACTCTCTTCAGGAGAAAGGTTTTGATACCGTTGCTGCCAATTTAGAATTAGGCTTACCTGCTGATGACAGAAATTTTGGTGTTGCAATTGAGATTCTTAATATTTTAGAAGTTAAAAACATTAATCTTTTAACCAACAATCCTGAAAAGGTAAAATTTGTTGAAAAAAGCAATGTGAATTTAAATTCAAGAATACCTTTACAGATTCCTGCTAACGACTCAAGCCGTGGATATTTACAAACCAAAAAGGATTATTTCGGACATCTTCTGGACGAATAAGAATTGATTTATAGTTAAATAAAGCAAAAGCTCCTGAAAAATTTCCGGAGCTTTCTTAATTATAAAAACTGAAAAGATATATTCTTAATTTATTTTGGTATTGACTACATTTGAATCGTCAATATTGTAATATTTGATTACCGCATTATAATCATTTTTGTCTACAGCATTTGCACTTTTACCTGAAACCGCAGGAAGCAGTACAATTCTAAAAGTCTGATTAGTCAAAAACTGGCTTGTTTCTCCGCTTGTAATCTGACTAGACTGATTAAAATTAGCCTCTGTTCTGATCTGTACATCCTGTGTAGTGAAATCGAAGTTATAATCTAATTCTCTTCCTACCGGAAAATTCTGAACATCATCTAAATAATAAGTCTTGGGAATAAGTTGCCAAACCGGAGTATTGTTGTTTGTATTGGAATTAATATTTCTATACACAAGCACTGCATCAGCAGACTGTAACGTTAAGCCTTGCTCTATCTGAAAACCATTATTTGTATTGAATGTTCCTGTAACGTCTCTTACTGTTAAAACAATTTGTTCTGTTTGTACAACTTCATCATCATTATCGCAGCTATATATGAATAAACCAGCAAAAGCTAAGGTTAAAATTGGAATAATTTTTCTCATTGGAATTAATTTAAATATTATTTAGTAACTAAGCCGAATCAAAACATATACCAAAAAACTCAAAAACTTTGTTTCTGCTGTTTTTTTTAATTGTATTTTTGTTCTTATTCAAAATTATGAACAAAGTAGCGCTTCAATTACTCATTTTTACACTGTTTATAAGTTCACAACTTTCAGCACAATATCAGCCGAAAAACATTTCTCATTCAGATCAGAAGAAAGCCCAGCAATGGGTTGACAAAACTTACAACTCTCTTTCACAGGACGAAAAACTGGGACAGCTTTTTATTGTTGCTCTTTATACCAACAAAGATGAAAACCATATCAATCAGGTAAGAAATATTGTTCTCAACGATAAGATCGGCGGATTGATTCTCATGCAGGATGATGCTGCGAGAGAAATCAATTTAGTTAATGAATTTCAGCAAAAATCTAAAGTTCCATTGATGATTGGGATGGACGCTGAGTGGGGAATTTTTCAAAGAATTGCGACAGCTCATAAATTTCCCTGGGCGATGACTTTAGGAGCGATCCAAGATAAGAATTTGATTTATCAGATGGCAACAAAAATCGCTGAAGATTGCAAAAGAATGGGCATCAATTGGGATTTTGCTCCCGTTGTAGATGTAAATACCAATCCAAACAATCCGATTATCGGGAACAGAAGTTTTGGTTCAGAAGTTCCTAATGTTATACAATCTGCCCTCTCCTATTCAAAAGGCTTGCAGGATAATAATATTTTAGCAGCGATTAAACATTTTCCGGGACATGGTGACACAAGTACAGATTCACATCTTGATCTTCCGTTGGTTTCACACAACTTAGAAAGATTGAATTCAGTGGAATTAGCACCTTTCAAAGCTTTAATGGACAAAGGAATAGGAGGTGTGATGGTTGCACATCTTTACGTTCCCAGCTTAGAATCAGAAAAAGGAATTCCCGCTTCGGTTTCAAAAAATATCATCACAGGTTTATTGAAAGAAAAATTAGGCTACAAGGGTTTAATTATAACAGATGCTCTGAATATGGGAGCAGTTGCCAACAAATATAAACCTGGCGAACTGGATGCCTTAGCTTTCAAGGCAGGAAATGACATTATGCTTTTCTCTCAGGGAGTTGCGGAAGGTAAAAAACTGATCCAGAAAGCAATTGACAATGGTGAAATTTCACAAAAAAGAGTGGAAGAAAGCGTAAAGAAAATTTTACTCACTAAATACTATTTAGGTCTAAATCAATACACTGCAAAAAATCCTGAGAATATAAATCAGGATATTAACAATGATTCTCACAAAACATTGGTGCAAAATCTTTATTCAAATGCCTTAACGTTAATAAAAGACGAACAGAAACTACTCCCTTTAAACTGTAAAAACACTTGTTATTACATTCCGTTGGAGGAAGCGCCTTACCAGACTTTTGCAGATCAATTGAATTTAAATTCCACAGTGATTATTAAAAAAGCCTCGGAGATCAATAGCATTCCGGCAAATTCCACGGTAATTGTTGGTTTTCATAAAGACAATTCCACGGCGTACAAACCTTATAAAATTTCAGCAGAATCAAAAAAAGTTTTGGCAGATTTAACTAAAAATCAAAACGTGATTTTAAATGTTTTTGGAAGCGCTTATGCTTTAAAAGATATTGATTTATCTAAAGTTTCTACCGTTTTAGTATCTTACGAAAATAATGATGACTCAATGACCGCAACCGCAAACGCCATCAATGGGAAGACAAAAATCTGGGGAAAACTTCCGGTTGTTGTTAATGATCAACTTAAACCCGGAATGGGAATCACTTTAGAAGTTGTAACTAAAAAATAAACAAAACAAACCTACTGATGAAAACAAATCTTAAATTTCTTACAATCATTCTAATGGCATTCGCTCACCATTTTGCAGCACAAAACTTTACAGCCACCCTGTTTTATCTTGATGGTACAACTAGAAAAGGTAAAGCTGATGCAGCGCTAAATGGCGAAACCAAACTTTTATTTAAAGACGATGATACACAGAAAAAAGAAAAAATAAAAGTGCAATTGCTAGATAAAGTGGAATATACTGATAAAAAAACGGGAGAGATTATTACTTTAGAATTAAAAGAATTTAATTATTATCAAGGTTCGGACAATGCGAAAACTGAATACAACTGGATGAGAAAAATATCCAGCGGAGAAATTTCAATGTATGTTTCTGACAGCTATGACGGAGGCATAAAAAATAACGGATACTATTATACAGTAACACCTTCTACTCTTACAAATTATTTTTTTCAATATAAAAATGACAAACCAACCATGATCTATTTTATTAATAGCACATGGACGCCCAATAAAAAAAATATAGTCAAAAGACACGTGAAAAATTTCTTTAAAGATAAATGCCCTCAGTTGGTAACTGATTTTGAAAGTGAAAATTTAGAAATCAAAGATCATAAAGTTAGTGTTCTTCTTGAATATTACGAAAAGAACTGTAACTCAAACCAAAATACAACCAAATAACAAATGAAAATAGGCATACTTTGCTACCCAACATACGGCGGAAGCGGAATCGTGGCAACAGAACTCGGGATGTCTCTCGCCAATAAAGGCTATGAGGTGCACTTCATCAGTTCGGCACTTCCTGCGAGATTAGATATCACCAATCCCAATATTTTCTTTCACAAAGTAAATGTTCAGACCTATCCGCTTTTCCAGTATCAGCCTTATGATATTGCGCTAAGCTCGATGATCTACCGTGTTGTGAATCTTTATAAGCTCGATTTACTTCATGCGCATTATGCAATTCCTTATGCTTATGCAGCGTTTACAGCAAAGCAAATGTTGAAAGAAGACAATAACGATATTCCTTTAGTAACAACACTTCACGGAACCGATATTACTTTGGTAGGGCAACATCCGAGTTACAAACATGCGGTGGAGTTTTCAATCAATCAATCAGATGCCATTACTTCGGTTTCCGAAAGTCTTAAAAAAGATACGCTTCAGTTTTTCAATATCAAAAAAGAGATTCAGGTGATCACCAATTTCATCGACAATTCTGAATTTGATGACTGCAATGAATGCCAGCGAACACAATTCGCGAGTCCTGACGAAAAAATCCTGATTCACGTTTCCAATTTAAGACCAGTAAAACGTGTGGAAGAAGTTCTTCAGATTTTTAAAAGTGTCGAAAAGAAAGTTAAATCTAAGCTGATCATCATCGGCGAAGGTCCGGATATGGAAAAAGTAAATCAGTTTCTGGAAGAAAACCCCGAACTGATCTCAAAAATCCGTCTTCTGGGCAAAGTAAATGATCTTTACAGAATTTTACAGTTGTCTGACGTATTTCTGCTTCCTTCCGAGCAGGAAAGTTTCGGTTTGGCAGCTCTTGAAGCGATGGCAGCCAATACGCCTGTTATCAGCTCCAATGCAGGTGGGATTCCTGAAGTCAATATTCAGGGTGAGACAGGATTTTTAGCAGAAATCGGAAATGTGGAAGCCATGAGCAACTATACGATCAAGCTTCTCAGCAATGACGAACTATTAACTCAAATGAAGATCAACGCCAAAGAACAGGCAATAAAATTTGATCTGAAAAATATTCTTCCTATTTACGAGGAAATGTATAAAACCACGATTGCCAACTTTGATAAGGAATTTTCTAAAGCTTAAAACATCGTAATTATATTTAGCCAATAAACCCTTTCAGCGTTTAAAACGCTGAAAGGGTTTTTTTTAATTGCCAATTTTCCGAAAGCTTCTTGCAGGAATGCAACGTTGCAGAAAACGTATTGCGAGGGTGCAGAAAACTTTCCGGAAATGGAAACTCAAATATTTTCCGAATTTCAAGGTAAGCAATATTTAAAATTCAAATTTTTCATACATTCGTGTAAAAAAACACAACCGATGAACGAGAAATTACTACAATACCTGTGGAATTTTAAAGTATTTACTCATTATAACTTCAAAGATCTTGAAGGAAATCCTATTGAAATTTTAGATTTTGGAACTTGGAATACAGATTCCGGACCTGATTTTCTGATGGCTAAAATTAAAATCAATAATGTAATTTTAGCAGGAAATATCGAACTTCATGTAAAATCATCTGACTGGATTTTTCATCAGCATTCGCAAGATCCCAATTATCAAAACATCATTCTGCATGTGGTTTATCAAAATGACGCAGACATCGAAGAATTTAAATATAAAAATATTTCGACACTTGAATTGAGAAATCATATTGACGAAACTATTTTTGGAAGATATGAGATTTTGTTGAGAGACACTCAGCTTATTCCGTGTGAAGACCTGTTTAATCCCAATAAAATTCCGGTTCATTTTTACGAAGAAAGTTTATTGAAAAAGCTTGAAGAAAAATCTTCAGAGCTTGAAAAAAATTTAGAGATTCACAAGAATAATTACGAAGCCGTTCTTTTTCACAGTCTTGCCTACTCTTTTGGACTCAAAGTGAATGCGCATCTGTTTAAACAGATGGCAGAAAGCATTGACTTTACCGTTTTCAATAAAATCAGGCAGAGCAAAACTCAACTCGAAGCTTTGATTTTCGGAATTTCAGGATGGCTTGAAAACCCCGCAGATGAGCAGATGAAAATCTGGAAAAGAGAATTTGATTTTTTACGGACAAAATATAACATTCCTGATTTGATGATTCGTCCTAAATTCCTGAGATTACGACCACCCAACTTTCCAACCATTCGGTTGTCACAATTGGCGGATCTTTATCATCGACATCAAAATTTGTTTTCAAAGATGATCAATTCTAAAAGTTCCGATGAACTGATAGGGATTTTCAGCAATATAAAAGCATCAGATTATTGGGACAATCACTTTAATTTTGGAAAGATTTCGCCTGTCGATCAACCGAAAATTTTAACTAAAGATTTCATCGAACTGATTATTCTTAACAGTATTTTACCCTTAAAATATACTTACCATAAACATCATAATGAAGAAATTGCAGACGAAATTCTGGCATTTTATAAAGAATTACCGGCCGAAAAAAATACAGTTATTGATGGCTGGAAAAATTTAGGCTTAAAAATTAAAACTGCACTGCAGACTCAAAGCTTGATTTATCATTACAAAAATTACTGCACAGCAAAAAATTGCTTAAATTGCAGCATAGGATTTAACATTTTAAAAGAAGACAATCATGTTTGATAATCTGCGTCATAAGATGGAAAGAGAATGGTTTGGAGTACTCACAAGAATGGGCGCTAAATTGGGAATTCCGGTTTCTAAACTCCGGGTTTTCTTTATCTATTCTACTTTTGCAACAGCCGGTTTTTTCTTTTTGATTTATCTGGGACTCGCTTTTACACTTTGGATCAAAGACATTTTCATCACCAGAAGACCCAGCGTTTTTGATTTATAATTATGGAATTTTTACAGATTACTTCGCCTGAAGATTACCGAGTTCAGCAAATTTACGATTCTTACGCTTCGAGTTTTCCCGAAGATGAAAGGCGTGACTGGTACAAATTTGTGCGTTTATTTGAGCATCCGCAGGTAAAAGTAATTTCCGTTTTGAATGAAACTGAAAATATTGGTTATCTTATTCTTTGGGAGCTGGGTTCTTTTATTTTCGTAGAGCATTTTGAGGTTTTTCCTGAATTTAGAAATCAGAAATTGGGTTCACACATTACAGATTATTTATTTAAAAATCATCCGAAAATCATTTTGGAAATAGAACCACAGCATCTGAATGATGATTCTCAACGACGTTTCTCATTTTACCAAAGAAATGGTTTTTATCTGATTGACGAAATGTACATTCAGCCAAGTTACGGTGAAGGAAAAAAACCTCTAGAATTGTGGCTTTTAGCAAATTATAAGCCTGAAAATCTCAACGAGTTGAAAGATGAGATTTACGATGTGGTTTATCACTAAAGTTATTTCATGCTATTCTTTGTTTGAGACTTCACCCTTTCAATATATTTAGGAATCACTCTTTCAATTTCAAAAACTGTTCCGTTGATATTTTTTGCTTTTACAAAATCTAAAGTCCTTGGATTTTCGAGAAAAGCAAATTGTAAAAACTCGCGAATCTGATTCTCAGAAATTCCCTGATTTGTAAAATATTCGGTATCAAGTCTACTTACAACCCATTTTAAATGCCTTTGCAAATCTTCAAATTTGTACAAATTTTTCATTCTACGAGCATCACCGCTTATAACTTTGTACAGAGCATCTATATTGATTGCCGCCATCGGAAAACCAATAACAAACGCATCAGAAAGTTCCGGAGCTTTTTCTCTCGCTACTTCCGGCGGTTTTGGAAGTCCAATATCTTTCTGCAATTTGGCAACTTTATCTTCTTTGGTAAGTCGTTTAGAATCTTTATTTAAGTCTCCACTCAGATTCAGAATTTCGACTTCTTGTATTTCTTCAGGAATTCTGATTAAAATAATATTTAAAGATGACTCATAATCTAAAACTTTCTTAGAAGATCTTTCATATCCCGTTTTTGAGAATCTGATTTCGTCATTTACAGAAGCTTCAATAGTAAAATTTCCGGCAGCATCGCTGTATGTTTTTTGACCGTTTGAAACATTGACCACCAAAACATTACTGATAACCATATCGTTTTCGCTCAGTATTTTACCTAAAATTTTCTGTTGTGAAAACATGAAATGAAAAGAACCGGAAACAAGAATCAAAAAAAATATTTTGGAAAAATAAGACTTCATCACCTCTTATTTTTGTGCTTGTGGTGCTTTGTAAGTGGAAATTCTGCCTAAAACCGCTCTTTGAAATCTCATCAAATCTGCATCACTGATAAACCCGTATTTGAGAATACTTTTTCGTTCAAATCCTCCTGCCAAAACGTAATAAATAAAATGCTGAACCTGAGAATTTTCTATTTTTAAGTTATTGAAATATTGATATCCAAGAGCAGTTACCAAATAGTTCATAAAGTCTACATCATCCCATTTGTTTTTCACTTTTCCAATAGCAAATCCCTGTCCTTTTGGCTGTACAAATTCACCGGGTCTCGCTGCAAGAATTCTGGGATCAGATTTTTGCTTAATGTAAACCGCTAAATCACTTTTGAGTTTTTCTACTTTCTGTGGCGGATTCAACGTTTTGGTATCGACTTTCAAATCTCCCGTCAAAGCTTTTCTGATTTCGACCTCATCAATCAATTGTGCAGATCTTATCATTTTAATATTGATAGGTGAAACGATATTCTCTTTAGTAATGGTTGTACTGATCCTATCGTAACCATTTTTGATGAAACGAAGATTATCACCCTGTCTTCCGGAAATCATAAAATGACCATCACGGTTGGTCATAACCCGCTCATCTGTACGAATATTGATCACTGTAACATCAAGAATTTCCAAATTATCTTCAGAAGTTACTTTCCCAAAAATAAATTCCTGGGCATTAATACTTACGAAGAAAAATAAAGATAAGATAAAGAGTAGTTTACATTTCACGGAATATCGTTTTATAGAGCAAAACTAAAGTAATTTTTATACAATATGAGAAGTTTAACCACAGTTAACGCTTTTAATACATTTTTTGGAAATTTTCTTTTTTAAACTGTTAAAAACCGGTCGGATAATGTTAAAATTCCAATTAAATTTTAATTAAATTGCAGTCCCAATTCTTTTTCCTCATCATGCAGAATTCTTACACAGTCATCAACGCTTCAGCCGGTTCCGGAAAAACGTATGCGCTCGTTCAGAGGCTTCTGATGATCTGTTTACGACATCCTTATCAACAACATTCGATCCGTAATATTCTGGCATTGACATTTACCAACAAAGCGGCGAATGAAATGAAAGAAAGAATTTTGTCTTGGCTGGGAAATTTTACCGCTGAAAATTATGCTGAAAATGCCGATTTAAAAAATATTCAGACTGCATTTGAAAATGAAGGCTTAAAAATCACGATTGACGAACTTCATTTCAGATCCAAAAAATTATTGGATTATGTTCTTCACAACTACTCTACCTTAAACATTGGGACAATTGACCGTTTTAATTCAAGATTGGTAAGAAGTTTTTCTTATGAGCTGGGTTTAGCTAAAAATTTCAATCTTGAAATTGATGCTGAACCATTTTTAATTGAAGCCGTTGATAAAATGTTGGATCAGATTGGTGAAAATGACAGCATTTCCAATTCATTTATGGATTATGTAGATTATAGTCTTGATAATAATGAAAGAATTAATTTAAATAAAAACCTTTACGATTCTGCAAAAGAATTTGTAAAAGACATTCATTACGAGCATCTTAAAAACAATAAAAGTTTTGACGACAGCAAATATGAAGACATCAAAAATACGCTTCGTAAAGAAATTGTTTCCAACAAAAAACGTTCTGTAGAAATTGCAGAACAATCAATTGAGCTTTTCAAATCAAGAAATATTGATGTTGAAGATTTCTCTCAGGGAAAAAATGGGATTGGTGGATTTTTCACGAAGATTTTGGATTTCTACAACAAAAAAAGACCGGGATTTCCGTTTCCGACTAATGAAGAAAGTGCATTAAATAATATCCAAAAAGGAGCTGCAGCAAAGTCTAAACATAAAGAAACTGAGATTTTTGAAATTCTCGACCAACTTTTGGCGAACAGAATGCAGTTAATTCTCTTATTTATTGAAACTCAAAAAAAGGAAAAAATTCTTTCTGCGTTGCTTCCGCTAAAAGTTAACAAAGACATTCAGGATGAGTTAAAAAAAATTGAAGAAGAAAACGATTTGGTTTTACTTTCAAAATTCAATATTCTGATCAACGAAAATTTGAAAAACGAACCTTCTGCTTTTATTTATGAAAAAGTGGGTTCTCAGTTTCAGCATTATTTCTTTGATGAATTTCAGGACACTTCAGAGCTGCAATGGCAGAATTTTGTTCCGCTGAGAGATCACAGTGTTTCTACGGACAATACTTCTTTCACTTTGGTAGGCGATCCGAAACAGAGTATCTACAGATTCCGTGGTGGTGAGAGCAAACTGATGCTTGATATTATCAACAAAAAAGAAATTTCACCCAAAGAAGCTGAATTGTTAGTTCTGAAAGACAATTGGCGAAGTGCAAAAAACATAGTCCAGTTTAATAATGAGCTGTATCAATTTCATTCAAATGATTTAGAAGAAGAGCATAAGAATATTTTTGGAATTGATGCTGAGCAAAATTCAAAATCTAAGATTGATGGCAGAGTAAAAGTAAATCTTATTGAAAATCTCACGAAAGAAGATTTTTACAATGATGTTTCCGACAGAATGCAAAAAGACATTCAGGAATGCCTTGATAACGGATTCAGATTTTCTGACATCACAATTTTGTGTCGTGGGAACTTTGATATTTTCAGTTATTCCCAGAAATTAGGGAATCTGAAAGTCAATTATAAAGGTGAATCTACCAATATTAAAACCATTTCCGATAAAGGTCTGACTTTAGAATTGTCTAATACTTTACAGGCTGTGATTCATTTTTTAAGGTGGGAAACCAATCCGAAGAACAAACCTCATCTGATTATGCTGATGTTTTACCTGAACCGTTTGGGTAGAATTACGATGACCGATTTTAGCTTAGACATAAAAGAAATTCTGGCGATTGCCTCACACGAAGAAATTTTAGAATTTATTCAAAATAAATATGGTTTAAAACTAAAACAGGATAATTTCCCAAAATTTAATCTCTACAATTTCGTTGAATATTACATCAACGAATTCGCCGTCGAAAACAAAGAAACCGATTTTCTTTTAAATTTCCTGGAAATGCTTTTCAATTTCACCCAAAATGCAGGTGCAAGTACGAAGGAATTTCTAAAGTATTGGGACGAAGAAGCTTCTAAGCACACCATTCAGGCTTCGGAAAATATTGATGCCATTCAGATCATGACAATTCATAAAGCAAAAGGACTTGAATTTCCTATTGTATTTATTCCGTTGGAAAATAAAAATTCTGACAGTCAGTTTAACAATTGGTTTGATACAGACGGCGATGAAGCTTTAAAATCAGTGAACATCAATCAGTTTAATAAAAGTCTTGAAGCCTACGATCCGGAGATTGAAAAATTTAATAAAATCAATTCTTACAAAAACTTCGTGGACCGACTTTGCCTGCAATATGTAGCAACGACCAGACCTGTAGAACAGCTCTTCTTTTATCTCCAAAAAGCCAATAAAACATCCAATAACCTTGAGATTTTAGAATTTATTCAGTCGAAAAACACTCAGGAGCTTGATGAATTTGATCTGTACGAAACATATCCTGAAATGCTGAAGAAACACAGCAAACATAAAAGCTCATCTTACAAAACGAAAGACATTCAGAATCTGAATAACAAGCACGAAAAAAGCACTTCGATAAAAATAGCAACGCCTTCAAAAACGTACCAGGAGCGAAATAAAAAGGTACGAACCGGAATTTTCGTACATGAGTTGCTTTCAAAAATAAATACTGAAAAAGATATTCACAAAGTCCTGGAAAGCTATGTTTTGGAAGGGCAGATCACTTTAGATGAAAAGGAAGAAATTTACAAGAGTTTACAAGAGATCATCAATAAACATTCTGAATTTTTTGACGAAAAATGGGAAGTAATTAATGAAAAAGACATCATGATTTCCGAAAGAGGAATCAGTAAGATTTACAGACCCGACCGTATTTTGAAAAGTATTGAAGGCTACATTATTGTAGATTTTAAAACCGGACAGGAATCTGAAAAGAACGAAAAACAGATTGAAACCTACAAAATTGTGCTGGAAAGTTTGGGAATGAAGGTTTTGAAAACGCAGTTGATTTATTTGTAGATGATTAATTATATAAGGAGATATCACGTTTATTTTTGGATAATTTTAATAATTAGTCTTGTACTCTCTGATTATTATTTTATAAACAAATATAAAAGATTATATAGATCAGAAGCAGAATATGCCATTGGAAAAGTTGAGAAAATTGAAGGTTATGGAAGAGGAACAGGATTTAATTTTGTCTATATATTTAAAGTTAAAGAAAACCTCTATAAATCTAAATGCGATATAGGAAACTTAGTTTTAAAAGAAGCAGAAACTCATAAAGGGAAAACTTTTTTAGTACTATACTTAAAAAATGATGTTTATATAAATAGGCTGTATGCATCGATTCCTATTTTGGGAAATTTAAGTGAGAAACAATTGAAAAATTTAATTAGAAATGATAAGAACATCCAAAAGAAACTAAATGATATTCCATCTAGTAGTTGGTTTTGGGAAAATTATTTTTAGTTTTTATCTTATACAAAAGTTTCGGCGGCACCTTTGGTGCCGCCGAAATTATATCCCATTCAAAAAAATTAAGCTTTCGTATCCGGAACAAAAACTCTCGTTGCCAATTCCTGGTCAAAAAGATACAATGCAGACGGATTATCACAAACCATTTTGATTTTAGTTACGTACTGTGAGGCGCTCGCTTCCTCTTCTACCTGCTCGTTGATGAACCACTGTAAAAATGAAGTTGTTGCAAAATCACCTTCGTCGTTTGCATTTTTTACGATGTTAAAAATACTTTTTGTCACTTTCTTCTCGTGTTCAAGAGCTTTCTCAAAAATATCAACTGCATTTTCGAAAACGTGTGGCGGTTTTGCGATTTCACCGATGATGATCTCACCACCTACGTCATTCAGATAGTCAAACATTTTATCTGCGTGCATCAATTCTTCTTTGCTCTGAACTCTGAAATAATTGGCAATTCCATCAAGATCTTTTGCAGAAAACCATGCAGACATAGAAAGATAATATTGAGCAGCATATTGCTCGTGAGCTATTTGTTCGTTAATTAACTGTGCAATTTTTTCGCTAACCATAATAAAAAATTTATATTCAAAAATACATATTAAAAGGGTAAACGAAAAGTTTTGGCAATATTTAGATTTAATATAAAAAGGGCAGAATTGCTTCTACCCTAATAACATTAAAAAATCAAAATTATAAACCATCAGTTTACTTGGGATTGAGGAGCAGGTTTGAAACCACCATGTCTCATTTTCCCTTCTCCTCTTATTCCTTTTTCTTTCATCATCGCTCTTCTCTGCTCCATTTTTGCTTTTCTTCCGGCTTGCCATTTATCGTATTGCTCCGGCGAAAGAATCTTCTTCATATCATCATCCATCTGCTGTCTTTTTGCCTTCATTTCTTTCATTTTAGCCTGTCTTTGTTCTTTGTTTTTTTCAAAGTCATGCTTCATTTCCGATTTCCTTTTTTCATGAAGATCTTTAATCTGCGCTATCTGACTTTGGTTAAGATTCAGCTCTTTCTGCATTTCAGCCATTCTTTCCTGTTCTTTTTGCTGCATCTTTTGCTTCATTTCTTCCCTGTTCACTTTTTTATCTTGCGGAACTTGTTGAGCCATTGCAAAACTTCCCATTCCGATAAATGCTATTGCCAGTACTAATTTTTTCATTTTGTTTTAAATTAATTGGTTTGTTATATCTGTTTGATATGCATTTTTAATGAAAGTTAAATAACAAATTCACAAATATTGTTAAATTTTTATATTAATATTTTAATAATTATTAAAAATAAAAAGAGATCAGGCAATAACACCCGATCTCCACACCACTCAAATATAATATATGAAAATAACTATTAATTTTTCACTAAACTGTTTCTAAATCCTCCGGAACTTCTTCCTTCATTTCTGTTATTCTGTTGTCTCGGAGTACTGTTTTGGATTCTCGGACCTGCACTTTCACTTCTTTGCTGAGATCTGAAACCACCATTTCCTCTTGTTCCATTATTTTCAGTTCTCGGAGTAGCAATTCTGCCTCCGCCAGTTTCAGGTGTTCTGGTATTATTTCGGAATCCGCCTCCATGATCATTTCCTCTCACTCCATTATTTCCATTATCGCTTCTTACTCCACTGTCGTTTCTGAATCCTCCGCTGTTTCCATTATTTCCTCTTACAGCATTATTCTGATTCCTGAATCCACCGGAATTATTATTATTTCCGTTTCTGAATCCTGAATTTCTTACCACGCTTAATGTAGGATTATCATTTCTCCTGAAACTGTTTCTGTCAACTCTGTAAATATTAATATTCACATTTCTGTAACGAGGCATTACCCTAAATCTTGACGTGTAATATGTTCTTCTGTAATTCTGAAAATAAACAACCGGACTTTGTCTGCGGTAGTAATTATTTTGAAAAACTACAAATACTCTTGGCCCTAAAATTCTTTCAATTGCATAGAATCTGTCATAATACCATCTGTCTGGGTTGTATCTGTAAAAGTTATTCCATGCAGAAAAACTTGAGTACAGATTATTCAGATATAAAATCTGGTCGATTTGCCAACGGTTGAGTCTGTTTTGCTGAAAGAATACATTCCAGTTGATATTAACGATACTATTCCTATAATCATTATAATAGCTCTGGTAATAATCCTGCGGGTAATAATCCTGTGGATAATTGTAATAATAATCGTCCGGGAAATAATTTTGATCGTCCTGATCAGAATAATAGCCATCATTATCTCCGTAGCCATCATTGTATCCGTTGTTTGGATATTGCTGAGCAAACGACAAAGTCGACAAAGTCAAAGCAAATCCCAAAAGTATTTTTTTCATTTCTATAAGCATTAATTGGTTAAATGTTCAGAACTCTCATTCTTGTCTTTTTGATGTAAAGAAAAAAAAGAAGTTAAACCTCAAGGTAAAACTTCTTTCGTAATATTTTTTAATTAACTGATAATCAATATAATTATTTTCATTAAGATCGACCACTATCTTTGATCCAACTTGAAATTTTTTGATTAAATGATGTATTTTCCTTTAAATTTTCAATATTTAAATGCATTCTGTACCGCCAATAGTGCGGAAACACTGCAGGATTATTAATCCTTTCATTATCTATCGCCGGATTTGTCAGTTTTTCGTCAGTTGCCAAAAATTCCTGAAGTGGAAAAACAGCCAGCATTGCGTCATTATAAAGATGCTGCTTCATAATGATTTCAGCCAAATGAGGCTCCAGCTGATCGGAAACTTTTCCGTATTGCATCAACTGCTGGTTAAAATACTGCTGTGTAAGCTGCGGATCTTCTTTCCACCACTGTCGCAATGTAGAACTGTCATGTGAAGATGCAGTGACTACATTCATATATCCGGCATTTTTAGGATTGTAGAAAAGAATCTGTTCTGAAGGCATTCTCTGAACTTTCAATGCAATAATTGCCAATTCATTCATTACATCAGGAACACAATCAGGAACCATTCCTAAATCTTCACCACAGATCAGCATTTTTGTTGCATTTAAAATAACAGGAAGTTTTTCCATCGCTTTCTCACGCCACAGATAATCCTGTCTCTTGAAGAAATAATCGTGATACAATTCGTAGATTGCTCTTTTCTCCCAGTCAGAAAGATATTTGTAAGATTCTGTTTTGAAAGCATTGAATCTCGGATGATAAACAGTCTGTCCGTCTCTTTCTTCCGACAAAAATAAAACGTTGGCGCAGAGTGAAATCAATTGTTCTTCAACTCTTGCATTTCCTAATGGTTTTTTCTTAAAATGATCTGCAAGTTTTCTTTGAGAATCAAATTCTTCTTTGAAACTGTACGTTCCATTTTCATTATTGTGAATAAAGTCTAAAGCTTTGCTGCTGTCTTCATTGAAGTAATTCCAAAGAATCTGATCATTAATAAACGGTTTGCAGTATCTGTCATGGTTAAAAGGAATATGTCTTGCCTTAAATTCTTCCAAAACAACCGGAACCGCAGGATAAAAATATCCTAAAATACCCTGAGTTGCAGAAACCGGCATTCTCCAGATTCTGAAAAAACCTAAAATATGATCAATTCTCATTGCATCAAAATATTGTTCCAATGCTTTGAATCTGTTTTTCCACCATTGGTAATCATCAGCTTTCATGGCTTCCCAATTGTAGGTCGGGAATTCCCAGTTTTGCCCCAATTCTGTAAACTGATCCGGTGGTGCTCCTGCCTGAAAATCCATTCCGAATAATTCCGGTTCCGTCCATGCTTCAACAGAATGTCTGTAAATGCCAATTGGCAGATCTCCTTTTAAAGAAACTCCTAAACTATGAATATAGTCTACAGAATTTTTCAGTTGCTTATGTAGTTGAAACTGAACCCACGCATGAAGCATTGAAGCATCATAATCTTTACTTTTTACAGAAAAGAAAGGTAATATTTTTCCGGCGATATATTTTTTATGCGTCTTCCAGTCATTAAAGTTGGGAGTTTTATATTTATCTCTCAACACACAGAACGCACAATACGGAAGAAGCCAGGATTCATTATCTTTAATGAATTTCTTAAAGTTTCGGTCTTTGTAAATTTTATCTTTTCCGGCAGTAAAAACAGCTTTCAGATATTTCCATTTTCCGGAAATCATCTTCTCATAATCTATTAGTTCTAACGCGTTCAATGCTGATTTTTCGCCTTTATACTCTTCAACTAATTCTTTAGGCAAAGCATAATCTAAATTTTCTAAAGAGATATATTGCGGGTGCAAAGCATAAACAGAAACTGCTGCATAAGGATAAGAATCTGTCCACGAATAATTTGCGGTTGTGTCATTAATAGGCAAAATCTGAATGATTCCCAAAGAAGTTTCTCTTGCCCATTCTGCCAGTTTTTTAAGATCAGAAAATTCACCTACTCCAAAACCATTTTCACTCCGTAAAGAGAAAACAGGAACTGCAACACCCGCTGCATGATACATTTGGTAAGATCTGAATTTGAAATAATGATCGGCAGAAACCTGAAGAACATCTTTCTGGAGATTTGGAAGCGTATATCTGTTTTCACCAGTTTCAACATCAATTACTTTGCCCTGTACTTTATCAAAGATTGCATATTTGTACTGAATCAAATGATTTTCAGAAATCTCAACTGAAGTTTCCCAAACCCCAAAATCGGTCTGAGATAAATGAACTACTTTTTCGTAATCCCAGTTTCCCAACGAAGCTGCATTTCCAAAAATTACAATTTCCCAATCGGGATTGTATACCGGAGCTTCAATTCTGAATAAATGAGAATGTTTTTTAAGAACGGTCAGCTTTTGGGGGACAAACTGATTGAGATTGTTGTAAAGAACTTTATTATTAAGATAATTTTCAGGGAAATTTTTATTATTCCACTCATCAAAAATTAAGAACTCTTTGTAATTATGCGGGAAATTAAGATCATGAAAAACAAATTCTTCTCTTAGAACCGAATTTTTGTCATCTACAAGCTGATATCTGTAAGAAATTGATTTTGAAAAATAATCAACTTCACATTTCCAATATCCATCGTCTGTATAAAACATGGTGTGGATTTTTGAACTATTTTCATTTTCATCAATGACCAACCGCAGATTTTCACCAGGCTTTGTATGATAGCCAACATTAAAATATAATTTCATCTATATATTTTTTGATAAAAATAAGGTTTTAAAATTGAAAAACAAACGGTTGCAATGTCAATATTCATTAAAAAAACCTTTTCTCAAATTTGAAAAAAGGTTCTTTTAATCAGAGAAAAAATCTAAATTATTCTGTTACCAGAATTTTTTTATTCAGCAATGTTTTTCCATATTCGTCCGTAATATTAGCAATATAAGAGCCTGTCACAAAATTTTTAAGATAAATCTGCTGATTCAAAACTCCGTCTTTTACAGACAATCTTTGAGTCATAATGGATTTTCCGGAAACATCAAAAATATTTAGTTTAAGATTGCCTTTTATATTCTTATCATTAATATTCACATAGATAAAGCCTTCATCAACCTTTGTAGGATACACATCAAGATTAGCAAAAACATTGGCAGATGATTTTCTGTCATTCACAAAATATTTGCTCGCCAAGTCATAAATATGGAGATTGCTGTTTTCTGAAAGCTGTTTTGCTTCTAAATTTTCAAGGCTCAGTTCGTACATTGCAGCACCTTTTGCGCTTGCGATCACAACCTTACCTTTAGAATTTACTGCTGCACCGTTCACTGAATAATTTTCAGGTAGTCCTAAAATTTTCCCTATAAATTTTGCTTTTAAGTCTTTTGTTGAAACTTTAAAAACATTACCAGAAGTTGCAAAAACATAAAAATTATTTTCTGCATCTGCAATCATATCTCCTCCAAAACCACTTTCTATGGCCGTGAAAGAATTGTTTCCATTTGCTGCATCATCCTTGATAATTCCGAGATCGCTTACAGAAAACTGATTATTGTTTTTACTGATCTGAATAAATTGTGTTCCTGAATTATTGATAGCATAAATATTTCCATCATAACCAGTTGTCATTCTCGTGATATGAGAATTAATATCACATGATGTCACTCGTGCAACCGTATTTTCAACTAAAGTTATTTCTTTTGTTTTTTGGTTTAAAACATAGATGTTTGGCGAAAACATCGGCATATACACCAAATTATCACCCGAAGCATCATATGCCAAAGCTGCTAAAGTCATAGCCTGCGCATGATTGTAAGAAGTTTTATCTTCCGTTACCGCAGCTTTTCTTGATTGTGAAATTACTTTTGCTTCAGAGGATGCCCCGAAAATACTTTGACCGGAAGTTCCGTCTGCATTCATTGCACGAAAATCACTAAACTCAATTCTTGGAGAATCTTTTCCTGCAAGAGCATAAAAATCCTGCTGTGCATTGATGGTATTTCCAAGTAATAACAGAATAATAGGGAATAAATGTTTTTTCATATTATAAAATTTTAATGTAATTGTTTTAGTCTTACTAAGTTAAGAAATTTTTAGATTGGTAAAACAAAAATTTCTATGTTGGAATAAAATATTACTTACTCTTGTATTTGCTTATTAACTATGTTCGCAATTCCGAAGGCATCTAGACACGGATTTTCCTATTCTATCAATTCTAGAAAATTGCCTAGATTCCTCCGGAATGACAAACTTAACTTTTAATTCAAATAATAATAACTTTAAATGCATAAAAAAACTCCCACCGTAAAAGTGAGAGTTTCATTATATAATTTTTTAAAATTAATTTAAAACATAAGAAGTACCATCTCTTCCGTCTTTTAATTCAATTCCTTCGGCTAAAAGCTTGTCTCTGATCTGGTCTGAAAGATCAAAGTTTTTAGATTTTCTTGCTTGATTTCTCAATTCAATCAAAACCTGAAGAGTCTGATCTAATTTTTCATTATTGTTTTCTTCAATCGCTTGAAGTCCCAAAACATCGAATATAAAAGCATTCAAAGTTGATTTTAAATCTTCTAAATCTTCTGTTGAAACCGTTTCCTTTTCATCTTTTAAAGCAAAAATAAATTTCACTGCTTCAAATAAATGCGCAATCAAAACAGGAGAATTAAAATCATCCGTCAACACATCATATGCTTTGGTTTTCCATTCTTTAAGATTAAAACCAGATTCTTTCTCATCATTTGGAATGATTGAGTTTAAAACTTTCACAGCTTCCATTAATCTTGTGAATCCTTTTTCACTAGCCAACATCGCATCGTTAGAAATATCCAAAACACTTCTGTAATGTGCCTGCAAAAAGCAAAAACGCACGATTGTAGGATGAAAAGGTTTTTCAAAAAAATCATTTTCACCGGAAACCAATTGTTTAGGTAAGATATAATTTCCGGTTGACTTGCTCATCCGCTGAGAATTCATGGTCAACATATTTGCGTGCATCCAGTAATTAACCGGTTCAACATCATTGCAGGCTTTCCCCTGTGCGATCTCACATTCGTGGTGTGGGAATTTTAAATCCATTCCGCCTCCGTGAATGTCGAATTGATCTCCTAAATATTTTGTACTCATGGCTGTACATTCAAGATGCCATCCAGGAAAACCCTCTCCCCACGGAGAATTCCAACGCATAATATGAGCCGGAGAAGCCTTTTTCCACAATGCAAAATCTTGTGGGTTTTTCTTTTCGCCTTGTCCGTCAAGATCTCTTGTATTGGCAAAAAGTTCTTCGATATTACGTTTTGAAAGCTCACCGTAATTAAGACCCCTTTTGTTGTATTCCAAAACGTCAAAATAAACCGAACCGTTGCTTTCATAGGCAAAACCTTTTTCGATTAGTTTTTGAGTTAATTCGATCTGCTCAACAATATGTCCGGTTGCTGTAGGTTCGATATTAGGAGGAAGTAAATTAAACATTTCCAAAACTTTATGAAAATCAACTGTATATTTCTGTACAATTTCCATGGGTTCCAATTTTTCGAGACGCGTTTGTTTTACAAAACGGTCATTGTTTACATCTCCATCATCGGTAAGGTGACCTGCATCGGTGATATTTCTTACATATCTTACTTTATAACCCAAATGCATTAAGCTTCTGTAGATAAAATCGAAAGAAAGGAAGGTACGCACATTTCCTAAATGCACATTGCTGTAAACGGTAGGTCCACAAACGTACATCCCGACGTTTCCTTCTAAAATTGGATTGAATATTTCTTTTTCCGCTGTGAGCGAATTGTATATTTTTAGTTGCATTGATTTTTTTTAATTAAAGATTGAATGATTAAAAGATTAAAAATTAGCTAAGCAAATTCTGCCACAACAAATAATTGTCATTACAAAAATTTTATCTGAAACTTTTTTAAATTTTATCATTTCTAAATTTTTAATAATCGAGTTTTGCGTGACTTCCTACATAGTGAAGGAATTCTTGTCTTGTGATAGGATTGGTTCTGAAAATTCCGCTTAATTCTGCTGTAATCGTAGAACTTGCCGTGTCTTTAATCCCTCTGCAATTTACGCAAAGATGTTTTGCATCAATGATACAGGCAACATTTTGTGTACCTAATGCATCTTTCAGTGCGTCAACAATCTGCATCGTTAATCTTTCCTGAACCTGTGGTCTTTTTGCGTAATAATCTACAATTCTGTTGATTTTTGAAAGTCCGATCACATCACCGTTTGAAATATAAGCAACATGCGCTCTCCCTATAATCGGTAAAAAATGGTGTTCACAGAACGAATATACTGTAATATCTTTTTCTACCAACATTTGTCGGTATTTATATTTATTTGAAAAGGTGGAAATTCCGGGTTTGTTTTCAGGAAGAAGCCCCCCGAAAATTTCGTTTACATACATTTTCGCAACACGTTTTGGAGAATCTTTCAATGAATCATCTGTCATATCTAGACCAAGAGTTTCCATGATCTCTCCAAAAAGTTTTGTTATTTTTTCTATTTTTTCCTGTGGCGATTTCTCAAAAGCATCTTCACGGATCGGCGTATGCTCTTTTCCTGTGAAAATATCATCATCGTTATCGGTAAAATCAACCATTTTTATTTATTTTGCAACAAAAATACGGATAAAATTAATTTCTATATTTTAATTTAGCTCAAATTTGAATTACCTTTCACATCATTAGTCTGAAATAATTATGATCATCGTTGAAGAAGTACTGAATAATGCGCAAAAGAAAGAATTTCTGGAGTTTCCTGCCAGACTTTACAAAAACGACAAAGCGTATATCCGCCCTTTAGATAAAGATATTGAAAGCGTTTTTGACAGTAATAAAAATAAATGCGTTGAAAATGGTGAATGCAAACGTTTTATTTTTAAAAATAAAAAAAATCAGACAGTCGGAAAAGTCGCTGTTTTTATCAACAAACAGTACATCGAAAAGCAGCCGACAGGAGGAATAGGTTTTTTTGACTGTATTAATGATCAGGAAACCGCCAATTTCATTTTTAATCATTGCAAAAACTGGCTTCAGGAAAAAGGAATGGAAGCAATGGACGGCTCTATCAATTTCGGGGAACGTGATAAATTCTGGGGTGTTTTGATTGAAGGTTTTTCTGAACCTTTATATGGAATGAACTACAACTTTCCTTACTATAAAGATCTTTTTGAAAACTATGGTTTTGAAATATATTACAATCAGTTATGTTTCAGCAGAAAAGCTCACGCTCCTACCTCAAGGATTTTTAATATCATGCACGCCAAGCATTCTAAAAACGAAAATTTCTCTTCAAAACGTGTAACTAAAGCTAATATGGATAGGTTTGCCGAGGATTTTTACACGATCTATAACAAGTCATGGGAAAGTCACGGTGGTGGAAAACAGATGTCGCTGAAGGATGTAAAAAAACTCTTCAACAACATGAAACCCGTAATGAATGAACATATTGCATGGTTTGCCTATGAAAACGGAAATCCGATTGCAATGTGGATCAATATCCCGGATCTCAATCAATGGTTTAAATACCTGAACGGAAAGTTTGGAGTTTGGGCAAAACTGAAATTTCTGTATTATAAAACTTTTAAACGTAATACGAAATTTGTTGGTTTAATTTTCGGTGTTCTACCTGAATGGCAAAATAAAGGTGTAGAAGGCTACCTCATCGTAGAAGCTGCCAATCATTTCAGAGTTGCCACCGACTTCATCGATTTTGAAATGCAATGGATTGGTGACTTTAATCCTAAAATGTTGGGTCTGGCAAAACATTTAGAGACAGAAGTGACTAGAAAATTGGCGACATATAGGTATTTGTTTGATCGGGAGAAAGAATTTGAGAGGCATCCAACTGTTTAATTTTTAAATTGTCACTATCAACTGAATTATAAATAATAAGGCCTCAGATATTAATTCCAAAGCCTTATTTTTTCACTTTTACTAACTATTTAAAACAGCTCTCCAGCCACTTTTTTAATATTATCACTTTTACCCATTGAGTAAAAATGTAAAACAGGAACTCCAAAATCCAATAATTCTCTGCATTGGTTTATTGCCCATTCGATTCCTATCTGTTTTACGGCTTCATTATTTTTGGCACCTTCAACAGCATTGATTAAATCTTCAGGTAAATCTATTTTGAAAACCTGGGGAAGTAATTTTAAATGTTTTTTTGTTGCAATCGGTTTAATTCCCGGGATAATAGGAACTGTAATTCCCATTTCTCTAGCTTTCTTAACGAATTCGATGAACTTTTTATTATCAAAAAACATCTGAGTCACGATATAATCTGCTCCTGCGTCTACTTTTTGTTTGAGCCATTTAAGATCATAATTCATTGACGGTGCTTCCATATGTTTTTCGGGATAGCCGGCAACGCCGATACAGAATTTATTATGCTCGTCACAGATCTGATCATCGTCATGAAGGTATTTTCCGCGCCCTAAATTGTTGATTTGATTCACTAAATCCATCGCACTCGCATGACCTCCCGGAGTTGCTTCGAAATACTGATGCCCTTTCATCGCATCACCACGAAGTGCCATAATATTATCAATTCCCAAATACATACAGTCTACCAAAAGATATTCGGTTTCCTCTTTGGTAAATCCTCCACACAACAAATGCGGAACCGTATCAACATTATATTTATGCTGAATTGCAGCACATATCCCTAAAGTTCCTGGGCGCATTCTTGTGATTCGGCGCTCCATCAAACCGTTTCCTTTATCAATGTAAATATATTCTTCCCGAGAAGTTGTAACATCAATAAACGGAGGCTTAAATTCCATCAAAGGATCAATATTTTTATATAAATCTTCGATCCCAATTCCCTTTTGAGGCGGAACAACTTCTAAGGAAAATAGAGCTTTGCCATTTGCGTTTTTTATATGATCTGTGATTTTCATTTATTAATTTGTAGTCTTTTAATTTTTTTAAAATTTTTTATTTTAGGATTCAGCGGCGGCTTTGCCGCCGCTGAATCCTAAAATAATTCTATATTCCGTCTGCTAAATTCGGTGACAGCCATTTTCTAGCTTCCTGTAAAGAGATTCCTTTTCTTTTGGAATACTCTTTTAGTTGATCTTCTGTAATTTTCCCCAAACCAAAATATTTCGCATGCGGACTTCCAAAATAATATCCGGAAACTGCTGCCGTTGGAAACATGGCTAAACTTTCTGTAAGATAGACTCCAATTTTTTCTTCCACCTTTAAAAGATCCCAGATTGCGTGTTTCTCCAAATGATCCGGGCAAGCTGGATAACCGGGAGCAGGACGAATTCCTTTGTATTTTTCGGCAATAAGATCTTCATTACTTAAATTTTCCTGATTGGCATAACCCCAATATTCTGTACGAACTTTTTTATGTAAAAATTCTGCATAGGCTTCTGCAAAACGGTCAGCGATTGCTTTTACCATGATTGCATTGTAATCATCGTTGTCTTTTTCATATTGATCCGACAATTCATCAGTTCCGAAACCTGTACAAACGCAGAAAGCACCCATATAATCAGCTTTTCCAGAACTTTGAGGGGCGATAAAATCACTTAATGCCAAATATTCTTTACCTTTAGATTTCTGAACCTGTTGTCTCAAGGTTAAAAACTTAACCTTTTCCTGATCATTTTCATCATAAATTAAAATATCATCGGTTTCGTTTGAGTTGGCTTTAAAAATTCCGAAGATTGCTTTAGCAGTTAATAATTTCTCATCAACAATTTTCTTTAAAATTTTCTGACCGTCTTTGAATAATTCTTTTGCCTGCTCACCAACAATTTCATCATCAAAAATATTCGGATATTTCCCATGAAGATCCCAACTTCTGAAAAACGGAGACCAGTCGATAAACGGAACTAGTTCTTCCAAATTCTGATTTTCAAAGACTTGGATTCCCAATTGATTCGGAGTAAAAATCTCTTCATTCTCCCAATCAATTTTAAATTTATCTTTTCTAGCTTCTTCTAACGAAACATAATTTTTATCAACCTGTCTATTCAAAAACTTTTCACGGAAATCTGAATAATCATTCTTCAAATCACTTACATATTCTTTATTCCGGTCTCCTAAAAGAGAACTTACCACATTCACAGCTCTGGAAGCATCGTTTACATGAACAACTGCATTTTTATATTTTAAATCTATTTTTACAGCGGTATGTGCTTTTGAAGTGGTTGCACCACCGATTAATAAGGGAAAATTAAGATTCTGGCGTTCTAATTCTGATGCGATGTAAACCATTTCATCTAAACTTGGTGTAATCAATCCGCTTAAACCTATCACATCCACGTTATGATCAATAGCCGCCTGAATAATTTTTTCAGCAGGAACCATCACTCCCAGATCGACAATTTCATAGTTGTTACAACCCAAAACAACGCTCACAATATTTTTTCCGATATCGTGAACGTCTCCTTTTACGGTTGCCATCAAAATTTTTCCGTTGGCTTTTTGAGTCTGATCTTTTTCAGCTTCAATGAATGGCTGCAAATAAGCCACTGCTTTTTTCATCACACGGGCAGATTTTACCACCTGTGGAAGAAACATTTTTCCGCTTCCGAAAAGATCGCCGACAACACCCATTCCAGTCATCAGATTGACTTCGATGACGTGCAGTGGTCTTTCAGACTGCAATCGTGCTTCTTCTACATCTTCTTCAATAAAACGGTCGATTCCTTTTACCAGAGAATGCGTAATTCTATCCTGCAGAGGATATGAACGCCATTCCAGCTCTTCAACTTTTTCTTTTTTTATCGATTTATTTCGTTCAGAATAATCTAAAAGACGTTCTGTAGCATCTTCTCTCTTGTCAAGGATTACATCTTCAACAAGTTCTAAAAGTTCTTTATTGATTTCATCATAAACCTCAAGCATGGCAGGATTTACGATTCCGATATTCATTCCCGCCTGAATGGCGTGATAAAGAAAAACAGAGTGCATTGCTTCTCTCACCGTATCATTTCCACGAAAAGAGAAAGAGACATTGGAAACTCCGCCACTTACTGAAGCATACGGAAGATTCTGTCGCACCCATCTCGTTGCTTCGATGAAATCGATTGCGTTACGGCGGTGTTCTTCCATTCCTGTTGCAACCGGAAATATATTTAAATCAAAAATAATATCTTCTGCCGGAAATTTTACTTCATTGACCAAGATATCATAAGAACGTTTGGTAATTTCAAGTCTTCTTTCGTAGTTATCAGCTTGCCCTACCTCATCAAAAGCCATTACAATAACGGCTGCTCCGTATCTTTTAATCGCTTTTGCGTGTTTTACAAACTCTTCTTTTCCCTCTTTTAAACTGATGGAATTTACCACGCATTTTCCCTGAACCACCTGTAGACCAGCTTCCAGAATTTCCCATTTGGAAGAATCGACCATGATCGGAATTTTAGAAATATCCGGTTCGGAGCCGATAAGGTTGAGGAATTTGATCATGGAAGCTTTTCCATCGATCAGACCGTCATCAAAATTGACATCAAGGATCTGAGCTCCGCCGTCAACCTGATCTCTGGCAATATCTAAAGCTTCAGAAAATTTTTCTTCTTTTATTAATCTTAAAAACTTTTTGGATCCGGCAACATTCGTTCTTTCACCAACGTTGATGAAATTGCTTTCCGGAGTTATGATCAAAGGTTCGAGACCTGATAATCTTAAATATTTCATTAATTTTTTATTCTTCTAAAATGTAATATGCGTTTGAAGCATTTTTTTTCAATAAATCCACATGCTTACTAAGTGCAGTGAATATTGGGAATCTTTTATAATTTAAATTATTCTCTTTAGCAAATTTTTCTACCTCCTCCGTGATTTCATTATAATACGAATAGCTGTAGTTTGGAAACAAATGATGAGCAACATGAAAATTAAAATTGCCCAGCACATTTCTTACAAACCAGTTGTTATTGGTTAAATCATTAGTCACTTCCAGCTGATGACGAAGCCAACTGTACGGAAGATGATTATCTTTATCAAGCCTTGGAAAAGCATTATCAGGAAGCGGATGTAAAGGCAGAAGCACAAAAAGCGCAAAAACACTTGCGACAATTACCTGTAAAAACCATGCTCCCAAAGCCAGACCTACTGAAACTTTAAAAAACAGAATCGGGACTGCAATCTGATAGAAAAAGTAAAACAATTTAAAGCTGATCATCTTAATCTTTTCTGAAACAGGAATTTTTCCCTGAGTTTTTAAAATAACTCTTTCATGATCAAAAAAATCTCTGAAATCCCTGATAAACATCCAATTAAACAAATACAAAGGATACACTAAAAAGAAAAACCAGTGCTGATATTTTTGTACACCTTTCGCTTTAATATTGGGAACAATCAATAACAATCCGCTCTGCTCAATGTCTGTATCCCAACCATCAACATTCGGATAGGCATGATGGCTTGCAATGTGTCTCTTTTTCCAGATGTATGAATTAGCACCTATCAAATCAAAAATACTCATCACAGCAGAATTGAGCTTCTTACTTTTAAAAATATTGTTGTGGGCAGCTTCATGGATTAAGTTTAAATAAATCAAAACAAGCATCATCCCCATCAGAACAAAACTCAAAAGATAAACTGCCGGGTTTTGAGCATTGAAAATAGCTAAAAAATAGAACCCGAAATAAAGCAAGGGAAGAAGCACAGCTTTTACTTTTATGTAAAAATCTCTGTCTTCCGGTATCTCTTCAATTCGCTTATTCACCCTTTTTCTTAATTCGTTAAACAACTTGGTTTCTTCAGTATTCTTACTGTAACTTGGTTTTTCCATTATTAATAATTTTTCGTGTTATTTTTAAAAATAATATCAATCCATGTCCATCCGCACAGTCCGGCTGCAAATTATATCTATTTATGACAATTCTTTTATTTTTCTTGGTTCATATTTGTCTACTAAATCAGCAATGGCTTTGATGTGTTCCGGAGTTGTTCCGCAACATCCGCCAATAATATTAATTAATCCTTTTTCCACATATTCCCGGATTTGCTCAGCCATAAATTCAGGTGACTCATCATACTGCCCGAAAGCATTTGGCAAACCTGCATTCGGATAAGCCGAAACATAAAATTCTGAATTATGAGCCAAAGTTTCAAGATAAGGAGTCAATTGATTCGCTCCTAAAGCGCAATTGAAACCAACGCTTAATAAATTGAGATGTGAAACTGAAATCAGGAAAGCCTCTGCAGTTTGTCCGCTCAATGTTCTTCCTGAAGCATCGGTAATCGTTCCTGAAACCATGATCGGAATCTCAATTCCTCGTTCTTCCTGAATTTCATCTATAGCAAAAAGTGCTGCTTTTGCATTCAATGTGTCGAAAATTGTTTCAACCAGTAAAATATCCGAACCACCATCCAGCAATGCTTCTGATTGCTGTTTGTAAGCCGCTCTCAATTCATCAAAAGTGATCGCACGATAGCCAGGATCATTGACATCCGGACTTAAACTTGCCGTTCTGTTTGTAGGACCGATTGATCCGGCAACAAATCTTGGTTTTTCGGGATTTTTAGCCGTGAACTCGTCACATACTTTTCTGGCGATTTTTGCAGACTCATAATTCAATTCGTAAACCAAATCTTCCATGTGATAATCTGCCATTGCAATGGTTGTTCCAGAGAATGTATTAGTTTCTAAAATATCGGCTCCGGCTTCCAAGTATTTTTTGTGAACTTCTTCAATTGCTTCCGGCAGAGTAAGAGAAAGCAGATCGTTGTTTCCTTTTACTGGGTGTTCCCAATCTTTGAAACGTTCTCCACGGTAATCTTCTTCTTCAAATTTATATCGCTGAAGCATCGTTCCCATGGCTCCGTCAAGAATTAAAATTCTTTCGGATAATGCTTTATATAATTGTTCTGAATTTTTCATTGTATAATTTTTTCTTGAACGCTTTCAGGATTTGAAACCCTGAAAGCGTTTTTGTTTCATTGAACCGAAGAACAAATCTTCAACATAGCCCCGATGGAAGCGGCATCCTTTTTTGTTTTCTCAAAACAGAAAAGATATAGCGGACAGCGGGTGAGACATTTGTTTTGAAAACTGCTTGTCTTGCTCCTAATTTTTATTTTAATCTTCAGCTAATGCCTGTTTTAAATCTTTAATAATATCTTCCACATTTTCTAAACCTACCGAACAACGAACCAGACCTGCTGTAATTCCTACTTCATTCCGTTCTTCATCGGTTAATTTTGAGTGTGTTGTTGATGCGGGATGCGTGACAATCGTTCTTGTATCTCCAAGATTAGCTGATAATGAACACATTTTTATTTTATCTAAAAATTTTCTTCCACCTTCAATTCCGCCTTTGATCTCGAAAGCCACAACATTTCCGCCCAACTTCATCTGCTTTTTTGCAATTTCGTAGCTTGGATGAGATTTCAGGAATGGATATTTCACCAATTCCACATTGGGATGGTTTTCTAAAAACTCCGCGACTTTCAATGCATTTTCGCAATGCCTGTCTACACGAATTGCCAATGTTTCCAGGCTTTTTGACAAAACCCAGGCATTAAAGGGTGACATTGCCGGTCCTGTATTTCTCGCAAAAAGATAAATCTCCTTGATTAAATCTTCTCTACCAACCGCTACTCCGCCTAAAACTCTGCCCTGCCCGTCAATCAACTTTGTTGCAGAATGCACAACAATATCTGCACCATACTTAATCGGTTGCTGCAGGTAAGGTGTTGCAAAACAATTATCTACCACAAATATCAGATTGTGCTTTTTAGCGATTTGTCCAAAAAATTCTAAATCTAAAATCTCAATTGCCGGGTTTGTAGGCGTTTCCAGATATAAGATTTTCGTATTGGGTTGAATATATTGTTCAACATTTTCGGCATCTTCGGCTTTGAAATAGGTGGTTTTAATATTCCATTTCGGGAAATACTTGGTGAACAAGGTATGAGTAGATCCGAAAACCGACTGACAGCTCACAATGTGATCTCCGGCATTAAGTAAAGTTGCAAACGTAGAATAAATTGCCGCCATTCCTGTTGCGAAGGCATAACCGGATTCTGCACCTTCCATTTTTACAATTTTATCGGTAAATTCTGTAACATTCGGATTTGAAAATCTGCTGTACAGGTTTTTAGATTTTTCCTCCGCAAAGCTCGCTCTCATATCTTCAGCATCCTGAAAAACAAAGCTGGAAGTAAGATACAAAGGCGTAGAATGTTCGTCAAACTGAGTTCTTCCGGTTTGCGTTCTTATGGCTAGAGTTTCAAAATTTTCGTTTTCCATTTTATCTAATTTTTGATTGATAGATCGTAATCCTATTTTTTGCTAAATCGTCCTTTCGGGACTTTTTCACATTTATTTTTTACTTTGTGGAATAATTATTTTGCTTCACTCAATCTTAAAATATCCCCAAAAACGCCTCTTGCCGTCACTTTTGCTCCAGCTCCGGCTCCCATGATGACAATTGGGTTTTCACCATAACTTTCGGTATAGATTTCGAAGATTGAATCTGAACCTTTTAATTGTCCTAAAGCGGAAGTTGCCGGAACAGAAATTAGTTTTACATCTAGTTCTCCTTTCTCTTTCTGTAAATCTCCGTGCAAATCACCTACATATCTTAAAACATGATTCGGCTCCTGATTTTTCTTGATTTTTTCATATTCTCCATCCAATTCATCCAATCTGGAAAGGAATTCCTGTCTGGAAACAGAAAGCAACGCTTCAGGAACTAGATTCTGAATATTAATATCACTAAATTCATTGATTAAATCTAATTCTCTTGCCAAAATCAAAAGTTTTCTGGCAACATCGTTTCCCGATAAATCTTCTCTCGGATCCGGCTCTGTAAAGCCTTTTTCTAAAGCTTCATTGACGATTGCTGAAAATTTATCGTCTTTTAAAGAAAAATTATTGAAAACGTAACTCAATGTTCCTGAGAAAACACCTTTAATTCTTGTGATATTTTCACCTGAAAGATGTAACAATTTGATCGTGTCAATCAAGGGCAAACCCGCTCCGACATTGGTTTCGTACAGATATCTTTTATTGTTTTTGTTTAATGTATATCTTAGTTTACGATATTCTTCAATAGGAAGTGTATTGAAAATTTTATTTGATGAAACCAGATCAAAACCGTTTTCTGCCAAAGCCTGATAATTTTTCACAAAATCTGTGCTTGCCGTATTATCGACAACAATAAGATTTTCAAGTTGATTTTGTTTTGAGAAATTAATTAATTCTTCGATGCTTGAAGTTTTCTCTGCTGCAAAAACCTCATCACTCCATTGGTTATTAAATCCTGCCTTATTAAAGGCTATTTTTCTTGAGTTGGCAACGGCAACTACTTTCAGATGTATATTTTTTCTTCTCTTGATTTCTTCTGAAGATTCCAAAACCTGTTCTATCAAAGTTTTCCCGACATTTCCGTGACCAATAATTGCCAAATGGACTGTTTTTGGTTTTTTGAATATTTCGGACTCAATGATATTTTTAGTTTTCTCATCCTGAGAAGAAGTGACTACTATATTGATGCGTTTTTCACTTGAATTCTGATTTAAGAGTAAAGGAAAAACATTGTTTCTTGCCAGTTCGGAAAGTATTTTATTCAAATCATCAGCAACAAAACCAATGACAGAAACATTATTGATGCTGTAAATCTGAGAAACCTTTCCTGATTTTCTTTCTTCAGCAAATTCTTCGATCAGACAATTAACCGCTTTTTCGGAATCGTCTTCGTGTACTAAAATGGAAAGTCCGTTTTCTACTGCCTGCTGTGAGATTACTCCTACACTTATTCTTGCGAAAGTAAGTGCTTTGAAAACCCGCCCGTCGATTCCGATTTCACCTAAGAAATCTTCCCCTTCGAATTTGATGATTGACCTGTTTTTAAAAAATTTGATTTCGTTAGCATTATTCTTATTCATCTCTACTTATTTATTTAATTTTTTATGAGATTGAATTCCTGAGAATCCCACATCTCCAAAAATATTTTTTATGATATTATTTAATTGTTCGTATTCCATGAGAAAGGCATCATGGCCATGAATTGATTTGATCTCGTGATAGAAAACATCCTCTTTTTCTTTTTTCAGTTTCTTAAAACACATTCGTATTTCGGAAGCCGGAAAAAACAAGTCTGTGTCTACAGAGATCATGTGCATTCGTGCCTTGATTTTATTTAAGGATTTCTCATCGGTACTGATATTCATCAACAAATGATTCATAAGCTTATACGATTTTAAACTAAATCTTTCGGCAAGTGATTTACCGTGATAGCTCAGCCAATCTTCAGATTCTAATTTTTGCTTGTCCTGATTATAACTATTTCGGAATCTATCATTTAAAGACTGAGGCGTTCGGTAACACAACATGGCATGGACTCTTGCCTTTTGTAAAGGTTCATCATTTTGATCTAATAAAAACTTCTGAACCAAACATTGAGCATGCAGCCAGTCATGAGTTTTAAAATCACAGGCAATAGGAATAAAAATTTCGGCAAGATTGGGATGTTTCACCAACATTTCCCAACCGATTCCACCACCGAGTGAGCCTCCGATAATAGCGTACAATTTTTTTATACTTAAAATCTCAAGTCCTTTCAGAAATATGTTGGCAATGTCCGAAGGTGTAAAATCTGAATATTCATCAATAAAAAAATCATCATATCCGTTCCCGGGAATATTGAAGCAAAGAACTGTATATTTATTTGTGTTAATGACTTGGCTTTCACCAATCAATTGTCGCCACCAACCTTTTTCCCCGGAAATATTTGAATTTCCGGTTAAAGCATGATTAATTAAAATGACAGGTGCCGAAAACAGGTCTTTCCCAAAAAGCTGATAGCTTAACGGGATATTGTATTCCTTTCCGGAATGGGTCTGATACAAAAAATGAATATGTTGCAGTTCTGTTTTCAATTTTATAGTATTAATCATAAAATTTGAAAATGCCATGAGAAATGGCTGAAAGAACTTCAGTAAGTTATCTGTCCAAAATATAATTATTTGGTAGAACGTAGCACCTTCTTCGCTTGCGCAAAGGGTTGCTAAGGTTTCACAGGGTCTATCCCTCAACCTTTCTTGATAACATTTTCAATATGTAAATGAACGAATGGTGCAAAGATAATACATTTTAGGTTAAAAATTAAAAAAAATTAATTTATGCTAAAAAATGCTTTATTGAAGGGGATTTAAAAACAATGTTAAGAATTCTTCAGATTAAAAAAATTGTTTTTTTTTGACAAAAAATCTACCTTAGCGTAGAAAATGATGTATTATGAGTGTTGAAAAGCAGAGATTAAAAGATAAAAGCTGGCTAAACTGGGGACCATACGTCAGCAACAGGCAGTGGGGAAATGTACGTGAAGACTACAGCCCGAATGGAAATGCGTGGCATTATGCAAACCACAACAATGCTGAAAGCTACGCCTACAGATGGGGAGAAGAAGGAATAGCAGGAATCTCTGACACGAAGCAGCTTTTTTGTTTTGCACTATCATTCTGGAATAAAAATGATGAAAGAATAAAAGAACGTCTTTTCGGCTTGAGCAATCCTCAGGGAAATCATGGTGAAGATATTAAAGAAATTTTCTACTATCTGGATAATACCCCAACTCATAGTTACATGAAGATGGTTTACAAATATCCCATCAATAAATTTCCTTACGAAGATCTTCTTGCAGAAAACGGAAGACGCACCAAAAAAGAACCAGAATACGAAATATTTGACACCGGAATTTTTGACAAAGATGAATATTTTGATATTTTTATTGAATATTGTAAAGGTGGAATCAATGATATATTAGTAAAGGTTACGGTCTGCAACCGAAGCAATAAAGATGCACCGATCGTAGTACTTCCCACAGCTTGGTACAGAAATAACTGGAAATGGGGCTACAATGAATATAAAGGTCAATTGGAAGATTCTGATGACGGATGTATCAGTATCAAGCATGACAGTGTTCCTTTAAAAAAGTTTTACTCAAAAAATAAAAACGCTGAGAGAGTCTTCTGTGATAATGAAACCAACAATCCGAAGCTTTATGGTACTCCGGAAATTGAAAACACTTATTACAAAGACGGAATTAACGACTACGTTATTCATCAGAAAAACACTATAAATACTGAAAAAAAAGGTTCAAAAGCATCATTTATTATTGAGGCTGATGTAAAAGCCGGGCAGTCTGAAATCTTCGAATTCAGGTTGGCTCCCAATGAATTGGATGATCCTTTTTATGATTTTGAATCTATCTTTTATACAAGAATATCTGAAGCTAATGAATTTTATGAAGAAATTCAGCAGGATGTTCTCAATGAAGATGAAAGAAATGTACAACGACAGGCTTTCGCCGGATTACTTTGGAATAAGCAGTTTTATCATTATAACGTGGGAAAATGGCTGAAAGGTGATCCCAATCACGATGCTCCGAGAGATTTTAACAATTATGTGAGAAATACCGAGTGGGAACACCTGCATAATAAAGATATCATCTCAATGCCGGATAAATGGGAGTACCCTTGGTATGCAACATGGGATCTCGCTTTCCATTGTGTTCCCTATGCAATCATTGACGGAGATTTTGCCAAAAATCAGTTGCTTTTGCTTACCAAAGAGTGGTATATGCATCCGAACGGACAAATGCCTGCTTATGAATGGAATTTAAGTGATGTAAACCCGCCTGTACACGCATGGTCTTGTTTCAGAGTTTTTAAAATCGACGAAAAAACCAATGGCAAACCCGATTTATTATTTTTAGAAAAAGTTTTCCAAAAGTTACTTCTCAATTTTACCTGGTGGGTCAACCGAAAAGATAAAAACGGTAAAAATATTTTTGGTGGAGGATTTTTAGGCCTCGATAATATCGGTGCTTTTGACAGAAATATGACACTCAAAGACGGCGAACATCTTGAGCAGGCAGACGGTACAAGCTGGATGGCAATGTACGCTCTCAATATGATGCGTATCGCTATGGAACTTGCGCAATATTATCAGGTTTATGAAGATATGGCAATTAAATTCTTCGAACATTATCTTTATATTGCCGAAGCCATGGAAAATATGGGTGAAGACAAAGAGGGACTTTGGAATGAAGAGGATGGCTTCTTTTATGACGTATTACAACTTGCCAATGGCGAAAGTGTGACACTTCGTTTGAGAAGTATTGTGGGACTAATTCCATTGTTTGCCGTGGAAATTATCGATCACCACCTGCTTGAAAAAATGCCTAATTTCCGTGAAAGAATGGATTGGGTTCTTAAAAACAAGCCCGAGCTTGCCAATTTGGTTTCTCACTGGGACGAAGAAGGAAGCGGAAGAAAACATCTGATGAGTATTCTTCGTAAGACAAGACTTAAAAAAGTTTTGACGAGAATGCTTGACGAAAAAGAGTTCCTGAGTTCTTACGGAATCCGTGCAATGTCAAAAGTGTATGAGGAAAATCCGTTTGTTTTTACGGTTCACGGAAACAAAAATGTAGTTTATTATACTCCCGCAGAAAGTGACAGCCGTATGTTTGGAGGAAACAGCAACTGGAGAGGTCCCATATGGTTTCCGATTAACTTCCTGATTGTAGAAAGTCTTCAGCGTTTTCATTTTTATTATGGAAACAGCCTGAAAGTTGACTTCCCGACCGGAAGCGGAGAACAGAAAAATCTTGATGAAGTTGCATCTAATATCAGCAACAGACTTTGCTCTATATTTTTAAAAGACGAGAGCGGACAAAGAGCTTTCAATGGTGGAAATTATAAATTTAATTACGACCCTAACTTTAAAGATTACATTACCTTCTTTGAATATTTTCATGGAGACAATGGTCGTGGTGTTGGCGCTTCACATCAGACAGGATGGACGGCAACTGTGGCTAAATTAATGAAACCGAGACTTGCATAGTTGAGTTGGAGAGTTTGAGTCTGGGAGGGTTTGAGATTTTTTGAGAATGTTTTTTCATACTCCTACTCTCAAACTCTCCCACTTCATCACTAAACTTTTTCTCCGTTTACATAAACTTCATATCCAATCTCTACATTAGGTTCTAAAGTTTTTGAGACTGAGCAGTATTTTTCAAACGATAATTCAGATGCTTTTAAAGCTTTTTTAGGATCGATTGTTCCTTCTAGGAAGAATTTAACGGTAATAGATTTGAAAGGTTTTGCATCTTCCACAGGAACTCTCTCGCCTTCTACTTCAGCTTTGAAATCTGTGATTTCCTGTCTTTGTTTTTTCAGAATTGAAACCACATCAATACCGCTACAACCTGCAACTGCCATAAGTACGCTTTCCATTGGCGAAACTCCTCTTGCTCCCGGTTGAGAAGTATTATCTAAAAGAATTGAATTTCCTTGTGAGTTGGTACATTCAAATAAAAAGTCGTCGTTGAGTCTGTTTAAAGTAATTTTCATTTGCTTATTGCTTATTGCTTATTGCTTATTGCAAAGTTATAATATTCCCCTTGCTTTTATTTCTAAATATTTATTAATCACATCCACATTCAAATTTTCCGGAAGCGTGTATACAGAATAAATTCCATATTTTCTCAATTCCTGAATGATGAGTTTTTTCTCGAATTCAAATTTTTCTGCAATCACTTCGTCATAAATTTCCTGCATACTTTCAGGATTTTTGTGAATTAAAGTCTGTAGTTCAGAATTTCTAAAGAAAACCACGACCAGCAAATGGCTTTTCGCAATCCCTCGCAGATATTTCATTTGACGATTTAAAGCGTCTAAAGTTTCAAAATTAGTAAAAAGCAAAACCAGACTTCTCTGATTCAGAGAATATTTCACATCCTGATAAAGTCTGTTGAAATCGCTCTCAAAAAAATCAGTTTTAATATTATACAGAGATTCTGAAATTTTTCTGAGCTGTCCCGATTTATTATCTGCCGCAACTTTATTCTCTGTTTTTTTAGAGAATGTCATCATTCCGGCCCGATCACCTTTTTTCAGAATAATATGCGATAAAGCCATCGTAGCGTTGATTGAATAGTCCAAAAGACTCAATCCTCTGAAAGGCATTTTCATCGTTCTGCCTTTATCAATCAGCATAAAAATACGTTGTGCCTTTTCATCCTGAAACTGATTGACCATTAATCGGTTTGTTTTGGAAGTTGCTTTCCAGTTGATCGTTCGTACATCATCTCCGGGAACATATTCTTTGATTTGTTCAAACTCCATCGTATGCCCGAGCTTTCTGATTTTTTTAATTCCACCGAGCAAAAATTCGTTTTGTAAAGCCATTAATTCATACTTTCTCAAATGAATAAATGACGGATAAGCCGGCAAAAACGCATCTTTCTGAAAGGTAAATCTCTTTGACACAAAACCTAAAGGCGACGATGCAAAAATATTTAAAGCACCAAAACTGTATTCTCCTCTCTCCTTTGGTTCAAGAATATACTGAAAAAAGGTATTTTTTTCAGGCTCAATTTGTTTTTCAATTAAAAAATCTCTCTTCTGAAACTGAAACGGGATTTCATCAATAATTTTAGTATTGATTTTAAAACTGTAATTATTCTTAATATCAACCTTCACCGGGTTCTCATCTCCATTGGATAATTTTTCGGGTAAAATTCTTTGAGCCAAAATTCCATTCTTTTCCCTGAACAGCAATAAATAATCTACCATCACAGCCAGAAAAACCAACAACAAAATCACATGCCCAAAAATCATGAGAAATGGAAAGAAAAATGCAAAAACATACAGAATTCCCACTCCGATAAGTGTGAAGAAAAAGCGGTTGTTGATGTACAGGTTTTTCATTCTAAGGTTCTAGGTTTTAGATTTTAGGAGGCAGGTTTGTTGATTGCTTTAAGGAAGTAATAAGACCGTTTAACATTTTTGAAATTTCAATAATATCTTGATTTAGTTTCAAAGATTTGTCTTCATCTAAAAATCCAAGATTTTTTGAAATAATTAATTGTGTTTCAACTTCTGCACAACTTCCTCTTGATATTCTTAGAAATTGCAAATAATCAAGTACACTTCTCCTCGAATTTCCCTCAGCAATATTTGAAGGAATTGAAACTGTAGCTCTTCTAATTTGAGCTACTAAACCATACATTTCAGCTTTAGGAAAAGATTCAGTTTCTTTATAAATTTCTGTAACAAAATTTATAGATTTTTGCCAAACTAAAAGCTCTTTAAAATGTGCCATATTGAAAACTTAAAACTACAATCTGTTACCTAACAACTACAACCTATCTAGGAATCTCGATTCCTTCCAAAATCTGACGAATAATTTCATCGGCACTCAACCCTTCCATTTCTCTTTCTGGCGACACGATAACTCGGTGTCTTAAAACGGCATAGCTCGCTTCTTTAATATCTTCAGGAGTGACAAAATCTCTTCCTCTCAATGCAGCGAAAGCTTTTGATGCCGTCAACAAAGCCAAACTCGCTCTTGGTGAAGCACCTAGATACAAAAACTGATTTTCTCTGGTGTTAATAATGATTTTGGCAATATATTCCATCAATTGAGATTCAACAATAATTTCTTTTACCAGTTTTTGGTAGTTACTCAATTGTTGTGCACTGATGACCGGTTTTACAACATCTGTTTTGTCTTCCTGCCTGCTTTCATGCTGGTTTTTGATAATGGCAATTTCCTGTTCAAGATTAGGATAACCCACATTTATTTTAAACAAGAAACGATCAAGTTGCGCCTCCGGAAGCCTGTATGTTCCTTCGTGCTCGATCGGGTTTTGCGTTGCAACGACTAAAAACGGAGCTTCCATTTCGTATTGTGTTCCATCCATCGTAATCTGTCTCTCTTCCATTACTTCAAAAAGGGCAGATTGTGTTTTCGCCGGAGAACGGTTGATCTCGTCAATCAAAATAAAGTTTGAAAAGATCGGACCTTTTTTAAATTCAAATTCAGAATTTTTCATGCTGAAAACTGAAGTTCCCAAAATATCTGAAGGCATTAAATCTGGTGTAAACTGTATTCTGCTAAAGTCAACATCAATTGTTTTTGCCAATAATTTTGCCGTAATTGTTTTTGCAACACCGGGAACACCTTCAATCAGAACGTGACCATTTGACAACAACGCAGCCAAAAGATGTTCGATCATATCGTGCTGACCGACGATTACTTTTGCAATTTCAGCTTTCACTTTTTCCAAACTATTACGAAGTTCGATCATATCAATTCTTGACTCAAATTCGTTTTCATTTTTATCTAAATTGATAGAAATCTGAGGTTCTGTATTTTGGTTTTCGAAGTTTTCCATATTTTGTTTTATTTTTTAAGCTCCGTAGAAACTTCATTTTTATTAAACATTATCTTAAAATACCATCCAAAAGCTTATTCATTCTCACCAGATCTTCCTTCATCACACTTGCGTAAGGATCCTGGGCTTTTTTAATCAAACTTATGGCTTCGTTTATTGTTTCTATATTTTTTCCGGTTTTCAATTGAAGTTTTTTCGCAAATTCTTCGTCTAAATTTTGGGTATCGATCAAAAGATCGAGCCTTACTTTATTCAGGAAATATTGAGCTTTCTTCGCCATCATATCATGAAAATCGCCTTCTTGCAAATAAAGATTTCCGATACTTTTTACAAAATCGACTGATGTATTTTTCAGAGGTTCAATAACAGGAACAATTCTCTGTTTTCTTTTTGCATTAAAAAAGATAAATAAAATCAAACCTGCCAATAAAAGCCACCACGCATATTTTAAAGCCGGATTTCCTAAGATAAAGCGCATAAAGAATCTCGATTCCTTGGTATTTGCTTCTACAAACCAAAGTGTTTCTCTATCGTCCAGATATGAAAAAACATCTTGTGCATATTTTGTATTTCCGGATTTCAGAAGGTAATAATTGGTTAAAAAAAGCGGTTCGCAGTGTATATAAATATTGCCTTTACCAAATTTTGTTTTGATGAAATTTGCCTGATCTGCATTTTCTTTTTCAACGGTTTTACCTAAAATCTGCACTCTTGGTTTTATATATGAGAAACCCCTTCCTGAAGGAAATTTATCTAATTTAATGAAATCATTCTGATATTTTTCATCAGTCAGCTTCAGTACATTGCTGTCCTCAAACGATATCTGAGAATCATAAAAACCAATACTGTCTGAGATTTCTTTCGGCATTTTTGCCATGATCACCATCGCATCAGAACCGTTTGAAACTTCATCAAGAATTTTATTCCAGGATTCAATATCGATTTCGCTTTCTATAATGATGATGTTGTGTGATTTCTTTTTATTCTGATTGTAATAATCGTAAGGGGTAACATCTATTTTTTTCAGATTATTTTTAAATAAATCTTTTGCTTCCTGATTAAACACAAACAGACCAAAAGGCGATTTTTCGTTGACATCAAAATTCTTTCGCCAATCCACAACCTCTTTTTTGTTAACTTCAAGCAATGCCAGAATCACCATAATGATGATGAAAATTAAAGCATATATTTTGAAAGTTTTATTCATTTAGACAAAATTAATTAAGGTTTGAAAGACTGATATTGTTCTTTAAATTTTGCATAACTCTGCCCGTCAATACTGAACTCACCGTACCAAACATAATCGAAAATATAAGAAAGATCTGAAAAATCATTTTTTAAATGTGGAACTTTCAATTCGGCAACATAATCTTTATTGGTTTTTTCGGGATTCCAGAGAATGAGTTTTTTATCACTGAGTTTTTTCAGCACAAATAAAAATTGATACCGTACTGCAGAACGATAATCTTTTGTTCGTTCAAATGTTGCGATACTTTCAGGAAAATTGATCTCATGAATATTTTCGTGAAGTTCTTCATCGTTGATGATGACTTTCTTATTTCTTTTTCCGAAGATAAAATTTCCGTTTTTACCGATGAGAAATTTAACAATAAAATAAAGGAGAAAACCTACAAGAACGACCGCAAAAAGACGGATAACAATTGTGGTAATCTGTGCCGAACTCTCTAAACTTGTCTCACCAAAAATACTCTGAATGATTTTTAAAAGTTTCCTCATCAATTTATCCCAAAACGACTCTCTTGGTTTTGATGTTGAATAATCAAACTCTTCACCTTTGTATCTTGATTTGATATTTTCTTTGAAATTTTTTGGAAAAACTGTGTTTTCAGAAACAGGATTTTTAAGCAAAACAGAATCTGCACGATACATATTTCTATAATGTCCTGTGTTGAGAGAATCAATATAATAATCTTCATAGTCATCTTCGTAAACGGCCGTGCTGTCTACAACCTGAGCTCGGCAAAGCCCAAATGTGAAAATAATCAATATGAAGAAAAAGATTTTATTCATTGATCCCGATTGTATCAATTTCTGCCAATTCTACCTTTTGATGAAGATCTCTTCTGCTGTCATAATAAAGCAGTCCCGAATTTACATATAGCAGATTTGACAGGAAAAACGAAACCAACATTGAAATTCCGTAGACTACAAAAAACATAATTCCCATGGTTCCTGCAAAAGGATTTTGCTCAAACTCCCCATCCGGAGCAGAAGTGAAAATCGATGCGTAAAATATGATCATCGGAATCATCGTGAAGATCGTTGTAATGATATACAAAATGATCGATAAAATAAGTGTTGCTCCCCAATATTTCCAGTATGGAGATTTTTCACGCCCGTTCGGATAAGAAAACTGTGAGCGTATTGAGTAACTTAAACTTTCAAAAAAACCTCTTTTTGTATTGAAATAATCATACATCAGAAAGTTGATGATATTAAAGACCGTCGGAAAAACAAATAAAAGAATTGGCAATCCGATGATGATAAAGACCAAAGCATAAGAAACTCCGATCAGAATAAATGACAACGGAGATACAATGAAAATCATTCCCAAGCAGAGAATTGCAATTCTACCTATATTGCTTTTAAAATCACTGAAAATATCGTCTGTCCCAATTTTCTGCTGACCTTCAGAAAGTCTTTTAAGATAAAAAACAGGGTATAGATAATTAACGATCATCAAAACTACAAAAAGTAGAAATGTTAAAATTCCTACAGCGATAAACATTCCGAGATTATTCTCAAAATAATTTTCCATATAGGAGCCGTTTCCACTTAAATTGGAACCGAAAAGCTGTGAAAACAATTCACGATAGCCAAAAATGGCCACTACGACCATTAAAATAAGCAGAAGCCCATTCAGAAGAATATAATTTTTAAAATAATTTTTCCCATAAAGTCTGAAAAAACCGAAGCTGTCACTGATAAACGTTCCGAAATCTCTATTTTTATAAAACTGCATTTTTTGTGATTGTGAGGTTACTGTTTAGTTTTTTATACACGATGAAAGGATAAATAAAATAGTAAAATCCTATAATCGTCAAACATCCGAAGATGATGATTAAATTTAAAAATTCAGGCATCTTTAAGGCATGTCTTGTAACATAACCTTCGATTATTCCTGCACAGATCGTGAATGGAATGGTGCTTAAAAATATTTTAAATGAATCTTTCAGACCGATCTTTAATGACTCAAATCTTGACAACGTTTTTGGGAAAAGTATGGATGTTCCGAGTATCAATCCGCACATGGCTTCAACGACCATTGCAAAGATTTCAAAAACTCCATGAAGCCATATTCCTCTTGCACTGTCTTTTAAAGCTCCGTAATCATAGAAAAAATACTGGAATGAGCCCAACATTACAGAATTGGAAAGAAGAACGTATAAAGAGCCTACTCCTCCGAAAATTCCGTAGATATATAACTTGGCTCCGACTCCGATGTTATTCAGAGTAATTCCAATGGTGCTTCCCCAGGTCGAGCCACTTTGGTAAACTCCTACCGCATTTCCTGCTTTTATATTTTCAATCGTTGTATTTACATAACTTTCACCCAAAATAATATTGGCAAAATCTTTATCGTAAATAGCGGAAAGTACACCCATTGATGTAAAAAGAATAAAAAACACAAAAGCATATAACAAATATCTTCTGTATTGATAAACCAAAAGCGGAACTTCAGTTTTGAAAAAATACAGCATTCTGTTTTCTTCAACCCTTTTGGTTTTATAAATTTTCTGGAAGATCTGAGAAGAAAGATGATTAAGATAAACCGTCGTATTACTTTTCGGGTAATAGGTTTGGGCAAAAGAAAGATCATTGATCAGATTGATGTACAGTGAAGACAGGTCGTCAGGATTTTTTTTAATTTTCCCCTGAATAACCTGTTCGATTCCCAACCATTTTTCTTTATTTTGTTTAATAAAATAAACTTCTCTCATAATTGTAAGGCTAAAATAATAAAAATTATGTCTCAAATTGCCATTAATACCTCACAAAATGTAAATATTAATTTTAACATTTCAAGTATCGGTGAAAGGTTTCTTGCTTTCCTTATCGATTCTCTGATAAAAATCGCTTACGGTATTTTTATTTTTTATCTTTTTTTCAGTGTTTTTGATCTGGGATATATCTTAAGCGGTCTCGACCAATGGTCAATAAGTGCAGTTTACAGCATTCTTCTTTTTCCGACCATCATTTATCCTCTTGTTTTGGAAAGCTTGATGGAAGGGCAAACGTTTGGCAAAAAAGTAATGAAAATACGTGTTGTGAAAATCGACGGTTACCAGGCAGGTTTTGGAGATTACCTGATTCGCTGGGTTTTCAGGGTGATTGATGTCTCTTTTCTGATTGTCGGTTTTATCACCATGATTGTCACAAAAAACAATCAGCGTTTTGGAGATATTGCTGCAGGAACTGCCGTGATTTCTTTAAAAAACAATATAAATATTTCTCACACCATTTTAGAAAATCTACATACTGATTATATTCCGACTTTTCCGCAGGTAATTGGTCTGAGCGATAATGATATAAGAATTATTAAAGACAATTATCTGAAAGCTTTAAAGATCGACGACCGACAAATCATTACTAAACTTTCGGATAAAATAAAAGGAATTTTAAAAATCGAAGTTGACCCGACAAAAATGACTGAAAGGCAGTTTATCGGAATTGTCATTAAAGATTATAATTATTATACAGGGAAAGAATAACTTCAGCCAAAAGCCAATTTTGCTTTGCAAAGTGAATTGTGAATTGTTCAAATTTAAATGGACAGTTTAGCTAATGGGTTTTCTAATTTACATTTACATTCGTTTTCATCCTTTCGGTGCAGATTTTGTATCTTTCTTTAAAATCAAACTTATGAAATCGCGATGATTTGTTTTGACAATTGAATACTGTTGAAAATTAGCGATAACATATGATCTTTTAAAACAATAAAATTCTACATATGAAATTCGAAAACAATAAATCAGGAAACGGCGGAGTGATCACGCTCAACAACGAGATCAAAGAAGTCGGAAGATTAACATACACGATATTTCCGGAAGACAACAAACTAATTATTTCATTTGTATTGGTTCATCCAGAATTTGAAGGTCGGGGAATGGGAAAATATTTAGTTGAAGAAGCCATCAAGTTCTCTAGAGAAAACAAATGGAATGTGTATCCGCATTGTTCTTATGCAAGAGCCGTAATGAAAAGAATGAACGATGTAGAAGACATTTTACTTGAACGTTAAAACTTCATTTAAAATAATATCTTCGATGTCATCAGGATAATTTACTTTAAAATGAATATCTGAATGTACCCAATTTCTAATTTCATCAACATCCAGAATTTTAGAGTTGGGAATTCCTATTTTATCCAATGCACACGCATTACATTCCTGTTCGTATTGATTATGAATAGGAATTACGAATAGTTTTTTATCCATAAAAAGTGCTTCAGCCGGACCTTCGAAACCTGCATTGCATAAAATTCCGTCACAACTTTCAAAACATTCCAAAAAATGTGTTTCGTCAATCGGATAGATTTCTACATTATTGATCTGGCTGTGAATTTTAGTATATTTTGAAAATACTTTCCATTCAACAGGAATCTGACTTAAAACTTTCGTGATATTTTCGTCTGAAAAACTTGGTAGATAGACTACATAAAAACCTTTTTTCGCAGGATTCAAATTTCTGATTTTTCGTCTGATAACAGGTTTTTTTATCTGCGGATGATAATTTTCGAAATGAAAACCTATCTTATCCTTGCTTGGACAGTAATGTTTCAAAACCAATTCGCCCAAAAAATCTTTTTTATCCGGTTTTGGAGTTTCTTTGAAACTCATAGAAGCCTGATGGCTGAGTTCGAGCATCTTCAAATTTTTCAACTTACAAGCCCACCCTGTCAAAGGTTCGTAATCATTGATAATTAAATCATATTGACTTAACTCAATCTGGTGAATTGTATTGATTGCTTCAAAGAAATTATTTTCAAAAAGAATTTTCTTATACGAAATCCCTCCTGTTTTATTGTAGAGAAGAGAAACTCCGCGGTGCTTAAAATCTATCGGGAAATCAGTTTTTAATTGAGATTGGTGACCGCTGATCAATGTATCAACCGAAGCATATTTTTTTAAAATAGGAATAATTTCCTGAGCTCTTGCAACGTGCCCGTTTCCTGTTCCCTGAAATGCATACAATACTCTCATATCATGTAAATTGAGTGACAATTTTCAGGAGATCAGAATTATTCATATCCTGCATTTCTTCTGTTTCATCATCAGTAAGCGTGTGTTTATGATCTTCATAATAAAAAATCTTCCATTCACCATGATTATATTCCAAAGCAGAAAGGTTTTCAATCCAATCTCCGGAGTTTAAATAGGTACATGACCCTTTTTTGTTTTTAACTTCTCTTATTTGCGGCTGATGAATGTGGCCGCAGATTACAAAATCATAACCGTTATCAATGGCAAGTTCAGAAGCTGTCAACTCAAAATCGCCAATGTATTTAACTGCTTTTTTGACGTTGTTTTTAATTTTTTTTGAAAATGAATATTTTTCTCTACCCATTTTCTCTAAAAACCAATTAACTACATTGTTGATAACAATCAACAAATCATAACCTTTTCCCCCTAATTTTGCTATCCATTTTGAGTGCTGCACAGAAGCATCGAAAACGTCACCGTGAAAAATCCAGGTTTTCTTTTGATCTAAATTTAAACATAGTTTGTTGATGACCTTTAGTTTGCCTAATTCAAAATCGGTAAACTTCCTGAACATCTCGTCATGATTTCCTGTAATGTAATAGACATCAGAAGATTTAGTGGCAAAAGAAATGATTTTTTTGATGACCTTTAAATGAGGCTTAGGGAAGTAAGACTTTTTAAACTGCCATATATCAATAATATCACCATTTAAAACCAAAGTTTTCGGTTGAATAGAATTCAGATATCTCAACAATTCTTTAGCCTTACATCCGTAAGTTCCCAAATGTACATCCGAAATGACAACCAGCTCAACGTTTCTCTTCATTGCAGATATTTGCTTTATATGACAAAAATGCGGCGGTCAATTGGTTTTAGGATTATCCATAAGACCACAACGCTTTTTGCAAAGAAACTAATTGAAAATGAATTGTATATGAATGAAATATTATATTTTATAATGAATCTAATAATTCGTCTGTAATTTCCATGTTATGATACACATTCTGAACATCATCATCTTCCTCAAAACGATCAAGCATTTTCATATTTGCTTTAAACTGATCCAATGTAACTTCTTTTGTATTGTTCGGAATTCTCTGAAGTTCTGCACTCTTAACTTCAATTTTGAGTTCGTCCAATTTATGAGATAAAGAACCAAAATCTTCAAATGCTGTCGTGATCATTACTTCTTCTTCGTCTTGATCAATATCTTCTGCTCCGCCATCGATCATTTCCATTTCAAAATCATCCCAATCCATTTTGATCTGAGATCTATCAATACTAAAAATTCCTTTTCTGTCGAAAATAAAAGCCAATTCACCATTTTTCCCTAAGTTACCATCAAACTTATTGAAAATCGCTCTTACATTTGCTACTGTTCTTGTTGTATTATTTGTAGTACATTCTACAAAAAAAGCTACGCCACCTTGTCCGTAACCCTCGTAGGTGATTTCTTCGTAGTTTTCTGCATCAGCACCACTTGCTTTTTTAATTGCTCTCTCTACGTTATCTTTTGGCATATTTGCACCCTTTGCATTCTGGATGCATCTTCTCAATGCAGGATTGGCTTCTGGATCCGGACCTCCGGCTTTTACTGCTAAAGCAATGTCTTTACCTATTTTAGAAAAAGTTTTGGCCATCTTATCCCAACGTGCCATTTTCGAAGCTTTTCTATATTCAAACGCTCTTCCCATTTTATATTTTATAATTTTCACAAAATTACTCAAAATCAACAATAAAAAAAATACCCCCAGAAAATCTGGAGGTATTTATTATTTAGAAAAATTAATTATTTTCTTTTTTTAGCTGGAGCTTTTTTCTTAGCTGGAGCTTTTTTCACTGGAGCATCTTCGTAATCTCTTTTCTTGATTGCGTTCCACTCAGCAGCATCTTCAATAGCTTTTACAACTACTTTTCTGTCTACTTGTCTTTCAGCATCAGTAGCTTTTTCAGAAACTGTAGCTTTAGATTCACCTACACCTATTGATTTAAGAGCGTTAGTATCAACACCTCTTGCATCTAAAGCAGCAACTACAGCAGCAGCTCTTTCTCTAGATAATTTCAAGTTGTAAGCTTCAGATCCTTTAGCATCTGTTCTACCTTCTAATAAATAGTTACCTCCTTCTTTCTTAATGATACCTGCTGCAGTATCTAGTGCATTAGCTGATTCAGGTCTGATTGTAGCTTTGTTGAAATCAAACAATACAGATTTGAAGTTTTCTTCTAAGTCAGTTGCAACAACTGTTTTAGGTTTAGGACATCCGTTGTATTCTGGAAGACCTGGAACAGTAGGACAAGCATCATCTTTATCTAAGATACCGTCACCGTCTGTATCTGGCCAAGGACAACCATTGTTTTCTGCAGGACCTGCAACTGTAGGACAAGCATCGTCTTTGTCGATTACACCGTCTCCGTCTGTATCTGGCCAAGGACAACCATTGTTTTCAACCGGACCAGCAACTTCTGGACATTGATCGTCTTTATCTGGAACTCCGTCTCCGTCAGTATCAGGACATCCTTGGAATTCTGGTAAACCTGGTGTATCTGGACACAAATCATCTTTATCTAAGATACCATCCTTATCTCTATCTCTGTTTCCGAATCTAAAGTTCAAAGAAGCAGAAGCTTGCCAAAAGTTAGCTACGTTAGACTTATCACCTGGAGTTGAAACATAGTCTCCTTGTACACCTAAACCGAAGTTTTTAGTCAACCAGAAGTTAACACCTGCACCAGTAGATACTGTAAAGTGATTAGCTTTACCATTTTCGTTACCACCATCACCATTACCTACAGTTTCACCTCTCCAGTCTGTTCTTGGGAAAGTAAGCGCTGTATAATCATGTCTAAGGTAGTTAGCACCAACTCTTAAATATGGATCAAACCAAGACTCTTCGTTCCAGATAAGTCCAGCTGCTTTCGCCTGAAAACCAAGACCTGTCATTAACATGAATTCTTTACCCATGTTGAATCTTTGATTCTCAACGTTTCCAACAGTAGTCTGCCAGTCAATTACCAAACCTTTGCCGATGTTTCTTGCAACAGTAAGTTTAGATAATGGCGGAGTGATCGAGAAATTGTCCATATTGAACATATTCTTCGTCAAATTTGTAGCAGAGAAGGTATTACTGAAATTACCCGCCTGAGCTTTATGGTTTTCCGCATGAGCACCAACTCCGATCATCCACGGATTGTTGGTAGTCTGAGCGAAAACAGTAGTAGCAACTGTAAGCGCTAATACTGAAATTCCTAATTTTAGATTTTTCATAGAATTAAATGATTAAATAATTGATATTGCAAAATAAATATAATTTTTCTTTATAAACAAAGTTTTGAGGATGATTTTTAACTTTTCTTTAATATTCTCTCGAGGCTTCGTTTACTTTCTCTATCTTTTATTGCTTCCCTTTTATCAAAAAGTTTTTTACCTCTTCCCAACGCTATGAGAACTTTTGCTCTACCTCTGTCATTAATATAAAGTTTTAAAGGTATAATCGTATTTCCTGCATCTTTGAGTTTTTTTTCGAGTTTTAACAATTCTCTTTTGTGCAACAGCAACTTCCGTTCCCTTTTTGTTTTATGATTATAAAAAGTGCCCAGCTTATACTCATCAATCATCATATTTATGATATACAATTCCCCGTCTATAAACTGACAGAAGGCTTCTGTAATAGATGCTTTAGAAGAACGCAAAGATTTTATTTCTGTTCCGGTAAGCACCATTCCAGCCTCAAACTCTTCCATTATTTCATATTCGAACCTTGCTCTTCTGTTAAATATATTAACTGTTTTTTCGATCTTCATATCTAAATTTTCATTACTGTAATATACAAAAATACCACACATTAAAAACTTGAGTATTACATTATTATAATTACCCGAATTCTTTTCGTAATTTTGCGCCAAATTTACAAACTAATATGTTAACAGTATCTAACTTATCTTTACAATTTGGGAAAAGAGTCCTTTTTGACGAGGTAAACATTATGTTTACAAAAGGAAACTGCTACGGAATTATCGGAGCAAATGGTGCAGGAAAGTCTACATTCCTTAAAATATTAACAGGAAAGCAAGATCCAACCACAGGACACGTGTCTCTGGAACCGGGGAAAAGAATGTCAGTCTTGGAGCAGGATCACTTTGCATATGATCAATATACAGTTCTTGAAGCTGTTTTAAGAGGAAATAAAAAATTGTTCGAAATAAAAGAGGAGATGGACGCTTTATATGCTAAAGAAGACTTCTCTGATGAAGACGGTATCAAAGCAGGAGAACTAGGTGTTGTCTACGATGAAATGGGCGGCTGGAACTCTGAATCTGATGCACAGACAATGCTTTCAAATGTCGGAATAAAAGACGATATGCATTGGCAAATGATGAGTGAACTTGAGAATAAAGATAAAGTAAAAGTTCTTTTGGCTCAGGCACTTTTCGGAAATCCTGATGTATTGATCCTGGATGAGCCTACGAATGATCTTGACATCGACACCATTGCCTGGTTGGAAGATTTCTTGGCAGATTATGAAAATACAGTAATCGTTGTATCTCACGACCGTCACTTCTTGGATACGGTCTGTACGCACATTGGTGACTTAGATTATGCTAAATTAAACCTTTATACAGGTAACTACTCTTTTTGGTATCAGGCTTCTCAATTAGCAACAAGACAAAGAGCTCAGGCTAACAAAAAAGCAGAAGAGAAGAAAAAAGAACTTCAGGATTTCATCGCAAGATTTAGTTCAAACGTTGCGAAAGCTAAACAGGCAACTGCAAGAAAGAAAATGATCGACAAATTAAACATTGATGATATTAAACCGTCTTCAAGAAGATATCCAGCGATTATTTTCGAAATGGAAAGAGAAGTTGGAGATCAGATTTTAGACGTTAAAGGTTTAGAAAAAACAAAGGATGGTGAACTACTATTTTCAAACATCGATCTGAATCTGAAAAAAGGAGATAAAGTTGCGATCATTTCAAAAAACTCTTTAGCAATTACAGAATTTTTTGAAATTTTGGCAGGAAATGCTCAAGCAGACAAAGGAAATGTTGCATGGGGAGTTACAACCAATCAATCTCATATGCCTTTAGACAATACTGCTTTTTTCCAGGAAGACATCAATTTAGTTGATTGGTTAAGACAATTTACCAAAAATGATGAAGAGCGTCACGAAGAATTTATGAGAGGGTTTTTAGGAAGAATGCTTTTCTCAGGAGATGAAGCTTTAAAATCTTGCAAGGTGCTTTCCGGAGGTGAAAAAATGAGATGCATGTTCAGCAGAATGATGCTACAGAAAGCTAATGTACTACTCTTAGATGAGCCGACAAACCATCTAGATCTTGAAAGTATCACGACTTTAAACAACTCATTGTCAAACTTTAAAGGGAATCTTTTATTGTCTTCTCATGACCACGAAATGCTACAAACCGTTTGTAACAGAATTGTTGAGTTAACGCCAAAGGGAATTATCGACAGAGAGACCACTTACGACGAATATCTTGCTGATAAAAAGATTAAAGAATTAAGAGAAAAAATGTATTCTTAGGATACAGCCCTATAAACTTGATTAAGCGTTTCATTTTGAAACGCTTTTTTTGTCCAACAGTAATATTGTGTGGGTTAAGCAATCTTCTTATACTATAAAAAAAATCTCAAACTTATTGTATGGGATTTTTTTAGTTTTTACAGGTAATCTTCACTTCACTTTTAATAATCAGGAGCTATTTTCGGCTCTTCGCTGTATCTTTTTTGTTGCCTTTGCATTTGCCAGTGGACAAAAAAGGATGCCGCTCCGATCCGGGCTAAGAAAAACCAGGCAGTCACACCATGGGTTAAGCCAATATTCAGCAGCCAGTTTTTTGACTTCAGGCTTAATATTTAATGCTAAAAGCAAATCGTTTCTTCCAGCTACCAGTTATGAACAAACATTTAATTTTTGAAGACTTTCTAATTTTCAATTGATTTTGCAGTACCGAGTTTTTAACCGTACGGTCATTCCCAGAAATAAAATTCAGGATCTCGCATTTTTAAATACGGAATGATGAACCATTAGTACTTTTAAGTATTGAAGTTTTATTTTACTTTTTATAAAGTAAAAAAGGATATAACAAAAAAAAGCTCCTTTATCGGATGATAAAGGAGCTTTAAAAAAAAAGACTGGCGGCGACCTACTCTCCCGCTTTCGCAGTACCATCGGCGCTGGTGGGCT
>NZ_JBZEEQ010000011.1:0-186176 GCF_058310155.1 Chryseobacterium sp. DT-167 | reverse complement strand
CTGTAGCTTTTTTCTTTACCCTAACTTCTCTTTATTATTAATTAAATTTATTGTTTTGCAAACATAGGATGACAAACGAACTGTTAGAAACTAAATTATAATAATTACTGAGATTCATTAAGATAAATCATATAAAGCTTAAAATCTATTGTATTGCCACACATGCACAAATATAAATAGCTTAAAAAAGCAACACATTTTTATTTGTGCATGTGTGGCAACTAATTATTTATTGGTTAAAAAAGATTACCGCTTCTTTTGAAGCGGTAATCAAAATAAAGAGTAGGATTGATAAAAACACAAGTAGACAAATTTACTTCTACGTTCATTTTATTTTATAGTATTCAATAAACTGCTTAGATCTAGGAACCTAAACCATTATTAATATCTTACCATTAAAACCCCTGAAGCAGTACGATACAAAGCTCCAACCGGTAAACCTGCAGCAGTTGCTTCTGTATTGTCTGCATGTACACCAAATCCTTCTATAATCGCCGGAGTTAAATCTGCTGCCTGTTTTACTACATGTAATTGAGCAGCTGGAGCATTTAATCCTATCCCTACTTTCCCTTCAAAGTAGTTTTTGGTAGTTGCACCTTCAGAATATATATTGTAGGAGTTGGCAGCATTGGCTCCTGTAAAAGTGAAAGGTTCGATATATAAGCCTATGGCTCTGTTGATCGTTGCGCTTGTGCCTGCGGCAGGACCTTTGTCTACGAAAACACCATACAGATTATTGATGTTATAGGTAGCCGCTCCGTCCAAGTTTATATATGAGCGCAGAGCCGCAATCTGTGTGGTAGCATTAAAAGTACCTGAAGCTGAAACAGCAGTTGGATCAAACTGTCCGCTGACACCGTATACTTCGGAAGATGTGATTGTCCCTCCATTAGGGTTAGGTCTCACGGTATAATGACCACCAAAAAGACCGGTTATAGAAGCCGTATGTCCAGCAGAAGCTGTGGGAAGTGTATAGCCACTGTATGCACGCAAATCTGTTAAAATGAGGTTGCCTCCCGCAGCATATCCTTTGGCATCTGCAAAATTGGCATAAGCGTAACCGCTCGTCAAATCTCCCCCGACGGCTTCTAATGCGATAGTGTTTCTCATACCATGAGTGTGTGTAGTAATTCCATTGTTTTTAGCCCCGCTCAAGTCATAAGTGAAATATCCTCCATAGCCTGGTCTGGATACTGTTGAACCGTCAATTGTTGAAGAGTATGTGCCATACAAGCCTCCCGAGCCAGCAGTAGAATTGTCGTATAGAAAATTATTAATACCGTATTTAATACCTTGTTTATTGCTGGAAAGTGTGTTTTTTATTCCAAACGAAGTTCCTGTGTTATCTCCCGAAGTATTACTTTCAAAAATATCCAGAGTTGCTGCTGGAGTTGCACCGGGGTTGCTTCCTATACCTATTTTACCATTTTGGTAAATATTTTGGGTGTTGCTTGTTGCCTCATTAATTGTACCGCTGATTCTCCAAGGTTCTGTGGCAGAACCATTCAAAGATTGCCAGAAAGCCCCGTCAAAATAGTAATATCCAATAGCTGTAATATTTTTTGTTTTGTCGGTTACCGTTGGCGTGGTAGTGACTGCAGCCGTTGCATAGACAATGGTTCCCGTTTGTGGCGTATCATACTGTGCATCTGCAAGTTTTATCTGGTCACCCGTCAATCTTGGCGCTATGATGCCTTCCGGTTTTGTACCGTCTGTGGTTTTTGCAGTAATGTCTAATGTTGCTTTCGGGGTTTCATTATTGATACCTACCTGAGAATAAGCCAGTGAAGAAACTGCTAAAGCAGCTAAAAGAATGAATTTTTTTTTCATTTTAAAATTGTTTTTCGAAAGTTGTGTTTGTATTTTCTTTATTACCCAATGATTTGCATCATTTTCCATCGTTTAATCATTAACATTTTTTTCATTCAAAATTTTGGTTGTTCTTAATCATTAATGACGACTGCAAAGGAAGCGGGAATATGCTTACATGAAAAAGAATAGGCTTTCAGAATTATTAATTCTAAAAATATATAAAAATAAAACACTGATAATCATTCGATTGTAAAACACAAATACAAGATCACTTTCTCAATACTAAAATTTATTTTATCTAAATTTGTACAACTTTACAAATGATGAAACCATACTTTATACTTTTCTTATTGTTTATTTTTGCAGGAAATGCTCAGACCATTAACAAGAAAGAAGACAGTCTTATTTCTCTTCTTAAATCAACAACGAATCCTGATGAAAAAATTTCTTTAGGTGAGTCATTCTTACTTAAAGATGGACATTCGGATCGTTTCAAAGCTTACGTCAACCGTTCTTTAGGTTCTGCTTTTATGACTAAAGGAGAGTTTAAAACCGGGCAAGAATTTTATCAGAAGGCTATAGTTTTTGCTGAAAAGTCAGATGATTATCTATGTAAAGTTCATGTACATTGCAGCATGGGAGAAGCTTACGGTGCTTTGGGATTAACATCGGAAGGAGAAGAATATCTTTTAAAGGCAAAAGAATATTCTTCTCATCTTAAAGATAATGAAGAGAGTACAATTGCGATATTTAGTATCAATTCAATTCTTGGGAACTTGTATAAGTCTAAAAAACAGCACGATAAAGCTCTGGATATCTATAAGAATTCTCTATTTCTTTCAGACAAAATTAAAAATAGACCAGAATATTATGGAGCTTTAAGTTATACTTATCTCGGATTGGGAGACGTTTTTGCTGAAAAGAAAATAGATGACAGTGCCAGATTCTATTATGACAAAGGTATAGGTACCAGCTTAAAAGATCCGCAAAAGAGATACATCTATGCCCTTTACAGTGGTCTTGGAGACCTTGAAGTAAATGCAGAAAATTATACTCAGGCTATAAAAAATTATAATAGTGCATTATCCTTTTCTTCTCAGCTTCCCCCATATGCAAAATCGGATATCTATAAAAAAATAGCTGACTCATATCTTAAATTAAAAAGCATTAAAAATGTAACAAAATATACTGACAGTGCCCAAATATATAGTGAGAAAGCCTACACACAAAGCAGCAAAGGGCTGGAAACAGCTGTCAATAAAATTAAAAATGATAAGATCGCAATTATTAATGAAAAGGAAAAAAAAGTTTCATATCTGCTATACCTGTTGTTAATCTTTGGAGTATTATTGATCATTAGTACTTTTTGGTATTCGTTTACTCTGAAAAAACAGAAAAAACGTTATCAGGAGTATATAGAACGGTTTCATTCTCAACACCCAACGCAGACAGAAACAATTATTACCAACTTCTCAATCAATTCGCAAACTTCGATCAATACAGATCTGGAATTAGATATTCTAGAAAAGCTCAATACATTTGAAAATGAAGAAATGTTCAGGGATCAGGATATGTCGCTTTCGAAATTGGCATCACATCTTAATACGAATACCAATTATCTTTCCAGAATTATCAACCAACGTTACAACAAAAACTTCAACAATTACATCAACGAATTAAGGATTAACTATATCACCAAAAAAATAACTGAGAACCCCAGTTACCGAAATTACAAGATCAGCTTTCTCGCAGAAGACTCGGGCTTTGTTTCCCACAGTGCTTTTTCAACAAAATTTAAAGAGGTTACCGGAATCTCACCTTCTCAGTTTTTGTCATTATCGTCATCTGAAAAACAAACATCTTAGTTAAAACCTGATGTCTTGTCATCGATTGATCGTAAATAATTTTGTATTATATACTTTTTGAAATTAGTAATTCCAAAAACTTAAGTACATTGTCCCGTCAAAAAAAATTGAATTAGGCTTATAGAAAAAGGCTCTACAAAATGTAAAGCCTTTCAAAATTTATTATTAATCTAATTGTTGTTTCTCATCTTCCTTTTTATCGGGAAACAGAACGGAAAGCAGAACCGAGATCACCAATACTCCACCTACAATTCCTAACGAAACCGGTGATGTAATGTGATACCACGGCGCAATCAACATTTTAACACCAATGAACGCTAAAATAATTGCTAAACCATAAGGTAATTTGCTGAACATATGAATGAAGTTTGCCAACAAGAAATACAGTGATCTTAATCCTAAAATCGCAAAAATATTTGAGGTATAAAGAATAAACGGATCATTTGAAATTGCAAAAATTGCCGGAATAGAATCTACCGCAAACAATACGTCTGTAAATTCAATGACTGCAACTACGACCAAAAGCGGAGTTGCCATTTTGATTCCGTTTTGTACGGTGAAGAACTTGTCGCCATCGTAATTATCAGAAACTTTCCAGAAACTTCTGATGAGTTTGGCACCTGCCGTATCGCTGTAATCTTCGTCGTCATCGCCGTCACCATCGCCCCAAGATTTGATTCCTGCATAGATCAAAAACAATCCGAAAAGAGTCATTACCACATTGATTTTAACGGCGTGACCGAAAATATTCATTTCAGGCAAATAGGTTAATTCAATCAATTCAACTCCGGCAAAAATAAAGATTGCCCTGAAGATCAAGGCTCCGATAATTCCCCAGAATAAAACCTTATGATGAAGGAATTTAGGGACTTTAAAGAAACCAAAAACTAAGATAAATACAAAGAGATTATCTACAGAAAGGGCTTTCTCGATCCAATAAGCCGCCTGATATTGTGTGAATTTCTCCACGGCTACCGCATGACTTCCTGCCGTTCCGTCTGTATTGAAAACCCAATAAACAACTCCTGAAAAAATCATTGAAAGGGAAATCCAGACTACTGACCAGATTGTTGCTTCTTTTGAAGAAACCTCATGACTTTTTTTGTTGAAAACTCCTAAATCCAAGAGCAGCATGATAACGACTGTTACCGCAAACCCCCACACCAACCCCGGGTGTAAATCTAAAATGTTATGTTGTTCCACTATTTTTATTATGTGTTATTATATGATAAAAGCAACAACTGTAAAAATACAGCTATTGCTTAACTTTTGAGTCTAAAATTAGATTATTTCAGACATTTTTTATCTGAATTTTACAAATATTTTTGCTGAACGGTCTGAATCGTCTGCTCTAGTTTTCTGTCAGCTGTAGGATCGCCGATCGCATTGAATTTCCATTCGTTGTTTCTCTTATAAAAAACACCCATTACCATGGCAACATGACCACTGAAAGATTTATCATTGGCAATATCATATTTAGCAAAAACTTCTCTCACATTTGTAGGAGTCCCTTCATAGATACGGATTGACGCAAAAGGAATGGTTCCGAAATCTTGTCCTTTGTAACTGTTCAAAACCAAAGCAACGTGCTCTACCGCCGGATCCAAATTCGCAAAATCAATTGTGATTACTTCATTATCCAATCCGTCATCACCGCTAACATCACCTGTCAAATCATCTCCACTGTGCTTTACAGAACCGTTTTTAGATTTCAGGTTACCGAAATAGATTACTTCAGTAGCATTTTTATTTGCATCGTATAAAATACAGCTGCCGTCTAAATCAACTGCTTCTTTTGAAGTTCCGCCGAAAAAACTCTTTTTTTCGATTGCTCCCCAATTGATCCCGACACAAGCTTGAGAAAGCGTCGTTCCGTTTTCCTTGGTAAGGTTTATTCTCTGACCTTTTTGTAAGTTAATCGCCATTTTATCTTGTTTATTTATTATTAAAATTTAGTTTAATTGTTTAAATTTAAATTGAGCATTGCACGAAGAATATTGGTTTCTTCGTTGACATCAAATATTTTGCTCATAATATCTACGCTTTCGATATTTTTGAGATAATCTTTTAAAACATTGTCTACTCCTTCCGGAAGAATTCTTTTTCTTTCATGAATGGTTTCCTCAAGCTCTTCATTTCTTCTTTTAAGCTGATTCATGACCGAAGCCTGATTCGATTCGTTTTCTGAAGTATCTAAATAGGATAATTCATCATCAATCAAATACAACCTTCTTTCTTCAACGTTAAAAATGAAATGCTCATCAGACTGAAAAATCTTAAACAGTTCATATTCATCACGTCCGATTCTGTAACCACAAACGAAGCGAACTTTAAAATTCTGAATATTCAATTTCCCCAACAATTTTCGCTCGATCGAATAATCCTGATACTGGTATGACGGAACGTTATCTATTTTCAGTTTGGCTTCATCAGCTTCTGGTCTGTAGAATTCTACTGCATATTTTTTATGAAAATATAGAACGTCATTCCAATTCAGCGTAAATTTATCTTCGGTAAGATCTTTATACAGCTTTCTTAAATGTTCAGAAAAAACTCCGCTATAGAACTTTCTGTCTGTTTCAAAATTATCAACTTTTTTTTCCTCAAAATTATCGATATACTGATTATTAATGTTGATTTCGTTAATCACTGCCAACAGATCATTTTCTTTTTTCTTTTTGATCTTCGTCAACAGTTCTATCAGACTGTCAGTATATTGCAAATGGAAAAGCTCAAGTTTACTGTAATCTAAAGTCTTGTTTTCTTCGAATAATTTATGAATAATATCTGTTTTTATATAAATCGATATTATATCAATATTTTCAAAGAAATTAGAGAGAAGTTTAAGCTTTGTTAATCTTCTTCTGCTCTGAGACATTATGATTGCAACCTCACCATCCACGCTTTTCGTTTATTTTATCCTCTGATATTTGCTTTTAATTCTGATTCTAAAGTCTGAAGATCCTGATCCAGCTTTCTTCTGCTTTCTGTACCTTGTTTTTGAATCTGTTTCACTTCATTCAAGGTATTGATTAACATCGCAGTGGTTTCTTTCAAGGTCTCAGCCGAAACAATTGTTTGCTCGTTGGCTTTTGCTACATTGATTGAGTTCTGACCCAAACGTTCTGCATTTTTTCTCAAAATCTCTTCTGTTGTAGAAGATACTTTCTGCTGAACTTCAATATTCTGCTGCTGTCTGTGCATCGCAACTGCCAAAGACAGCTGATTTTTCCAAACTGGTAAAGTGGTCGTTAAAATCGTTTGTGCCTTTTCAGCAATCGAAACGTTATTATTCTGTACCAATCTGATCTGTGGAAGCGACTGCATCATAATCAGACGTACCACTTTTAGATCAGCTAATCTTCTGTCTAATCTGTTGATAAAATCCCTTTTGTCGGCAATCTGATAATCAGCAAAATTCTGAACATTGGTTTCCATTTCAGCCAATTCTACAGCTGCTTTTTCCATTCTCAGGTTTCCGGCGATCACCAGATCTTCAATCGCTTTGATTGAGTTTACATTGCTATCGAAAATCGTCTGTAAAACTGCATTATCTTTAGTTGAAGTAATGATTCCTGCGTTTACTTTGTGAGAAATCTGGTCGATATTGCTTGTAATTTTATCATATTTGGCAAAAAGATTATCCACCTGGGTCATCATCTTTTTCATGAAAGGAAGTCTGCTCAGAAAACCTTTCACTTTGCTTCCGTTGATCTCATCAACGTCAACATAATTTAATTCAATCAATAAGTTATTGATCAATTCCCCAACTTCACCTGAGTTTGATCTTCGTACGTTTCCTAAGAAACTATCACTCTGGTTCGCTAAAGTTTTCTGCAAGTCTGAACCGAAATTTACGATAGAACCAGGGTTGGTTTCATCGATAGAATTTGCCAAAAGCTCGTACTTTTGACGTTCTTCGTTTTTAATCTGACTGAGATTTACATTTCCGTCCCTGTCAACTAAAACCGCAGGAGCAGAATTTTGTGCCGGCTGTGCCTGTTGAAGCGGAGCTGGCTCAAATGTCTTCAAAGGCTCAATCGACTGAAGCGGATCTATATTTTGATTTTCCTGATTATCCATAATTTATTATTGATACATTGATACAAATTTCTCAAGACCTTCTCTTTGTCCGCTTCCTACCGCTTCGAATTTCCATTCTCCGTTTCTATTGTAGATTCTTCCGAATTCTACAGCAGTTTCGATAGAGAAATCTTCGTCTAATTCATATTTTAAAATCTCTTCGTTGGTATCTGTATTGAAAATTCTGATGAAAGAATTTCTTACCTGTCCGAAGTTTTGTCTTCTTGCGTCTGCATCGTGAATGGTTACTACAACGGTAATTTCTTTTACAGCATCATCAATTTTAGTCAAATCTATTTTGATCTGCTCATCATCACCATCGCCGTCGCCCGTTAAGTTATCACCAGAGTGAATCACTGCTTTATCCGGAGATTCAAGGTTATTGTAAAAAATAAAATGGTTTTCTGAAACCAGTTTTTTGCCGTCATTCAACAAAAATAAAGAGGCATCCAGATCAAAAGCACCTCCGGTAGATGTATTATTGATATCCCATCCTAAACCGATAGTGAATTTTGGTGCGTTTATATTTTCTCTTTGTCCTTTTTGTAAGTTAATAGCCATAATTAAGTTCTGTTTGTGTTAAAGTGTTTATATTAGTTTCGTATTCTTTTAATAAATGATAATTGTTGCTTATTGCCAACTCGAGAAGATGATCCATCTGCTCTTTTTTTATTTTAGACGTAAGATAATCAAAATTACTTGATTCTAAGCCCAAAATATATTTTACAATCCTTGTATTAAACTGAAAACTCGGCTTCAGCATTACTTCTGCAACATGTTCAACGTTTTTCACAGCGTAATAGTTGAAATAGTTTTCAATTTTAGGATCTAGTTCAAAATTCATTAATTCAGCGTAATACATGAATAAAAAATCTGCCTGCACATTAAATTCATTCAAAATTTTATTCACTGTAAATTCATGACTTCCCGTGATTTTTATATCGTCTATAAAAATACAAAGTTTTCCTCTTAAAAAATCTTTATCGAGATAATAAGTATCATTGGCAATCAGATTTTTACGATCTTCAAAGCTTAAATTTCCGTAATCTGTGGTATAGGTATGATTTCTGTTTATTTTTGATAAAATACTCGATTTTTTTCCTTTTTGAAAAAGATAAAAATCAAGTTGTTTTTTGAAGTAAAAACATAAAAAATTAGAAGCCGTCGGAATTGCCATATACGGACTTGGCAATACGAGAATTTCTTTATCTGTATCTAAAATTTCGCCATGTTTAGCAATAAATCCTTCAAATAATTCTTTGGCAAATTTCTCTGCGTACGACTTATCGCCATACTTGAAATAGCTATATTCAGCAGGCGAAAACGTAAATTCGTCCGCCGAATGAATATGGTGCAAGCTATACCTTTTGTTCATATTATATCGTGTGTTTTAGTAAATGTGCGTTGAAACCAAAATCTTTCGCACCTTTGTAATCAGCAATCGGATTATCACCAATATGCAAAATCTGGTTCATCTTTAAATCCTGATTTTTAATCAAATTTCTGACCTCTTGAAAAACGAGCGGGTTGGGTTTGGAAATCTTCAATTCATCAGAATAAATATGAAAATCAATGTATTGATCAAGATTTTCCTCAATCAGAAATTTTCTCATTGTAGTTCCTTTGATAAATCCGGTATTGCTCAGAATATTAATTGTTTTTCCTTGATTTTTAATTTCATCAAAAAACTGATGCAAATTTTCGAAAATCACAACAGGTTTATATTCTAAAAATAATTCTTCACTTTTTTGGTAAAATTCGTTTAATTTTTCTCTATTCAACTGTTTTAAATCAATTTCTAAAGAATTTAAAATCAATAAATAAATCTCAAAAGTGTCTACATTTCCACCGATCACTTCATTGATAGAATTGCAAAGATCATCGTAATATTTTACAACTTTTGCAACTTCATCAATTGGTTTATTCACTTCAAAAAACGAAGAGAACAACTCAACTCTTTTTGCTTTAAATTCGGGATGAGATTTTATTAAAGTAAGCCACAGATCAAAAGAAAAATGAGCGTGGTTTTGAATATCGATATCTGTTTTCAAAATGTTTTTAAGTTAAATTATTTAGCTTTCTATTGAAAAAGATTTTTAAATGGTTCATATCTTTTTTTTAAATCAATTGTGTTTGAATTTCAATTCTACCCAAAGATAAAATTTTTCTTTTAATCTGTATTTTTTTTAAGATTATTTAAGAGTTTCGGCAGAAGTTGAAACTCAGATCAATTTTCGTTTTTCAAAAAAATATAAAAAAATTTTTTGTCAGTTAAATAATTTTTATAAATTCGCAACCGATTAACAATCAACAATGTCAACAAAAATGGTAAATATAATCACTTTAAGCAATCCTATCAGAGCTGTGTACTTTGGTAGCACTGAATATTTATCTGAATAACGATCGATCTTTATAAATCAAAATATAATTAAAGACCTTTCTATTCAGATAGGTCTTTTTTGCTACCCTATTTCCAGCTTTCGAAAATTCAAGTTGGTTGTCTAAAATTTTAACGTTAAGAAAATTTCTTACTAAAATAAATGTAAGAATCATTACAACCCTGTGCTTAAAATTTATTTACAACCTTAAAAATCAACAATTTAAATTTAACAAAATGAAATACAACACACGAAATATAGGGATAATAGCGCATGTCGATGCCGGGAAAACTACACTCACGGAAAGATTACTTTATTACACCGGAATGATCCACAAAATCGGAAACGTAGACGAAGGAAATACTACCATGGATAAAGACATTCAGGAGAAGAACAGGGGAATTACCATTTCATCCGCAGCGATTTCCACCCAATGGAAAAAAAATGATGATGTTTTCAATATCAATATTATTGATACTCCGGGACACATTGATTTTGCGGTAGAAGTTGAGCGTTCCTTAAGAGTTTTAGACAGCGTTATTGCGGTTTTCTGCGCTTCTTCGGGAGTTCAGCCACAAACGGAAAACGTCTGGTTTCAGGCGGAAAAACATGAAATTCCAAAGATCTGTTTCATTAATAAAATGGATAGGATCGGAGCTGATTTCTTTGCAGTTTTAAGTGAAATTAAAACTAAACTAAATGCAGTTCCTTTGGCTTTACAAATTCCGATGGGTTCTGAAGATAATTTTGAAGGAGTTATTGATTTAATCAAGCAAAAAGCGTTGTATTGGATCGATGAAAATGGAGAGACGATTATTGAAAAGGAAATTCCTGAAAATTATAAAGCAGAAGCTGATGATTTCAGATTAAAATTAATGGAAACATTAGCAGAATTTGACGAAACTTTCTTTGAAAAATATATGAATTCTGAAGCTCAAATTTTTGAAGAAATGATTGTTGAAGCCATAAAAAGAACCTGTCAGTCAAGAGCTGTAGTTCCCGTTTTATGTGGTTCTGCTTTTAAAAACAAAGGAGTTCAGCCGTTGCTTGATTCGATTGTAAGTTATCTTCCTGCTCCAAATCACTTGCCTTCTATCAAAGGAAAAGATGTGAAAACGGAAGTAACAATCGAACTTCAAAGAAATGAAGAAGAAACTTTTTCAGGACTGGTTTTCAAAGTTGTGATTGACAAACACATGGGTAAATTGGCAATGCTGAGAATTTATTCAGGAAATATACAATCCGGAGATACAGTTTTAAATGTGAGAACGAATGAAAATTTCAGAATTTCAAGGATTTTACAGATACAGTCGGACAAAACGTTAACGATTGAAGAAGGAAAGGCGGGAGATATCGTTGCTTTAACTGGAATAAAAGATGCGAAAACAGGAGATTCTTTATCATCTATTGAAAAACCTGTTTTGCTTGAATCCATTACGATTCCTGCTCCGGTTATCAGAGTTTCGATTGAACCGAAAACGAATGCTGATGAGAAATCTTTCGGACTTGTTTTAGCTAAAATTCAGGAAGAAGATCCGTCTTTAGTTGTTGAAAGAGACAAACAAACTGGCGAAACTTTGCTGAGCGGTTTGGGTGAGTTGCATCTTGAAGTGACTTTAGAAAAAATCCGGTTGAATCACGGCATTGAAATCAATCAGGGAAAGCCTAAAGTTTCTTACCGGGAAATTTTAACTGAAACCCGAAAACACAGAGAAAAACTTTCCAAACAAAACGGAGGAAGCGGACAATTCGCGGATATCACTTTTGAAATCGGACCTCGTGAGAATAATGAAATCGGTTTGGAATTCATTAACCAAATTAAAGGCGGAGTAATCCCCGGTGAATTTATTCCTTCGATTGAAAAAGGTTTCAGAGAAGCAATGGAAAACGGTCCTTTGAGCGGGAATCCTTTGGAAAGTATGAAAATTACTCTTTTGGATGGCTCGACTCACAGTAATGATTCTCATGCTTTAGATTTTGAAATTGCTGCAAGAGACGGTTTCAGAGAAGTTGCAAAAGCTTGTAAACCGAAATTATTGGAACCGATTATGCAGATTGAGATTCAAAGTATCGAAGAATATACCGGAGCTGTCACTGCCGATATCAATAAACGAAGAGGAATGATTACTTCGATTGATGAAAAATCAGGAAGAAAAATCTTCGCAGCGGAAGTTCCTTTAGCTTCTATTTTCGGATATATTTCTGATCTGAGAACGTTGACGAGCGGAAGAGCTTCGATCAGCATGAAGTTATCACACTATGCTTTGGTGCCTGATTTCATTGCGAATATATTAATAACCTAAAAAACGAGGGCTGTAAATTTTATTTTGCAGTCCTTGTTTGGGTTTTAAGGTGAATTGTTAATAATGAATGGTGAATTTTTCTCTCGCGGATTTTGCAGATTGCGCAGATTTTTTTTGAGATTGATTATTCTAAATATAACCTAATATAACCTACCTCATTATATTTTGATCGCATTTTATACGATCCTTTTCTAAATCGTCCCTTCGGAACTACAAATTTCCAGTCAATAAAACTCTAAAACACTCATTCTCCTACTTCTCAGGCATCACTTTATACGTTGGATCATCCTGAATATTGACTTCAATGACTGCTTGTGCGTTTTTTAATAGTTCTATAGAATCTTCACTTAAATGTTTTAAATGCAGTTTTTTATTCAGTTCACTGTATTTTTTCGACAATTTATCCAACGCATCGATAGCACTCATATCAACAATTCGGCTTTCTTTAAAATCAATCACAACTTGTTCGGGATCGTTTGCAGGATCAAATTTTTCTGTAAAATTCATTACAGAACCGAAAAATAGTGGTCCGGAAATTTCGTAATGTTTAATTCCGTTTTCGTCAATATACTTTCTTGCACGAATTCTTTTTGCATTATCCCAGGCAAAAACCAATGCTGAAATAATGACTCCCACCAACACCGCTAAAGCCAAATTGTGCAAAACAATGGTAATTAAAGCTACCGTAATTCCTACAAAAATATCAGATTTCGGCATTTTATTGACAATTCGGATTGAAACCCACTGAAACGTACTGATTGCCACCATCATCATGACTCCAACCAAAGCAGCCATCGGAATTCTTTCAATGAAAGGTGCGCCAACAAGAATGATTATTAAAATAGTAATGGATGCAATTATCCCTGAAAGTCTGGCTCTTGAACCTGCATTTAAATTAACCAGAGTCTGTGCAACCATCGCACAACCTCCCATTCCACCGAAAAAACCGTTCGTAATATTCGCCAAGCCCTGAGCAATAGATTCTTTATTTGTATTTCCTTTTGAATTGGTAATTTCGTCAACCATTGATAAAGTTAACAGCGATTCAATCAAACCAACTCCCGCCATAATCATAGCGTAAGGAAAAACAATCTGTAAAGTTTCTAATGAAAAAGGAATGCCTGGAATATGAAAACTCGGTAGACTACCGCTGATGTGGGCAATGTCTGCAACTGTTTTAGTATTAATTCCAAATCCTAAAACAATTCCAAAAACGATTAAAATTGCGACTAAAGAAGCCGGAATGACTTTCGTAATTTTCGGGAAAAAATAAACAATGGCAATCGTCAAGGCAGTTAAACCCGACATTATATATAAGGATGTCCCTTGAAGCCAACCGACAACTCCGTTTGCATCAGTAATTTTGAACTGTTCGATCTGAGCCATGAAGATAATAACTGCCAAACCATTCAAAAAGCCATACATAACAGGTTGCGGAATTAATCTTACGAATTTCCCGAGTTTAAAAACACCAACCAATAACTGAAAAATACCTGCAAGAATAACGGTTGCAAAAAGATATTCTACACCATGAGCTTTTATTAAAGCTATCAAAACAACAATCGTTGCTCCTGCTCCGCCTGAAACCATTCCGGGACGGCCACCTAAAACTGCAGTGACAAGTCCCATCATAAAAGCAGCATATAAACCCGTCAATGGAGAAAGCCCCGCTAAGATGGCAAATGAAAGCGATTCCGGAATCATAGTCATTGCAACGGTAAACCCTGCTAAAAGTTCATTTTTATAATTGATCTTTTTTGAAAAATCAAAGAGCGCAACGGTATACTTCATTCTTTTAAATAATTACATTCATAAAAAACAATATAAAGCCGATTAAAATTCAACGATCGTATTTTAGCATTTTTCATGCATTTACCCCGTAATATTTACAATTTAACAGATCATTTTTTATTTTGACAAAGGTAGAAAGTAGCACTTACTTATACAATTTTTTGAAATGAAAGAATTTCGAAGCAAGGTCAATCCTTCATTTTGATATACTTAAATAAACAACTCCATAATGCACAAATATCAAAAACAAACACATTTAAACAACCCAATCTTCAACATAATTTAATTATCATTAACAATAATTAAATTTAAACACTTAGTTTATTGACAATTTTTCTGTATTTTTGAAAATGTGAAACAGATTTTGTTTTTGAGGTTTTTAGAAAATCATAAAATTTTCCTGACCAAACAGATTAACAGATAAAAATATTTAAATAGTACTATGCTGGTTTTAAATAAAAATCATGAATCTGACTCCACTCAGTAAATAAAATCTCAGTTACTGAATGTTAAAAAAAATTTTACTATAAAAAAATGTTATATAAAGTAATACATATCGGTAAAGCAATAAAGGAACTTGTAGATCAGAAAGAGATTGCAATGACAAGAATATGCAATTTCCTCAATAAAGATGAAGACTTTGTAAACAACGTTTACGAAAGCAAATCAATTGATACTGATATCCTTTTGCGATGGTCAAAATTACTGGAGTACGATTTTTTCAGGCTCTACAGCTCTCATCTTATTTTGTACTCTCCACCTTCGGCAGTAAATAAAACGAAAGAAAAAACAGGAAAGACACCACAATTCAGAAAAAATATTTACACCCAGGAAATCAAAGATTTCATTATTAAAAAAATTGATACCGGGGAAATGACCTATGCAGATGTTATCAGAGAATACTCTATCCCAAAGAGTACACTTCACAGATGGCTTCAGAAAAAATAAGACATTATGAAACCAAATTATAGTAAAATTTATCATGATCTTTTGCTTGCAGAACATCCTGAAAAACTGAAAGACGCAAAAATCAAAGAACTTCTGAAAAACATCAACACCAGTGAAGAAGTGATCAGGTTTAACGAAAAACTTTTCAAACAGTCAAAAGAAAGCCAGGAAAACAATCAAAAGCTGAGAACATATGATAAAGAAACAATGCTTAAAATCCTGATGTATCAGAAACAGCACGGTTTTTCGAGCAGTTATATTTCTAAGCAATATAAGATCAGCAGAACAACTATCGCTAAATGGAAGAAGATTTGCGAAGAAGACATTCAACAAAATCAAACAAAAAATACTACGCCCAAAACGTAGTATTTTTTTTGTAATAAAGGCAACAATCGAGAAAAGAACGGGGCAAGTCTGTGCCGGATTCGAACCGGATAACCTTGCAGGAATTGCCTGCTACGCTATTCCTCCCCAAATGTGGACGATGAAACTTTTCTCTACGACACTTTATATTTTAAAACAAGGCAACAATCAAAAAGCGTATTGTCGTGCTCTAACCAACTGAGCTACTCTTCCTATATAATTTTGTGTTTTGAAAATGTGGAAGAGGCAGGATTCGAACCCGCGACCCCGTCGTAATGAGCGAAGTAACACTATTCTACGGCACTTGTTTATTCTTAAACAGATAAGGCAAAAGGCGAAAAAGGTATGCTCTTTTAAGAGCGCCGCTCTTACCCATTTGGGCAGTGAGCCGACAATTCTACATCTACGAGAGACTTACGTTTTCTTTCAAAAACTTTTGTCCAGTTAGTTTTCAACCCAACCTCGCTAGTTCGGTCGCCCGAATTACGCTACCTTAGGACCGTTATATTTACGAAGTAACCTTTCTCTACGACACTTATCTGTAAATTTTTAAATTAAAAAAAGAGGCAAAAGGCGAAAAGGCAGACATGCACCTGATCCCTACTTTTATTCGGGAAATTGCACTTTTTCTTAGATTTTTGAGGTCTAAATTCTGACTCGAAGTAAGCCTTTTCTACGGCACTCTTTTTATTTTAAATCAAGGTAAAAATTATAGAATCCTTTTCAGTTCATTTGCTCTACCAACTGAGCTACTTTTCCTTTTGGGAAAAGACAGGACTCGAACCTGCGTCCCAATGTTTGGATATCGAAGTATGATTCTAGGACGACACTTGATTTTTATGTTTAATAATTTTAAAATCGAGCAAAAATTTAAAAGAGGCTTTTTCAATTTGGATTCGAAGGAACTCTTTCTTACGGCATCGATCGTTTTTTAAAGTAAGGTAAAAAATCAAACAGAGACTTACTGACAGAGCGCTACCAATTACGCCATCCCGAATCTTCGAGAACAGGACTCGAACCTGTATTGCTGTCCCTTAAACGAAGAAATTCTGTTTTACGACACTTACTTTTTATTTTTCCATTGGGTTTTTCTGTATTTTTTCCAATTTCTTTGAAACTTAATTTCTGTTGAATTAATCGTTTCATAGCCATGTGGAAAACACCACGAGCAACCCATCTCGTCTCCATATAAAATTCTGGAAACCTGGATATTTGAAATTTTCTTCGGGAAATCAATTAATCCATATTCATTGATACCGAAAGATTGTCTTAATAGTTTTAATTTTTTCATAAGTATTAAGTATTAACCTCAATACACTGCTTCTTTAAGACATTTTTTATAATTATTCATGGTTATTGTTTTTTGTTGTAGCAAAATTATTACGTTAGTGCGCATTCTTTTTACGTAGTTGAAATTTTTTAAATTAAAAACCAAGTAACAAGTTATAAGAGTTTTTGATATCTATTCAAATGTTAAGTATGACGATGGATCTCTTATGGTAACGACATTGGTTATTTAAAACCAAGCAATTTGCGAAAAGACTCATATTCAATTAAAAGTCGAAGGATTTCTTTTCTTACGGCATTGGTTTATTTGTTAATCTTCGTATTTAAAATAGAGTAGGTATTTATTCTTATCTCCTACTATGAAAAAATATTCGTAGTAAATTCCCAATTCATAGTATATTTCATTGGAATCACTAAACTTTGAAGTTAAAATGTTTTTAATATTTATCAAATTATTTAAATCTCTAAAAAATAATTCGATAAAAATATTTTCTCTTCTCTCATTAATTTCCAATTTGATGATTTCTCCATTTTTGAATAACCATTTTTTTAGAGATTTTTGAAAATCTCCGATACTGATATTTTCAATAGTAAATAAACATTCTTCTGGAAGATGAAATTTATTTCTCAAAAAAAAAGATTCATCCTTGTCTAATTCCATTTCAATTATTTCATATTCATAAGATAAATTACAATTTGGAGTATTTAAGTCTGCATATGTGTATAAAATTCCTTTTATAAAATCTAAAGTATTATTTTTCATGTTATAATTTTTATTCCTAGCCCGATCGAAGCGACATCCTTTTTCTAAAATGGCTTAAAAAAAAAAGCGCTAGCGAAAAAGATATAGCGGAAAACGGGAAATAGCTCCTAAAAAAATTGATTATTAATTTTTATTTTTAAAAGCAGTGCCTTTTACAGCACTACTTTTTTAATCATTTCTACCGCTGATTTTCGGTCTTCCAAAGCATTCAGTACATCGAAAATCTTGTCGGACCAACCTGCGATAAGGTATACATCATTTTTTCTGACATCCAACGGCTGTTTTCCGTAACCTGCCAAATCAAAAATATACAATTTTGCATTCGGGTTGAAACTTTTGTATTGATTCCATGAATTTTCAAAGGAATTTCTACCTCCGTTGCTATCCCAAAGCTGAGTATCGGTGAACAACATTACTTTATCCACTTTTTCACGTCTGTTCAGCAAATCTTCGATCACCAAATAACCGTTTGTGGAGTAACCCACCTCACCTTCACGCTTGTAGAACGCATCTACGTTTCTCAGAATACCGTTTTTAGGCATCGGAACTCTCTTCCAGGTGTCACCAAACATACCTGAAATCACGTTTTTGCACTGTGACTGCAACATCATCGACATCAACAGACCGATATCGTACAACAAAACCTTTGATTTCGGAGAAACAGGCTGTTGCATTGAACCCGAAACGTCTGCCGCGATCACTACCGAAGTATCGAAACCAAAACCTTTGATGTTTTTTGCACTCACCATTACTGCGTCTTCCAAAGCTTCTAAAATTGATGACAAATATTTTGAATCGATCGTTTTCAATTCTCTATACGCCGACAAAAATCTGAATGGCAATTGTTTTGAATTTCTCACCGCTTTTTCATCCGACAGATAGTTGCACACTTTGTACATTGCATCCGATGAAACGTTAACTTCCAAAATGTTTCGCAAGTTTCTCAACGTTGCCATATAACCCAATTTGTTGCTGAAAATCAATTCTTCCCACTTACTTTTGAAAGCTGATTTTCTTTCTGCTTCATCAGCAAATTTTGTCTGACCTAAAACAGAAAGCTCAACTTCCCAAGTGTATGGAGTTTCCAAGGCATCGTTTACGATTTTGTTGAAAATTGCCTGTTGATTTTCATCTTTTGCTTTTGGGTGAACCAAGAACAAAGCATCTTTCAAAGTTACCTCAGCTTTTCTGTTGTATTTTGCGAATTGGTATTCATCAAATTTATTGAAAGATTTTACCAAACCTTTTTGGATTTGCTTTGAAAGCTTGTTCAGTTTTTTTGTTTCTGTTCTTTCGTTGGCTAATTGGTAATATGCCAACAATTCTGTGATTTCGTCTGCTCTTTGAATGACTCCGTCAACGGTTCTGCTTACCAAGTCTGTACCTGAAGTTTGTTTTGCCAATTCGGTTGTCAAAACCAATGGAATTGAACGCAAGTACATATCTTTTCTTGCATAAACCGCCAATTTTGCAACGAATTCCGGATCGTTTTTCAAAATCAGAGATTGGATTCTCCTCAATCTGTCATTTCCTTTTTCATAGGTTGTGTTTGATAATCCTGTTGTAACAACAGCACTGTATAGTTCTTCTGCAGGCGTCATTGTGTACGCTTTTGCACCTTCGTAGTTTACAACTACTTTATTCTCTTTTCTTAAAAAATTAAATTTCATGGTTACTGTTTTTTGTTAAACATTTTGGAGGATTATCACTTCCTCTCTGATTTCTGATGCAAAGTAAGGACGGTACTGCGCGTTGTTTTTGCGTAGTAAAAGTTTTTGTAAAAATTTTATTTTTTTACCTAAATATGTTAAAAAATAAAAGAGACTGTCCTTTGGAGACAGCCTCTTTTTTGTTTCTTAATTTCTATTAAGCATTTCTTTTCTGCTATTCATATTTAGAAAAATCAACCGCAAATATGCATCGATTGACCTGACTTCCATTCTGTGCTCCGGCATTGGGCTCAAATTCCGTCAAGCTCCACAGATAACCATATTGAGATTCATAATAGAGAGATTCTGCTCCATACGGCCATCGGTAACGTACCGTATCATCGGCTCCATCAGTATAACGGGCTAATCTTGCATTTGAGCCATAAGAATTGCTCGGAGATCCGGTACACGAAAGCCATGTTCTGTTCCCTTTTCGAAATACTCCCTGGATTCCATGAGCATGATTATTTGTGAAAAGACTATTTTTTGGAGTTACTGCTACAATTCCTGTATTTTGAAGTGTCCCATTCGTGTCAACAGGAAAACCAAATACCTGAGGAACAATAGAAGCATCGGCACTGCCTGCATAGTATTGTCCTGTCCAGAACTGAGTTCCTTCGTCATTGACCTGAATAGTAGAAAACGGACTGGCATTATTGATTTTTTGATACCCTATCTGAGGCAGTATATATCGATAATTGAAGGCGTATAAATTACCATTGGCATCTTTACCGCATTTTTCATTGGTAGTATCACCTGTACTTACTTCAATTATTTTATTCAAATCAAAAACACGAACACCTAAATTTGTGCTGCTTAGATATATTTTATCCTTAAAATAAGCAATCCCACCTGCATGCACGTTCAATGGAGCGTACGAGCCATATTGTGAATAGGTTGTTGTATTTGCCGGAATATCAGGCTGCACCAACAGAATATGACGATACGTAAGATATGTACTCGAACTCGGACTGATGTCAATCAGAGTAATGCGGGAACCTTTATACTCAGCAGCATCTTTTGCATACCAGCTCACCAAAAGATAACGAACACCGTTTTTGGTGAAACCTGCAATTCCTTGGGGTCTCCAGATCGATGTAGTTTCATCATCGGTATTCCAACGGATTCCTCTTACTCTGTTTTCTTCTGGGATATTGAATCCGTAGACCTCGGTGTATGAATTTCCACCTATAGCCTGGCGGTTTTTATCAACCTGAGTTGGGTTTAGAAAACTAAAGCCCGAATTGATGTAAGTACTTGTATCCACATAAGCATTGACACTTACGTCCGTAGCCGCTTTACTGACGTTAATTTTTGAAGAAAGCTCTTCTTCCATTGAAGCCGAAGTGATTTCATTATTCTGGCATCCGATACCTGTTACTGCCAGCATAAACATCCATCCAAGAAATTTTTGTCTTTGAATCATGATTAATTTAATGTGTTTTAATAGTTTTTAAATTGCTTGCGAAACTATCAGATTCTCTTTTTATCTGGACCACGTCAGCATTAATTATGTATTAAATTTATGATTCCAGCACTACTCTCTACAATAAATAAAATCTATCTATCATTCATTTCAAATAAAGGAATCAACAGTTATGTATTTTTGGAAATCCGTTGTCTAGCTTTGTTTTATTAAAATTAAACTATGATAAAAGGATTATATGAAACTCACATACAGGTAAGCAATCTGGAAAACTCAATACAATTTTATACTGAAGTTTTAGGTTTGGAGTTTGCTCATCATGACGAAACCCGTCCGATTGCCTTTTTATGGATTGGAAAAAATAAAGAATCCATGCTTGGATTATGGGAACAAAAAGAAAATTTACAGACAAGACACTTTGCTTTTTCTGCTGACAAAGAAGATATTTTAAATTATTCCGTTGAGTTTTTGAAAAACAAAAATTTAAAACCTTATAATTTTTTAAAAGACGGGATTGATAAACCTATGGTTTTCGCTTGGATGCCTGCTTTGGCGATTTATTTTAATGATCCGGATGGAAATCAACTGGAATTTATTTCTATTTTGGAAGGTGATGGAAAACCGGAATTGGGAGTAGTTTCTTACGAGGAATGGTTGGAGAAAACTAAGTCATAATCAATAATTCTTTAATCATTTCAGAAAAAATAACGGTTTCACTAATCCACGTTTCATCATAAAAAAAGCAATAGCGATTGGTATAATCGGCGTGATTCATTAATCTGAAACTCAGTTTATTTTCATGTTCATGATTATTAAGAATCTCGCATTTTATTTCATCAGAAAATAAATCTATTGTAAAATGGGCATAGATTCTTCTGGCATTGAAATAATCCGTCTCAATTTCAGAAACCGATTTTTTAATATTGTAAAAATAAGCAGCACCAAGTTCAGTTGACAATGCGTTGGAAAAAATCTCAATTTCCCTATCATCATCTACAAAATACAAACATTCAAAACTTCCGCTCCAGGCCACTTTAAGTTTTGAATTGCTAAACAGCAGATGCGATTCAGAATCTCTATTATCATGTCCTTTATATTTCATGAGCTGAGATTCGAAATCGAAAAAAGGAAAGGCAGGCTTTTCGGGAACTAAACTGTCTAAACTTTTATAATAATTATTATTGACCGGACTTATGTTATAGAAATAATCACTTTCATATTGATCCTTGGAATACAGTCTTACATCAATTCTTTTATCAACATAATTAACAATTTCTCCGTTTTCATTAAAATTGACTTTCACCGAATAGGTTCCAAAGAGCGGCGTTATATACGACTCATGAATTTTAAAAGCCGATATTATTTTTTGAGTTGAAAAATCGCGCATTACTTTGGTGACTATTCTGGCATAATTATCAAAGACTGCTGTTCCTGTAAAAATAATTTTATTGTAATAATCGTAGTCCATCACAACAAAATCATATACGTGGTAATTATTTTCAATCCGGTGATGATAATAAATGACATTTCCGTTTAAAAAGGAATCGAGTTCCGAAACATCTTTCATCTCATGCTGAAAAACTTCCACACGGCTCATGTATATATTTTCTTCCCGTTGTTTCAGAGATTCTGCTGTACGGGTAATTCGCTTTTTCAGTTTTTTATTTTCAAAAATTTCCTGAGTATATTCAAAGAGAGATTTTGCTTCTTTTTCAGGAATACATTCGCCTAAATGATTCTTATAAACCGTCTTATAAGCTGTAACCGGATTCTGAACATCAGGAATTTCCGGTAAACCCGCTGCAAAATATTTCCCATAATCAGATTCGAAAAATCCCTTTCCTGAAATTTCACCGATTGTATAATGTATATATTCCCATCCATCGTCAACCTGAATATCATCCGATAAAATTTTTCCGTTTTCATCATACTCAAAACCATCCCAGGTAGAAAAATCCCTGCTGTGATGATAAGCATATTTTTTTGAAGATTCTATTTTGCCAGTATTCACATCAAGCCATTGAGAAAATATTTTCTTTCCCGTCACATCATATGCCTTTATTTTTCTTTTTTGAAGGATATTCCGCTCATAGCATTCTACATCCCATTTTGTAAATCCGTTTTTTTCTTCATTCAAACGATAGATTTCAACTTCATAATCCTGATGTTGTGTATCAATCGCTTTATTGTCCCGAATGAAATATTTTCTTTTGATAATGTTTCTGTTTTCAAAATAAATAATTTCCTGAAGAATATCTTTTATGTAGACTTTTTTAATGAAATTTTGCTCAAAAAAAGCCTGTTGAAGATCAATTCCTATGTATCCTTTAAAAACAGAATCTGTAAAGTAGCTACAGCTTTCAACTTCGTAGTTCTCCTCTGAAATGATATATGGAAAAAAAGAAAGATAAAAGGTTTTTGAAATTTCCAATGCATGAATTTCTGAAAATTCTTTTATTTTTTTAAGAATTTCTGTTTTTTTGAGTAAAGGCTGACCCGTCGAAAAATATTCGAAACTCAGCTCCTCCCCTTCAACGGAATAAATACTTTTTTTGTGGTAATAATCTTCTTTACTAAGATAAAATTGTGCCCTGCTTCTGTTATCAGGATCTTCAACCTTTATTTCCTCACTTTCCAGTTTAAATTTTGAATATCTTCGGAAGTGCAATAATTTGTCATCTCCACAATTCTTAACGCGTACTACAGTAACTGACGAAATAAAAATATTCAGGAATAAAATTTCCTCATCAAGAATATTTGCATCCAAAATATAAATTTCTAAGTTTAAAAGTTCACCCCTAAAATAAGTTTCTGTTTTCTGAAGCTCATCATTTTGATAGATATGTTTCATATACATTCTTTTTCCTGTGAACTCATCAGTCAATATTGTTTTTCGGTCTCTTGCAGTGTATACAATTCTTTCTTTCATGCCTGATAAAAATAATAAAATAACTTAAGTTTTCAATAACACATTTACAGATTAAACTGTCTCATCAAATACTTTTATAAAAAAATAAGATGGACTTTGCTTTCACAAAGCCCATCTCTATAATGACAGTTATTAGTTTTATTTTGCAAAGATCTCTTTCAGCTGAGAAAGGATATTACTGTTTCCGGAAACGGTGATATCTCCAATTTTGTCGGCGATTTTCTCCATATATTCCATTTCTTTCAGCTTCCAGAGGACTTCATTTTCTTCCATCAATTTTGCGGTGTTCAACAAACTTCTTGTGGAAGCCGTTTCCTCACGACGCATGATGCTGTTGGCCTGAGCTTTTTTCTCGGCGATCAAAACCTGATTCATGATTTCTTTCATTTCTCCGGTCAGGATCACATCACGGATTCCGGCGTCAGAAGCTTTCAGACCAAGATCTTCGGCTTTGTTACCCAAATTTTCAAGGATTTCTTTTCCTACAGAATCTTTTTTCACCAGCAATTCATCCAGCGTCAAAGCTCCAACGAATTCACGCAACGCCAACTGCATCAAAATATATAATTGCTTATCATATTCTTTATTTTCCATCAATGCTTTTTCGATGTTTTCCACCTGAAAACGCACATAGAAATTGATACGAAGCATTGCTTTATCTTTCGTCAAAAGTTCCTGACCGGCAATTTCCATTTGCTGCATACGCGTATCGATGGCTTTTACTTCAACAGAAATTTCGTTGTTCCAGAAATAGTAAGTTCCAGCTTCCAGAACTTTGGTTAATTTTCCGTCAATCAACAACAATCCTTTATATTGATTCGTCACAACAAACTTTCTTGTGAAATTTTTCAACTTCATATTTTCCAGAATTGTTTTAGAGATTTTTTCTGTGATCTCTACTTTCGTCAAGTCGACTTTTTGAAATTCTCTGTTCAAAACACCTTTCCAGAAGGCATACTGACCAACATTCAATACTTCTTTGAAGATTCCGTTTTCATACATCAGAGCTAACTCGCCGTCCTTAACTTCAACAACTTCTAGTAAGTTTTTAAGATTTTCATTTTTCAGTAAAAGATTAAGATCATTTCCCGTTTTAAACTGATCTTTTGTTTCAAAAATTTCTACAGATTTATTCCCGAAAATCCAATGATTACCTTCTTTTAAGATCTCAATTAAGTTTCGGTTTTTGAAAACCAAACCAATTTGATACGCTTTAATTTGTACATTATTTATCATCGTTTTATATTTAATAGTTATTAATTTTCATTAAAAAAGGAAAATCGAGATTCTCTCTTCCAAAAATGGCGGAAGGAAAGTTTTTCACAAAATTCCATTCATTTCAGAATAGTATTCATAAACTTATTTTCTAATGAATCAGATCTTGGGCGTGTCCCTTGCCATCGCTGAAAGCAACAACTCCGGGTCGCTACGTTCACTTCTACTCCTCGTTCATCGCCTTTCGGCTCTTCACTGCGGGGTATCCGTTACCATCGCTCACGCGGTAAATCGTCCTTCTTAGAAAACTCTGTCCAATTATTGACTATTCATCAACCGAATTTCATTTCCAGAAAAAATCTTTTCTTACAGGCTTTTTCAAAATGCTGATTCAACAACTGAAAAAAACTCAAATTTTCCCATGGTGAATATTTTTAACGAGATATTCAAACTCTAATAAAAAATAGATTTTAAGTCTATTTTCAACCTACATTAATAGTGTAGTGCTCTAACCAGACTGAGCTACTTCACCCGAAGTGAAGACAGGATTCGAACCTGTGCTAAAATCTATTGTTCTACCAATTGAACTATATTCCCATTTTGGAAATAGAAGGACTCGAACCTTCAACCTATAGAGCGATGTGAAATTTTTTGGAAAATTCCGAAACCTTCAAGTCAAGTTGAACAGAAAAAAATAATATTTCTCAACAAAATCTTCTGCAATGGTGCTATACAGAAACACTCAACAAGACTTGCCTGATATTTTGACTAAAATCTGTTTTCAAAATTTTAGTATTGTTTTGTTTTGATGATGCAAAGTAAGGTTGTTGTTGCGCAGTGTTTTTGCGTAGAATATTTTAATGTAATTTTTTTGTCATTGCGAACTGAAAGTAAAGCAATCTATTGTTATTTATTGAGATTGCTTCGTCGCTTCGCTTCTCGCAATGACAGGATAACTATAAAAAAAGCTCCCTCTATCCAAGGAAGCCATTGTTATATTTCTATATTGTTAAATTGTTACATTACTACTGTTGCAAACACCAATGTAAAATCTTCGCAATATTTTTCGCATCATCCACACCTCTGTGATGCGTGCCTTCAAGCTTGAAATTCAATTCACCTAAAGCTCTTGCCATTCCGACACTTTTTCTGATGGTCGGATGCGTTTGTCCGAATAATGTTTTCACATTGATATGATCATCACTCAAAGGATAATCGACATTGAATCTTCTTGCCTGATTTTGAAGCATATCCAGATCATAGTTTCCATAACTTGCCCAAGTCAGGTCTTCAGAATTGTATTCTGCTCTCAGAATATCCAAAGCATCTTCTAATAAAATACCTTCTTCATCAAGCATTTTCTGAGTAATGGAAGTCAGTTCCGTACAAAACGGACTTACTTTTGAAAATTGAGGTTTTACTAAAATTCCCTCATTGTGAGAAATCTTACCGGTTTTTGCATCCATGATACAAACTCCGATTTCTATGATTTCACTTTCCTGACCTCTCGGCGGTCGGTCATCCCAACACGTAGCTTCGAGGTCTATAATTAATATGTTGTCTGTTGTTTTCACTTTTTTAAATATTTTAAAGGTTGGAAGTTTGAAGTTCGAGACTGGAAGTGAATGCCATACTGTAAAAACTTCCTGCTTCCCGCTCCCACCTTCCTTACCAAAATTATTATTCCAAAATTTCTCTCAAAATTCTGGCTGCATTGTAAGCATCGTCTGCTCCGCTGTGATGGCTTCCTTCAAAATCCATATTCATAGCACGCAGGGCTCTTTTTAAACCCATCATTTTATGAAGTCCATTATAATGTTTGAATTGATGCATCACATTGATATAATTTTCTGAAAAAGGATTTTCGATACCGAGATGATCACACTGTTCCATTATCTGTTCTTTATCAAAATTTCCAAAACCTGCCCAGGTAAGCGAAGTTGAATCATATTCATCCCTGATTTTCTCACAGGCTTCTTCAAAATGAATTCCTCTTTCTTCTATCAGTTTTGGAGTTATTCCCGTAAGATCTGTACAAAATTTGTTGATTTTAGACCTTTCCGGAATAACATAAATGCTTTGTTTTTTGGAAATTGCTTTTGTTGTTCTGTTTAATTCGCAAATTCCTATTTCTATAATATCGACTTTTTGTCCAGCGGGAATCCTGTCGTTCTCCCAGCAAGTCGCTTCTAAGTCGACGATTAATATTTCGTTTGTTGTTTTCATTTTTTATTGATTTATTCTACATATTTTCTTTTCATCTGCATTCGGTTTTAAAGTTGGAGGAGAAAGCGGGAGGAAATACCCTAAGGAAGAATTGTTGCTAAAGCTCTGCAAAGATAAAACCATCAGTACGCATTCTATTTACGCAGTAAAAAAATAATTTCAAAAAAGCTCCCCGAAAGGAGCATTTTTAGTTTCTCGGAGCAAAAGGTGGCGTCCATTTTTTTGTTTTCATCAATTCCTTGACTTCTTCGTAGGAAACCGGATAAAAATTATGACAATCGACTCCAACATCAATGCTTAAAGCATTTTCATCATCAGATAAAGTTCCGTGTGAGTGACCGTAGAGCTGCCAAACGCCGCGATGTGAACCATTCCAAGTTCGCATGGCGTAGTGAAAGAGTATAATTTTCTGTTTACCCTGAGTTGCTTCTTCATCTTCAATGGAAAGCTCGTGATAATCTTTAATCCATTCGAATCTATCGGAAACCCGAAGAGCAGAATATTCGTGATTGCCTTTTATCAAATGGATTTTACCATTCAATCGATCTAAAATACCCTTTGTAACATCCGGTTTTCCTAAACTCACATCGCCCAAATGGTAAACAATGTCATTTTCTCCGATTTTCTCATTCCATCTTTTGATAAGTTCCTCATTCATGTGCTCCAAAGACTCAAATGGTCTTTCGGAAAATTTTATAATATTTTCGTGACCAAAATGATGGTCTGCTGTAAAAAATATATTTGGTTTCATTTTTTTGATTGTTATTTTAACTACAAAAATTCTACTCATTGTTCGTCATTATGAAAGAATCTAAGCTCGTATTTTTTAATCATTATTTCTACAAGCTTTGCTTAGATCCCTACGGAAAGACAAAGTGAGCGTTTAATAAATAAACTTTTTGCGATTTTTATTGTTCAATTAAACTTATAAAAAAGTTTCGATAATAAATTACCGAAACTATACTTTTAGAGTCATCAACTCTTCTTTTACAACGTCAATGACTAAAGAATTCAACTTTTTGTTGATCCTTTTCTGTTCTTCTTTTTCTATGGTTGTGAAAACTTTCGGGAAATCTTTTTCAAAATCTTCCAAAATATCCTGTGAAAAAAGACCAATCACTTTGCCAATCATCTTAGGTTCAAATTTACCAATCTTGCTAACAACGTTGTTCAACCTGTTTGCAGTTGCATACTTTTGGATTTCTTCCAAAATATTTTTGGCATTTTCACTGAAACGAACTTCTTTTTTAACAGGTCTGTCTTTTCTAACCATTTTAGATTTCTCAGTCCACTTTTCATTTTTATTTTTCAAAATGATCCTTGAACCGTTTCCAAAATATTTGGTTTTCAAAGTTTTGACAATCGTTCCCTCACACATATTATTTTCAATTTCAGGGAATCCCAACCAAGCCGGAATTTTAGAATCGAAAACATTCGGAAACTTCAAAGCCTCGTCCAAAGTACCTTGAAATAAGATCTTTGCATAGAAAAATCCGGTTTCCTCGAAAATTTGGTTGACCAAATCGGTATCCAGATAAGTAGTGCCGTTCAACTTAATGTCGAATGCGTAAAATTCGTTGTGAGGTGCATATTCAACACCTTTTTGAACTTTTATTGCATCTTTTACGGGCTCAACTTCTTTATGTTTGTAACCGCCACCGAATAGTTCACCATAGATCACTACAGTTTCCAAATCCGGATGGATCGTTTTCACTTTTTCGAACAATTCAATTACGTTTTTTCTGTAACGTTCCAACATTTGATGGGCGTTATAGAATTTTTCATCCTTCTCGATGAAAGCGGTTCTTTTTGCTATTTTAATCTCCTTTCCGTCGGTAAAGAAAGAGAAATTAGCACCGTGAACCTTCTCCTGCACGATGAAAACCTCATCCCCAAAACCCTGCAACCTGATCTGATCGATCACGCGGGTTTGGTAAGCATTTTCTATAGAGTTATATGTTTTGAAAATCATTATTTTAATTTTTTAATAGTTTTTGAAATTTTTTAAAAGGCTTTCAATGTTTTCCTTTCCAACAGGATTCATGGAGTGACAATAGAATTGTGGTAAGTCTAAATAATTATCCAAACAATATTCTACCAACCATTTTGCACAATCGTAACCTGTTTTTTCAACGAATTCCTGAGAATCTGGTTTTAAATAATGTTCATCTGCAAGGTCGTGGTCAAAAGAAATCATTTCCGGAAGTCCTTTTTCCAAAATCCTGTTGACAAACTGTTCGTAATTCCGAACAATATGCCAGTCTTTTCTGAGGAAAATATCCTGTTTTGTATAATGATATGCTTCAATAGGATATCTTATATCATCCAGAAATAATAATCTTTTTGTAAGTTCCATTTCTTTATTTTTTTAAAATATCATATAGTAATTTCGCTGTGTTAAAAGCATCATCTGCTCCACTATGCGCACTCCCTTCAAATTCTATATTTCTTGCCTGAAGTTCTTTCAATAGTCCGATTGGCTTTTCTCCGCTCATCAAACTTATCAACACTTTCAAATCAAGATATGTTTTACTAAAAGGAAATTTAACATCAAATTCTCTGCATTGACTTTCCATAATCAATTTGTCAAATCCACCATAACCAGCATATGTTCTTCTTAATGAATTGTATCTGTTTTTGATGTTTGAACAAGCTTCCTTAAAAGAAATCCCTTCTTTTTCCAACTTTTCGGGAGTAATTCCTGTCAATTGTATACAATATTCGCTGACTTTCGATTGTGTCGGCTTTATCAGGTAACTTCTTTTATCCTCAATACTTCCATCCGCCACATTGAGTTTACAGATCCCGATTTCAATGATTTCTCTTTTTTGATTTTCGGGGATCTGCCCTTTTTCCCAGCAGGTGGCTTCAATATCTATGACAATTACTTTATCGTATAAAAACATTTTACTTTAATTTTTTTGAACGGAAGCTGGATGCAGAAAGTTTATATAGGTTTTAGAAAACTTCCATCTTCCTACATCCCGCTTCCTACTTTATTACACCATCATATCAGCACAATTGGAACTTGCAAATGCGTAAGGTTTTGCTTTAAATATATAACCCATTCCCAGAATATATCCCATCGCATCTTTCAAAGCGACGTTGGATTTAAAATCCGGATCGGTGTTAATGTCTGCGTGTACCTCCATTTCCACATCATAATTTTCCAGAATAGAGCAAATGGCGTAGGCGATTTCTACAGATTTGTTAACCTCGTTCAGCATTCGCTCTTTGATACTGATATTCTGTATTTCTCTTTCTTTTCTGATAAAGGTAAACGCTCCTTTTCCCTCACGAATAAAGACAACTGCCGTAGCATAATTAATGGCGTCACCGTAAACGTGGGAGTCTGAACCCACACACACTTTCAGTCGGTGTCCATTTGCCTGTTCGCGGATGATGGCTTCTTCTACCAGCTGTGTGATAGAGTTTTGGAAAATTTTTCCGGTCATGTTTTGCCATGTTTGTTGTTGCGTTTCCATTTTTTCTACATGTTTTAAATTGTTTTATTTAAATTTTAATTTGTTAGTTATGAATCATTAATTTTTTAATTATTGACCATTCATTTTTTTGCACTCCGAACTGGACTCGAACCAATACCATCAGTTTTGGAGACTGAGATGCTGCCATTACACTATCGAAGCAGTTTTTGTTGATTCATCAGGACTCAAACCTGAACAACAAGAGTCAAAGTCTTGTGTGCTGACCAATTACACTATGAATCAATTTTGTGGAACAGACAGGAATCGAACCTGTACCTCTAGTTTTTCAGACTAACGTGCAGACCTGCTACCCCACTCTTCCAAGTTTATTAGTAATGAGTAATAGGTAATTAGTAATATTAAAAATCTTCAACAATTACTTATTGCACATTACTCATTATTTATATTTTGTACTCTATAAGGGAATCGAACCTTGTTTTCTGCTCGAAAGGCAGGCGTCCTGAACCGTTAGACGAATAGAGCAATTAACCAACTGACTAGGAATCGAACCTAAACAACAAGAGTACATTTCCTGCATGCTGCCATTACATTATCAGCGGTGTTTGTGGAAGTAGTAGGATTCGAACCTACTCAGCAATGAAGCAACAGATTTACAGTCTGCCCCGACTCTCCAACTTCGGCGTACTTCCCTTTTTTATGGGTAATAAGTAATTGGTAATGAGTAATTTTTCCAATTAACTTTTAACTCTAAATTTTGTGAAGAAAAACAAAGCCTGTCATTATTTTTTTAGTTTGATATAAGAACTTCTACGCTCGACAAACTTTTATTTTTTCTTCGGAACTAATCTCATTTTAGTTATTTGAGATGGTTATGGGATTCAAACCCACTCAGTTTTCACAACGGTTTTGCAGACCGCCCCGACTCTTCCACTTCGGCGAACCATCGTTTTTATGTGTAATCAGTAATTAGTAATTTTTAAACTAACTTCTAATTTCTAATTTCTAACCTCTAACTTCTATTAAAATAAAGTCTGTCTTAATTTTTTGTTTGATATAAGAACTTCTGCGCTTTGACAAACTTTATTTTATCTAAAAATTTATATTATGTTTAAAACTTCATTCATCCATATTCCAACCCCTTTTTTTGAGTTAAGAAAAAGCCTGTCTATATTGTGTTTTTGGCGTAAAGATCTTCTGCTCTCGACAAACTTTTTCTTTCTCTTTGAAACAATTAACATTTAGTTTTTTTTGCGATTCCGGAAAGGCTCGAACTTTCAACTTCCGGTTTAACAGACCGGTGCTCTACCATTGAGCTACAGAATCATTTTGTAATTTCGGAAGGACTCGAACCTTCAACCTTCGGCTTATGAAACCGATACTCTAACCTATTGAGCTACGAAATCGTTTGCACTCCATAAGGGAATCGAACCCTTATTTACTGCTCGAAAGGCAGCCGTCCTAAACCATTAGACGAATGGAGCAAATTGTCTGGAAAGCAAGATTCGAACTTGCGACCTCCCGCGTCCAAGACGGGTAAACAACCACCGTTATATTTCCAGTTTTGCAGATTCACTTCAAAATTCTTTTCCGAGAGACAGTCGGATCAGAAATTTTTTCCGTGAACCTTTGCGGTCTATGCGAGAATCGAACTCGCAGTGCCTGAGCGACAGTCAGGCAGGTTAGCCATTACCTCAATAGACCTTTTTTGTGACCTCGACAGGACTCGAACCTGTAACCCTCGGTTTAGAAAACCGATGCTCTATCCAATTGAGCTACGAAATCTTTGTAACCCCAGAAAGATTTGAACTTTCAACCCCCGGTTTAAAAGACCGGTGCTCTAACCATTTGAGCTATGAGATTTTATTGTAATCCCAAAAGGACTCGAACCTTCAACCTTCGGCGTATCAGACCGATGCTCCAACCTATTGAGCTATGAGATTTTCACTTTGGGTATCTCCGGGGATCGAACCCTGTTCTCCGGTTCCACAGACCGGCGCTTTACCAAATAAGCTAAAGAAACCATAAAAAAAAGCGCCTCTTTTCGGGAGGCGCTTTATATATTTTGACGTGTCGCTACATTAGCTGACCCATTTATATAAGCACCTTTTATCCACAAATTCACTATCAAGAATACACGCAAGTCCCATCGGCTCTTGTCCGTGTTGTCTTGAATACTGATTAGATATGTTATGTAATTGTTTCATTATATTCTTGTTGTTTAAAATTGTTTTTTGGAAAGATTAAAAACGTGTTGCTTTTAATTTTCGGTTGCAAAGTAAGTATGAAATTTTTTAACTCACAAATTTATTTTTTAATTAACTATCTGTAAATCAATTTATTATACTCTATTTTCAGCATAGAGAATTTCTGTCCGTAATAATTTACAGATATCTTAATTACCTAAATGACTGTCTCTCATCGGGTTATTGATCACGCTTTATTTTCTTATTAATTGTTCATTGTTGATTAAATAATTTTCACTTTTATGGTTATTTTTTTTCATTCTAAATAATTTCTGCTCTAAAAACACAAAAAACGCCCCGATCATCGAGGCGTTTCTGCAGTATTTTGATTAAATTTTTACGAGTTTACAGTAAATAATTTTCAAAGCAAGCACATTTCGCCTCATCCAATATCATCCATTCATATCCAAACGATCCCTTTATTGCTGGGCGATCGCATAGATTTAAACTGATATGTACTCTTTGTATTGTCATAATTTTATTGGTGCAAAGATAAATGTTTTTCTTAATTTTTTAACGATTTTTATGATTGACAGATGAAAAACTATAGCTTTGCGAACTTCAGTCGCATGTTTTATTGATCTTTACTTTTGTTATCTTCTTCATTTATTAATTTATCCAATTCTTCAAGATCAGGAAGTAGACTTCCCTGATAATCATACAAGCTTTTATGTTCTGAAGTTGCAATAATTACTATTTCCTTTGCTTCCATTAAAGAAAGATTAGGAAAAATCTCTCTAATTTTCTTTATTGCAAACAATGGAGTTTTATATTTATTCATAATTTCATCTACAATTTCGTAAGCGTTTTTTCCTTCGTAATTAAGGTGAAAATATTTATTTGAGTTATTCATCTAGCGATTTTAATTAAATTAATTCCTAAACATCCTATTCCTCCCCGTCTTATACCTCGAAATATCTTTCAAAATCACCTCATCATCGGGATTGAAATGTTTTAATTCATTGACGATTTCCGAACGCGTTGCAACTTTTTCCGCAATGATTTCGTAGGCGATATTTCTTGTTGTATTTTGAAGTTTCGGATCTTTTTTAAACTCATATTTTATCGCTTCAAGATAGGTAATCTTCTTATCCGAAGGTGTTTTCTTGTACAATTCCTGAATCTGCTGATCGAGTTTTTTAACATCAAAAATATTGGCAAAATAATTATTCAGGCAATTAAATGCATCACGATCTTCTTCCCAGCCTTTCAGCAAAATCTTCTGTGCTTCATCCGGCATTTCCATTTTTTTACGATAAATCAAAGAACCTTTTACCATCTGATTGTTGCCTACATAATCGTCTACAACCATTTGATAATAAGTATTTGCATTTTTTATGTCATTGATTTGTCTGTACAGATCTCCTACTTTTTCCTTTTGTTCGAGCTCTTTATACAAATCGATTGCTTTTCGATACTGTTTGGCTTTTTCGTAGCAGTTTGCTGCTTCAGATTTATTTTTTAATTTTTTAAGATAAATAACCGCTGCTTCATTATAAAAACCACCGTCTTCCAAAGTTTTTGCACCACGGTAATTGTCCTGAAGAAGATTGATGTACACTTTTGCAGCTTTTTTATAATTTTTTTCGGCGATGTACTTTTGAGCAAGATCTTCATACTTATTTCTGATTCTGTCGAAAAGCGAACTCTCAACATAAGTGCTTCCACCTTTTCCACGACGACCATTTGCACCCTGATTTTGTTTTTCTTTATCTTTTAAAGCCGTAATAACTAAAAGAATAATCACCGCTATGACAATAAAAATCACGAGATTTCCTATCACATTCCAAAACGTCGCATGAAATAACTCGGCCAGAATTCCAATAATTTTGAAGATTACCAGAATAAAAAATGCTGCCATGAATTTGTCTATAAACTTCTGCCTATTCATCTTTATCCGATTTTAAAATGGTTTTGTCTTCGCTGAACAAACGGTAAAGCAGAAGAACAACACAAATAATAAGAATCCACACAAACCAGTTGTAGCCGAACATTTCGATCAAAGGATAGAAAATATAAGCCAGCATCGCAACTAGCAAAATGACAAGAAAAATTTTAATTCCGCCCGGAACATTATTGCCTCCTATATTTAAAGATTTCCTTTTTACAATAAAATTATACAATCCTACAATACCTGTCATCAAAATGATTAACCAAATGATTTCCGAGAAAGAAATATCGTTTTTTGAATATGGCTTTTCACTCACCAATGATTCAGCTTTTTTACCTTTGTTAAGATCAATCGGTGGTTCTGCTATTTCTTTTGTTCCGTAAAGTCTTCCTAAAGAATCTTCAGTTAAAATCTGTTTCTTTTTCAGAACTGTTTTGATAATCCCTTTATCGGCAGGTTTTCCAGAACTTATTTTGGTTAAAGAATCTGTAATTTTTTTCTTTACTTTTTCTTCATTTTGAACTAAATATTTTACGATTCTTTGGCGGTAAACTTTTTTTAAAGAGTCTTTTGCTGTAACAACTTTATTTTCTATTGAATCCGCTTCTTTAGAGATTTTTTCAATAGGTCTTCCTCCATTTTTAATATATTCTTTATAAGTTTCTTCTTCAGTATTCCCTGTAAGAAGCATCAATCTCTCAGTAGCCAACTCTTGTCTTTTTCTTCCGTACATTGAATCGATCTTCATATCAATATCCGTAACTCCTGATTTGTAAGCAATAACAGGATTTATCTGATTCTTATCTTCATTTGAAATACTTCCCGATGAAGCCATCGGAATATTTTTTGAAGTTTCTTCCCTATTAAGATACATAAAAAGTCTACTGACTCCGATCAATATCAGAAACACCCAAAACACCCAACGGTATTTTTCAGAATATGCAGAACTTTCTCCGTTTGAAGAATTTCCGCCGAATAATTTTCCAAACCAACTGTTTCCAAACATAAATTTTGCAAAACCATCTCCTCTTGAAGTTCCCGTTACATCCAGCGGAATTCCAAGATCTACAGCCCGGTCGGGATATTTTTCTATGTATTTTAAATATTTTTCGATTTCTTTTTTATTTCCTGCCATTACTTTTTTCAGATCAAAAGGCAGGTCTTTCATCCATTCTTCTTCGGTTTGCGGCTTTTGAAGTGCTTCTAAAACTTTCTCATCATCCATTTCAACGGTGTAACCCTCAATATTCTGAGGAATTTTCACACCATTTGATGGTTTTCGGGTTTTATCTTTAGATTGATTTGGATTTTGAATTAATGAGATCCAGTCAATTTCTTCATTCAATTTTACGAATCCAAATTCCGGATGCATGATCAGAAACTCCGAATCAATATTTTGCCATTCTTCGGAATTTATTTTTGGATAAAAAGTGGTATTTTCAGGAATAAAAAATTTATTATCAACACATTGAAAATAAGAATTCTTTCCAATCTCAGACGGAGCCGTACTTTGAAAAATAAGGAAACAGCCATATAAAACATTCGGCTCGTTGGAAGGAACCGGGAAAGACTGAACATTATTTAAATCTATCCCTGAAATTTCCATCTCATGAAGCCATGTCAACGGTGAAGAACCCTTTATTAAAAGTCCTTTTTTAGAATAAGTATTTTTCGGAAAAGGTTTAATTCTAAGCTCCATATTCCCAAATTTGATCTATAAATCTTTCCAGACATTCAGCATACATTTCTTCCATTTTTTTTACTTTCAACAGCGTATTTTGAGGCAAATAATATTCAGAACCACCAAATTCTGTGTTGGTCGCCAATGCCAGAAATCCATCATCCGTGGATGGAATATAAAATTCCGGAATGTTTTTATTACTACTTTTAAAAGTCAGCATTCCTCGTGAATCGGTGATAATTTCGCTTCCGTCGGAAAATGTAAATCTGTTTTTATTCTGTTCTGCAAGAATTCTTATCTGATGCTTATTTTTATGCAATGTTATTGAATTATCATATAATTTAGTCAATTCATTATTGGAAATAACGAGATTTTTTTCCGTATTGATGCCGATATTGGTGAAATTGCTCAGAATTTTAATTCCGCTGGTAGATAACTTTTTAATTTCTGCTTCAACCTTCAACGTATTTTTATCCATTTCTTTATCCTTCTCAAATACTTCTTCTAAATGAATATTTCCATCAATATTTAGTTTATAACTATAAGGAATGTCATGCTGATGAAGGTAAAAGCTTTTATCAAAATACACCAATTTATGATTGACAGGAATTCTTTTTCCCGTCAAATTCAGTTCAGAATATTCTTTTGTATTTAAATTTAATTTAGAAATCAATTTTTTATCCGGTTGATACTGACACAAAATAAATTCCTGCTGCTTATTTCTCGCCAAAGCAAACTGCCCTTTCGGTTTTACAGAAATATTCTCAATTAAAACTTCACAGCCATGATGGATTTTATAATAATCATAATAGCTTTTGTTATAATAATTATCAGACAGATACGTTCTCAGCAATTGTTTTTTACTGCTTAAAATGTAAAATTCACCTTCATATAAAAAATTTGCAATTTTATTAACCGGCGCTGGAAATAAAATTGGATAATTAAAAGGGACATCTGCTCTTTTCCTATTGTTGGTGCTATTACTTTCTCTTCTTTGTCTTCGTTGAGGCGGGTTTGCCCAAAGTTCCTGCAACGGAAGCACAATTCTCTGAATGTGTTTTCTCGTTCCTTTATGATGCTTATAAAAATTCAGTTCGCCATCCGAAGAAGTTGTTACTAAAAATTTCAGCCGGCCTCTGTTTTCGTGAATGACTTTTTGAAGATTTTGATTGGTTAAATTTTCCTGATTCGTAATGAAAAAAACTTCCAGATCCTTTTCCGTATGTTCTTCATTAAAGAATTTTTCGAGTGATTGCGAAACTTCCAAAACCGGACTCACCTGATTCAGGTTTTCTATCACCTCGTCTACTTTATCCAGAGAAATCGGGATATTGGTTTGTCCCAACGCAAAAACTTTACATTCCGAATGCGCTTTCGGATGTTTGATCACCGCAATTGCCGATGCAAACGCTAAAACTTTTGGAGTTCCCCAGTTTTTCAGAGAAGTATCGATTAAAATAATTCTTTCAAAAATATTTTCCTCAGGCGGAATTTCCCGCTGAATGTACAACGCTTCGTTATTTGCGACACGATTCATGAAAACATCATCTTCATTGGCAAATTCGGACAAAAGCATTCTGTGAAACTCGCCTTTATTGCTCATATCCGAAATTCCTCCGATCGGCTGTTCACCGGGAGAAAGATGACGCATCGGGATTTTCAGACCGCTCCAGATTCTTTTAATTAAGCTTCCGACCTGAAAAGTTTTTGGCTCTTCAATTAATTCCTGAATAAAATCCTTGTCGGTTTCTACCGTGGTTTCTTCCTGTACAACTTCATCTTCCAGCTCAGGGATTTCCACATCATTTTTCATTGCTTTGATGATAGACTCTGTAGTCGGAAATTTTTCACTTAGCTGTAATAGATTTCCGAGATCATCTGTAACAAAAAGTAATGAGGGAAAAACCTTTTTTATCGCACTTTCAGCAATTTTATAAGGTCTTTTCGCAAATCTTTTTAAAATTAAATCTGCGCTTCCTGCTGAAGTTTCATTATGAGAATTCTTAAAAAGAGTTTGAAGTAAAACAATTTTGGTTTGTCCGACTTTATATGATTTTTGTAAACCATTTAAATTTTCTAAAAACTCTAAAATTAAATTGATATTGTTAATTCTTGAATTTTCCTGAATTTTTTTCAGATGATAAGAAAGACCATCAAAGTTTACATATCCATCCTGCAAAGCATACAGAACCAAAAGTAAAGAACCAAACGGAGGTAAACCTTGCGGTTGTAATTGTTTTAAAACTTCGATCACATAAGGTCTGTAAGCAATTGCCCCTACATTCGGAATTGAAATAAGGTTGTTTTCATGATATCCCGTGTCATCGGGAACATCCTCATCAGTTGTCCATTCCCAAAAATAATCTTTGTATGATTGGAAATATTGTGTTAATTCCATTCTTTTGATTTTTCAGTCAGACGAAATGAGCTTACGGACAATTTTCGGAAATCATTTTTATTAAGATACAAAACACTTCCGTTTTCGTCCCATAAAAGCCATTGATCCTGACCTGCATTATATTTTCTCTGTAATAAAGAACTTAAATTTTTAAACTCAAAATCAAAACCTGTCGGTAAAAGATGTCCGTCTTTCGTCCAATATGTTTTTCCCGGAAAACCAAGCAAAGGATTTCCCAGAAATAATGCTTTATCATTAATAATAATCCAATCCAGTTTTTCCAGTTTGAATTTTGGTAAAGCTATAATTGTGTCTCTAATTTCAGATATTGAACTTAATAAAGCTGCTGCAGGTTGCTCTTCTTCGCTTAGTTTTAATGTAATTTCAACTTTTTCATCGATTCCGAAAAAATTTTGGTTAGATGGAGGAAAAGTTAATCGCAATGCCTTATCAATAGGAGTCCACAGCAAAGCCGTTCTCACTTTTTTACTTGGAACCAAAGCATCTTTTCGAAATAAAAGTCCTTCTCTTAATTCATACAAAAGAAAATTAGGCAACTGCTGAATTTCTGACGAAACGGTCTGTTCATCAGTAAAACCTTTCAGCCAAATCACGCCCTCTTCCAACGCAATCTGAACATTTTTCCAGTCACGAATCGAGCCCAGAAAATCTTCATCTACTCTGGGAAGTTCTGCCCAAAATTCTTTTATACGCTCTGCAGAATCTTTTGCCATAGACTTTCGATTTCTTGTTGAATATACTGTTTCTGTTCCGGATTTTTGATCCAGTCGCAACGTGTTTGAAGATATCTCAATTTATCTTTAATTACATTTTGCTCCTCAAAACTCAGGTTTTCATTATTCCATTTTTCAACCAGAATTTTCACGTCTTTCATCACTTCTTCCGGATTCGGAGTTTTGTTTTGTAAAGCCTGTGGATGCGATTTTGGATTGTCGTCTTTTTCAATCGTCCTGTTGATGATTCCTTCCAGAATTTCGATTTGCTCTTCTGTATCCCAAATATGTTTCAAGACCCATAAATCTGATAGGATCGCTTCATTTCTACCACAAATTAAAGCACTTGCGGCGATAAGATTCTGTAATTTTACCGCTCTACGGTCGGAAATCGCGATTCCTGTGTTTCGGAGATTGATAATTGTATTTAAATAAACCTCATAAATAGGTTTTAAATCAACCGTTTTACAAAGATTCTGAAGCTCTCTGATTTCGTTTGAAAGGATTTCGGGAGCTTCTGTTTGGATGTTATTTTCAAGCTTTCTTCCCGCCAAAAGTACCTGCTGAAGAAGATCGGGATGCACGTAATCTACATTAATTCTGATCAGAAAACGGTCGAATAACGCATTCAAAGCTTCATCTTCGGGAAGAACATTACTTGCTCCCACAAACATCAACGCAGGAAGATTCTTCGTTTCTTTTCCTCGTTTGAAAATCTTTTCATTCAAAGCCATCAAAAGGGAATTCAGAATTGCTGAATTGGCATTGAAAATCTCATCCAGAAAAACCATTGACGCTTCCGGCATCATTCCTTCTGTGTTTGTCAATAATTCTCCTTCTTTTAATTTTCTGATATCAAAAGGTCCGAAAATTTCATTCGGTTCTGTGAAACGTGTCAACAAATATTCGAAGTTTTTGCCGTCTTTTACGGTTTTTGCCAATGTTCTTACAATAGCAGATTTTGCAGTTCCCGGAGGTCCGTATAAAAATGCGTTTTCTCTTGCCAAAAGACAGATTCCCAATAAATCGACGACGTCATTTTTCCCAACGAAAGTGTCTTTAACGTAAGTAAGAACTGTGTTTAATTTTTCTATATGTTGAGTCATTATTTTTTTGTTTTATATTTTTGCTTGCTTCTTTGTTTGACGCAAAGAGCGCAGAGTTTTTTTACAGCTAACTGTTTTTAAGTTCGCAAATCAAAGATTCATCGATTCCTTTAAAATCAATAAATTGATTGAGATAAAGGCGTTTCACTAGCAAAGCAAACAAAGGTTTTTAATCATTAATTATTTTTAATTCTCTCCAAAAAACATCTTTATACATTCCAAATTCAGCGACCAGCAATTGATTGATGTATGGAATTTCCGCCAAAGAATAAGCTTTCTTTTCCACGATTCTTTCAAGATATAATTTTCGGTAGGTTTTGTCTTTTAATTCTTCTTCCCAGTTGATATTTTCCAAATTGAGATCAAATCCGATGGCACAATAATGAAATTGGGCTAAAATATTTTCCAGCATTTTGACCAAAGCATCTTCAGGATCAGCACTTTGTAAAACAGAAATAATCTGCGGTAAAAATCTCAACGATAAATCGGCTGATAATAGGGATGAAACATCTCTTTTTCCTTTAAATAATGGAATTAATTTATTTAAATCTTTCGCCGTATTTTCTCTTATTAAATGCAATTGTGCACTGTGATACACAACTTTTGCCGCCCATACAGCCGTTTCACGGTCACAACTGATCTGATCGGATAAAAATTCTAACCGCTCTTTTTCGAATTCGGATTCAAAATAATCTGCCGCATCCTGTTCTTCTTTTTTGGAGATCACATGAAGATCTGTGAAGATTGTAATGCATTCCTCTTTCCGAAGCAAAAATAAAGTGTCTAAAAATGGGGATTGGTTTTTCATCATCTAACAAAAATAAAATTATTTCTCTGAGTATAAAATTTTTACATGAATGATTGATCATTAAGTTATATCTTTTTAAAAATCTGAAAAATTGAGACTCTTTCGAAGGACAAATATTGTGATTATTTTGAAAGGCTGAAATGTTGTCGAATGTTCTAGCCCCGATTGCAGTGAAAATCCTTTTTTGAAAAAAAAGATTGCAACGGAAAGCGGGAAACAGCTCCAAAAATACATTTTGATTTAGATTAATCAAATGATTTGAAGACATTACATATTTATTATCTTTGCGATTCAAAAAAAATTATGAGTGTTCACATCAGTGCCAAAAAAGGAGAGATTGCCAAAGTAGTATTGCAACCCGGAGATCCGCTACGTGCAAAATATATCGCTGAAAATTTTCTTGAAAATGCTAAATTGGTAAGCCAGACCAGAGGCATTTTTTATTACACAGGCCTTTATAAAGGTAAAGAACTCACTGTCGGAGCAAGCGGAATGGGCTTCCCTAGCATAGGAATTTATTCTTTTGAACTGTTTACGGAATATGAGGTTGACACGATCATCAGAATTGGAACCTGTGGAGCTTATACAACGGATCTGAAAGTTTTTGATATTCTGAATGTGGAAAATGCAGCAAGTGAAAGTACCTACGCAAAATTCGCATGGGAAATTGAAGAAGATATCATTTCTCATCAGGGAAATATTTTTAATATCATCAATGAAACAGCAAAAGAAATGTCTTTAACGGCAAAAGCTACAAATATTCACAGCAGTGATATTTTCTACAGAAAAGATCCGAATATTCCGGCAATTGCTACAAAATATGATTGTCCGGCTGTAGAAATGGAAGCATTTGGATTATTTGCCAACGCAAAACATTTAGGAAAAAATGCGGCAACGATTCTTACCGTTTCTGACATTATTCCGACTCATGAAAATATTTCGGCAGATCAGAGAGAAAAGGCTTTGAAACCTATGATCGAACTGGCTTTGGAAGCTGCCTGGAAAAGCATTTAAGAAAATTAAATTTTAAATCGTATAAAAAAGAGCTTTACATTAATTTGTAGAGCTCTTTTTTATATTCTGAAAAAATTTCGGGCGACTTCTGTAGTTTCATCGGCTACTTCGGAAATGCTGATCTTCTTTAAACTCGCAATCGTTTGTGCAACGTAAGGTAAAAATGAAGGTTCGTTTCTGCGATTTTGCATTCGGGGCATATTTTTCGGAAGCATAAAAGGCGCATCGGTTTCAATCATCATTCTCTCGAGCGGAACGTATTTGATGACTTCTTCCAAATATTTAAATCTATTTTGATCACTAATTGCTCCTGTAAATCCTAAATAAAATCCTTTATCCAGATACGTTTTTGCTTCATCTAAAGTTCCTGTAAAACAGTGAACAACAGCTTTTGGGAGTTTTGATAAATATTCGTCTGTAATTTCATTAAATCTTTTAAAAGCTGATCTTTCATGGAGAAAAAGAGGTTTATTAATTTCGATTGCTAATTCCAGTTGAGCCCGATAACATTTTTCCTGAATGGGTCTGGGTGAAAAATCCCTGTCGAAATCCAATCCGCATTCTCCCATGGAAACGACGTGGTCTTGTTTTAATAATTTCCTTAATTCATTAATGCTTTCATTATTAAAAGATTTTGCATCATGAGGATGAATTCCTGCCGTTGAGAAGAGAACATCCTGATAATGCTCTGCAATTACAGCTGATTCTTTGCTTGCACGAACACTCGTTCCTGTGAGAATCATCCAGTGAACCCCGTTTGCGAGAGCAGTATTAATAATTTCATTGTGTTCATTATTAAATTGTTTATTGGTTAAATTGATACCAATGTCGATAAATGTGTTCATTTCTTTTTTGTTTTATCATTATTTATAAAAAAATATCTTTTTACATTTGCTCTGTTTACACAGTTTCTAAAAGATTTTTCTGAGTAAAAGCCTTTATACTCAGACATTGTTCCTCCATATGCTTCTTTTGTAATTTTAGCCCAGATTAATTTTCGTCTTTTCCTTCTTTTTTTGAAAAATCTGACAGTTTCTTTGAGCTGATCTTCAATTTCGAATTTCTCAGTTCTCCTCCATTTTTTATTGCCGTATTTCTTTAAGTATGGCGGAATTTTACCCCATTCAAAACATCTAAAAGTTCCTTTGTTGTAAATATTTTTCATGAGTTAATTTAAGAATGGTAATTACAGGATAAAGAAAAGTTCTCCGTTTGTTGTCAAAATTTTTGTCAATTGGGCAAAATTAAATGAGGGGTACGCAATCTTTTTACGTAGAAAAAAAATTATTCATTAATAAAAACTTCCAAAAAACCAATCAATTGATTTCCACCATGACTCCAGCGAATTCCATGACCCCCTTTTTCCCTGACTTCATAAACCAGCTCATGCTTGTAATGAAAAAAAACATTCCACCATGTTTTGTTGTTGAGAATGTAATTAATTTTTTCCATTACGATTTGCTGTTTCTGTTGGTTATTTCCCTTTACTTCACCCCAGAATTGATCTTCCATTCTTCCGACATGCTTTTCCCAGGCTCTTTGTGCGATGGTAATTTCATCATTAAAAGGTTTTTGGCAGGCTTCAAGCAGCACTTTTACGGATGGTGGAATTGCATTCTCGTCCCGTATACTTGCAGAAGTCATGCGCTGACCCAAAATATTTAGCCAGTGCTCAAAAGGAATTTCTTCGAGTTGCTTTGTTTTAACCTCATCAGAGTACTGACCTTCAAGAATATTACTAAATATATTGAAGCTTTCAGCACGATCGATGATAATCTCTTCGTTAAAAAAAGGCTGATCCCATTCTAAATTATTATCCTTAAATTTTTGAATATTTTCACTTAAATGACAGAGGTGCTCATCAGTCAGCATTAGATGATATTTTGCCCGCCACTCCCGGGAAAATAAAGGAATATATTTTTGGAATAAATTCATGGATGAAAGTTTTACTTTGAAATAATATTGTTGCTTGCGGTACAAAGATCGCTAAGATTTTTGAACTGTTATTTGTTTTTGTCAATCTGAGCAGGGCAAGGTGGCTTTGTCTCTATATTTTCTACAGTTTTTGTGATATTTAATATACCATTTCAGAAAACAGATTTACCATGAGCTTGTTAAGAAACATCATAAAAATTTACACAAATAATGTATTCATAGAAATATGATATAAAAACTCTTTTAAAATTAAGGTTGTCACGGTTTTGGTATTCATAATTTGATTAAATTTACGACTATATCCTGAAGGAGAATAAACATTAGTCCAGAATACCTATGACAAAAAAAAATGCCACGATTTATGATATTTCAAAGAAGCTGAACGTAAGTGTGGCAACTGTTTCCAGAGCATTGAATGATAACCCGAGAATAAGCCAGGCTACCAAAGATCTGGTAATGAAAACGGCGAAGGAAATGAACTACAAGCAGAATAATCTCGCCAAAGCATTAAAAAGCGGTGAAACCAAAAATGTGGGTATCATTGTTCCTTTTGTAAATACCAATTTCTTTTCATCTGTCATCCGAGGGATTGAAGAAGAACTTTCTCCTCACGGCTATCATGTGATTATCTGCCAAAGCCATGAAGATGTTTTGATCGAAAAAAAACACCTCAATACGTTACTGAATGCTCAGGTTGACGGAATTTTTATGTCGGTTTCCCGAACTACTGTTGATACGGCACATATTGAGCATATCTTAAATACGACCAACACGCCCATCATATTTTTTGACAGGAAAAAAGACATTCCCGGAATAAGTACCGTGACCATTGATGATTACAGAGCCGGCTACATGGCAACCGAACATTTGATTGATGAAGGATATAAAAACATATGTCATTTTTCCGGAGATCAGAATCTTGAGATCTACCAGAACCGTCTGAATGGTTATAAGCAAGCTTTAATTGATCATCAGTTTCAGGTAAAAGAAGAAAATATCATCTCTACCGGAAGCTCGATTGATGCAGGAATTGAAGCCATTAAAACGTTGTGGGACAGAAAATCTATTCCTGATGCTATATTTTCAGCCAGTGATTTTGCGGCGTTGGGAGCCTGCCAGGAATTGAAAAAACGTAAGATTAAAATTCCTCAGGAAGTTGCAGTGATTGGTTTCTCAAACGAACCTTTTACTCAGTTTATGGAGCTTCCGATGAGCTCGATGGATCAGACTCCTCTGATTATGGGAAATATGGCAGGACAGGTTTTTCTGGATAACATTAAAGATAATTCTTCCGGAGTTTCTATTGAAAAGAAGGTCGTGCTTGCACCAAAGATTTGTGTGAGGAAGTCTTCGAAGAGGAAGTGATTTTTTAATGCTTTTTATAATCAGCTATATAGAATCTTTACCATTACGTATAACCGCATCTTTGTCATTCCGCAGAAATCTCAACGATTTAAACCACTTTGCTTAGATTCCTCCGGAATGACAAACTAAGTTTAATTACAACATCCTACATCACTTTCAAAGACGAAAGAGAATATTATTATTTTATTTTTTTTACTTAATTTTTATCATTGTTATGCCGCATTTTTGTCATTCCGTAGGAATCTCAACAGTGCTTTTTCCGAGTATGATTTAGATTTCCGCAGGAATCTAAACACTGTCCATCATACTATGTTGAGATTTCTGCGGAATGACAAATGAGTCGTTGATTTTAAAGGGACAATTAGAAGCGAATAATGATTAATTCTTTAATAGTCTTTCGATTAGTTTAGTCTGCATTTCAATCAGCTGATTCATTTGTTCCTGATTTTTAACTAAGTTTTCCAAAAAGTTTTCACCTATTGTATTATTAATGGTAATTGTGCTAGAAGAATTTCCAACAGCAGAATTATTATTTGTCTCAATATCATTAATTACGGTATCTCCTTCTAAAAAGTATTGTGGTTCTATTTTAAAAAAATCAGAGACTTTCTGCATAAAAAGAAAGTCTATTTTTTCAATAGTTCCATTTTCTATTTTACTGAGATAGCTTTGCGAAATATCAAGCTGATGCGCCATATCTTCCTGGGAAATATCTTTTTGCTCTCTTAATTTTTTTATTTTAAACCCAATCGTATTACTCATAATTATAATAATTGAATCGTAAAGATAATCTTTTTACAGGAAAATTTTTATTCCAAATGGAATGACATTTTATTCCATTTGGAATTGTTGGGTAGGGATGTAGATATTATTTTTGGGGGAAGTTTTCGCGAAATACTTTTAAATCAAAAAAAATATTAATTTTAAATTTTTAAACTATGAAAAAATTATTGTTAGTAACAATGATCGCAGTTGCTGGAGTTGCAAGTGCAAAAGACAATGAAAAGGTAAAAAATGACAAAAAGACTAAAAAAGTTGAACAAAAAGCACCTTTTCAACAGTGTGGTGTTACCATTACCTATTATTCAGGAGGTAAAGTTACAGGTATAAAGACTGTATACTCAGATCAACCAACTTTAGAAGCATGTCAAAATTGGCAAACAGGAGTTAAAGTGGCATTATGGGCACAAGGATTTATTCTTTCCTAAATGTTATAATTAAGTTTAATACCCTTTCAGTGTAACTGGAAGGGTTAATTACATAATCATGAAAAAAATTGTTTTATTATTTTTATTTTTTGTTTCTGTATTTCATTTCTCACAGCAGATTCATGTAAAATATTTAAAAGTTTTGTCTGCATTTGCAACCTCGCATGAAGATCTTTATATAAAAGATGGTCAGACAATATCAATTCACGACTCTATTATTATCAATAATAATTTACATGGACAATGGGAAATGGCTATCAATATTGATAATGGAAGAAAGCCTTCTAAGCAATATTTTGTATCTGATCTCAATAACGAAACTGAAAGAAATTTCTTTTTTACAGCTAATGTAGATACTAAAGATTTTTTTATTTATGATCACGTTCCGAAACCAAACTGGAAGATAGAAAATGATCAAACGAAAACTATTGCAGGATATAAGTGTATAAAAGCCATCGGAACTTTTAGAGGATCAAAAGTTATTGCCTATTTCACTAAAGATTTACCTTACTCAGCAGGTCCTTTTAAATTCTACGGTTTACCAGGATTGATCTTAGATATAAGAACCGAAAGTAACGATAGTGAAATTTGGAAAGCAGAATCGGTTGTTGTAGATGACAAAACAAAAATTGACTTCAAACCAAAATTTCTTAAAAGAGAGAAAGTAAGTGTAAAAGAATATGTGGAAGCAAAAGAAGCTCACATGAACAAAATTTTCGCAAAAACCGACGATATTTTATTAAAATCTGCACCCAATGTGAAGATTGAAACCAAACAAAGATTTACGGTTGAACAGAAATACGAGTGGGAAGAATAACATGTTAATTAATTTTGTTTCATCATTCATCGCTTTACGTTAAAAAAATCCTTAAAATTTAATATAATTTTCTTTTTTGTTTTTATTTTTTTCTATCTTCGTTTTGCTTTTATATTAAAAATATGAGATTTTACTCATAATATATTAACCTTAAAAAACAAAATGATGGGATTAACAAATTTGAACTCCACCCATTTGAGCAGTGCAAAGATCACTGCAGCACAGGATGCCATCGCGGCATTGGAAACTGCTCTTACAGAAATTACAGTCAACCTTTCAGCTGAAGACCGTAAACGTTATGGAAGCATCAACGAGCAAAACAAACTCTTTGTGAACAAAGTCTACGACTACAATCACAGCCAATCTAACCTGAGCTCTCCGGAAGTAGACTGGGAAGAATTTGACAAAGATCACAGCTCCCGAAACAATATGGAAGCCATGATCAGCAGACTCGAAAGCATCATCACAAGATTGAATAATGCCAAAACACTTCACGATTACGACAACTATCAGTCGGCATTGGTCGATTATTCTTTCACAACTTACAAAGCGGGAACGTCAGCACCGGGATTTGAAGACAAGTACAAAGATCTGAAACAGTTTTTTGTAAAAAATTCAACCGCTACGGCTCCACCCGAGGAAAAAAAGTAAAACAGCAACAACCAGCCACCCCTCCCATTGAAACGGAGGGGTATTTTATGCTTCCAAACCGTCTTTTAATATATTCGATACGTTATTGAATACTCGGGAGAGGCTTTTTACTCCTTCCGATACATCTCGGATAGCTTCGGAGACGTCTTTCAGCTATCCGGAGACGTTATTTAATGGTCGGGAGCGGTTGTTGACTTCTCTAGATACGTTCAGTATAGGTCGGGAGTGGTCTTTTACCTGTCCGGACATATGTTTTACCTGTCGGGATAGGTCTTATAACGTGTCTGGATGTATCAATCACCCCATCGGAGGCATTAGTAACCTCGCCGGACTTCTGATGAACGTATCGGAATAGGTTGTACAACGTATCGGAACCTTTACAGAACGTATCTGGACTTCTTCGGAACGTGTTCGGATAGGTTTTGGATGTGTCGGTTGGGGTTGGGGACGTGGAATTTGGGGTCTGGAATGTGAAATTAGAATTTTTTTCTCTGGTTTGAGAATCTTGAATGAATAGGCACGAGCGGGACGCTTGCGACAGCGTGGGGATAATCCATTCAAAAATTATGGTCATAAGGAGTATGGCGTAGATTTTTGGGATGTTCTTTAGCGATTTCAGTTAATTCTTTCTCATAATTAATAAAAAATTCACTACATTGAAATTTCAATTTCTCGACAAAATTCACAATTTCATTTGATGTTACCACTGTTATTACACTCATTCCATTTTCTTCAAAAGATTTATTGGACAAAAAGTTTGAGATATTTTTTTGCTCAATCTCAATTTCATTGTCATAATTTAAGTGTGATTCATATAATTCTCCATCTACAGCTATTATTGGAATATAAATGTTACAAAATTTTTTGTTCGACAAGTTCGATTGATTAACAAGGTATTCTATAGCTTTTAAGACACTTTGACTGGCAGCATAAGAACTATCATTTTTATCTGAAAAAGCAGTAACAACATTGTAACCATAATCAGAGATGTTAGGAAATATTAATGGAGATTGATAATTTTTATTTTTATTTATTTTTTGCAAAAGTTGTAATGCATTTCTACTACCAAAAGTTAAAATTCGTTCCTTTTGAATTTTGTATGATGAAGATTTCTTTAGAACTATCCAGGGCTTACCTGTTATTTTTTTGCATTCTATTACGAATGTAATGTTAAACCAAACATCCTCTACCACTTTAGTTATAAATGCAATAATATCCGTCTCTCTATATTTATCTGTCTCTGAATCCCGAAATAATACAGATTGGCCAATCTGAAATCCCGATTCATTAAACGCTTTAGCTACTTTCATTTCAAAAGGAAAACCTCCCTTATTAAGCCACTCTTTAATATTATTAATCTTCCCGCTCATTTATTTTTTATATCAATCTATGAAATTAATATTCTAACCAGCATCTTCAAAATTAAAATATGATGATGAGGCAATTGAATCTTATTTTAATTTAAAACTTTTTAAATCGTAATTAATAATCTTTTGGTCTTTCAATGTTAATACATAGTCAACTTCAAATAATTCCTCTTGTCCTTTAAAATCACTCTCCAATTCGTAACTTAATCTGGGAACGAACTGAGAATCAAATTCAAAATCTTCAGTAGAAGGATTATAAGTATAACTATGCTCATATTCTGAATAATCATTCTCAATTTCTCTTTCTATTTCTACTAGAAATTCTTGTAATACAGTAAATTTTATATTCAGTAATATTGTTCTATCTTCCTTTTCATAAACAAAATATTTTTCCTTTGAAAATTCTATAAACTCTGATCTATCGATATATCCTGTAGCTTTTTCATTATAGTCTAACGAAACTGTTTCAACAATTCCTTCCTCAAATGTAGAAAGACCATCCCAAAATAAACTTTGCAAAATATTTATATCAACATTTTCATTTATCCAATCATCATTAATAAATTCAATTATTGATGAATGCTGCTCACTAAAATTCGAAATATTTCTATAAAATAATATTTCTACCTCTTCACTTTTAGCTTCTTGTATTAAATCTTTGTCTAAAGAAAATTTATCTGTTCCACAAAAATCAGATGCATTATCTGATATTAGAATCACTTTTTTCTCATCTGTTGCTTTGGCATAATCTAAAGTTGACAACCACAGAATTCCATCTCTAAATTGTTGTCCGTCTGCACCAAGAGGCTTCTTTTTTAAAATAGCTCTATCAACTAGCTCGGGTAAAAAACTATTTTGGAATTCTAAAATATTATCTTCTTGTATTTTTAGTTTATGTTTTAAAAAAATTATATAATTTTCAACTTCTTTTTCTACATCAATATCTGCAATAGGTTCGATTTTAGTTTCAACTAGTGTTGATTCTAATTTTTTTATTCTAGTTTCTATTTCAGTAATTTTTTCAATAAGGATATTTCTATATAAATTAGAAATTTCCTTTATCACAAGTGTCGACAATATAATTTTTGATCTAGTTTTAGTAACATAATCAATAAGAATTTCAAAATCCTTACTTTTAAGTTTTATATCTTTTCTTAAGATATTTGTATCAATAATAATATCCATTTACTTTTATCTTATTATTTTATAAATATACAAAGTTTGCTATTTAAGAATATATTTATTTTAATAATTAATCACTTTTATAAGAAAAAAAAGAAAATGCTCCCTACCGAAGCAAGAAGCATTTTCAACCCTAATATTTAATATAATTAACCCATTACAGAGAGACTCCGCGTCTCCATGGAATGAAATCATTCTGATTAAGAACGTCCGCTTTGGTTTTTACTTCGCCGCTGGCTACGTTGATGATGAGTTCCAGAAGTTCGTCTGCTGCTTCGGGAATTGTTTTTTCTCCGCTGATCACGGTACCTGCATTGAAATCAATAATGTCTGACATCTTTTCTGCCAAAACCGTGTTGGAAGAAATCTTCACAACCGGCGTAATAGGATTTCCCATCGGAGTTCCAAGACCGGTAGTGAAAAGTACTACTGTTGCACCTGAACCAACTAAAGCCGTTGTACATTCGGCATCATTTCCTGGAGTACAAAGAAGATTCAGACCTGGTTTTGTGGCGTATTCTGTAAAATCTAGAACGTCTACAATCGGGGCAGCGCCGCCTTTTTTAGATGCTCCTGCAGATTTCATGGCATCGGTAATTAAACCGTCTTTGATGTTTCCGGGAGACGGATTCATATCAAATCCTGATCCTGCCGCAACCACAGAGGCTTCAAAATCTTTCATCAGTTTCAGGAACTTTACACCGTCTTCATCGTTGATGCAACGGTTGACCAACTCCTGCTCTACACCACACAATTCCGGGAACTCGGCCAACATGGTTGTTCCGCCAACTGCCGCCATAATATCGGAAACTTCGCCTAAAACTGGGTTGGCAGAAATTCCTGAGAAACCATCTGAGCCACCACATTCCAAACCAATGTTCAGTTTGGTAATGGACGCTGGTTTTCTCTCTATTTCGTTGGCTTTTTTGATACCTTCGTATGAATCTTTAATAACACCGGTCAGCATTTCATCGATGGTACCCGATTTTTGCTGTTCGTAAACGACAATTGGTTTTTTATTATTGGGAGCCAATGCGTGCAATGAATCCATGAAAATCTGTACCTGAAGATTCTGACACCCTAAGCTGAGAACCGTAGCTCCGGCAACATTCGGGTTGTTGACGTATCCTGCGAACAGTCTTCCCAACGCTTCAGCGTCCTGACGGATTCCGCCACACCCGCCTTGGTGCGTGATGAATCTTGCATCGATATTTTTGAATATTCTTGTATCCGGTTCTTCTTCTTCCACCTCAACAGTTGCGCCACCATTCAATAAAGAACGCAGTAATAACTGATGTTTGCTCGCTTTATCATGAAGCAATTCTTTTTCAAAAATATCCTTCAGCGTTTCGATATTCTTGTTTTCGCAGAATACCAACGGGAAGAACAACCAAACGTTTTCTGTTCCTACTTGTCCGTCTTCACGGTGATAGCCCATAAAAGTACGGTCTTTCCACTTGTCAACATTGGGTGGAGTCCAGCCCAAAGTATCGGTTTTGCCGACCACTTTTGCACTCTGGTGCTTTACGTTTTCGGTAGTAATCACTTCGCCCTGTCTGATGGATTGGTTGGCTTTCCCAACGATTACGCCATACATGATGATATGGTCACCATCCTCAAAATCTACGGCAGCGAATTTATGTTTTGCTTTAATATCTTTAAGAATCGTATAATCTGTACCGTCTAAGTGCACCGATTCTCCGGCAGGCAAATCCATCAACGCTACAATGACGTTGTCTTTGGGATTTACTTTCAGTACTTTCTTTTGCATGATTGTTTAAGAATAAAATTGAATAAAATTTTTGTAGGCAGTTTCCATATCATTGTGATCGATTTCGTACAATGCTTTTGCTACTGCGGCTTTCAGACCCTCTACGTGTGTAAGGTCGGTATCCCAGAACAGTTTTTCGCTTAATGCCTGTTCTGAAACTACTTTATAATCTTCGCTTTTCCAGATTTCTTTGAATCTGTTCACGATGGCTTCTTCGTCATTCAACGGAAGAGATTTTTCACCAAAACTTCCCTGATAGAATCTGATTAAACTTGCCAGAGAGAATGTTAAATTCAACGGAAGCTTGTTATTTCTTTCAACATAAGTCAGCAAACTTGGAACGACTCTCACTTTAAATTTAGAAACAAAATATAAAGCAATGCTTGCCAAATGATGCTTGATGAAAGGATTTCTGAATCGGTCGAAAACTTCTTCCGCAAATTCCTTCAGTTCAGTTTCGTCTAAACCTAAAGTCTGATTGACTTCATTAAAAATAGAATCGCTTAAAAATGTTCCGATAAACTGGTCATCGATGGCTTCTTTTACGATTTCTTTTCCTGCTAAAATGGCCGGAGCCAACATCAATGTATGTCCGCCATTCAGAATTCTAACTTTTCTCAAACGGTATGGCTGGATATCATCCACCACCAAAATCTGTTCGTTGATTTTATCAAATGGAATTCTCTGCTTTAAATCTTCCCCTCCCTGAATCACCCATAAAAGGAATGTTTCAGAAACTACCATCATCGGATCTTCATAATCCAACTGGTCTTCATAAGTCAAAGCATCATCTTTTGGATAACCCGGAACAATCCTGTCTACCAACGTGTTATGAAAGTAATTACTTTGTTCAATCCATTGCACAAAATCTTCTTCTAAATTCCAAAGTTTTGCATATTTTAAAATAATACCTTTTAAAACAAAAGCATTATCTTCAATCAGTTCACAAGGAATAATTCTTAACCCTTTATCTGCTGCTCCGTTGAAATGCTTGTATCTTTCATGAAGTAAAACTGCAACTTTCGCAGGGAAATTTTTGTGCGGACCTTCGTAGGTATTTTCAGTTTCGTCGTATGTAATTCCTGTTTCAGTTGTATTTGAAAATACAAATTCAAGTTCTTCTTCTTTTGCCAAATCTAAAAAACTGCTGTAATCTGTATAGGGATTGATCGATTTCTGAATGGCAGAAATCACGCATTTCTCATCGATGATTTCTCCTTTTTTGATTCCTCTTGAAAATAAAGTGTACAAATTTCCCTGTTCTTCAAGTTTATGAACTGAACCGTTTGGTGTAGGCTGTATGTTGACAATTCCTGCATTGAAACCTGCTTCTTTATTTAATTTATCAATCACATAATCTGTAAATCCGCGCATGAAGTTTCCTCCCCCGAACTGTACGATTTTGATTGGTAATTTTGTATCTATACCGCTGTTTTGGCGGTTTAATTTCTGTTTTGTCTGATTTTCCATCTTCTTGTTGATGATTTTTTTAACGCAAAGTCCGCAAATGTTTTTTGGACAAAATGCTGTATATTTTTAAGTTCGCAAAGGCGTTTGACTACGTCTAATCTTCGATTTCACTTAAAAAAGAACTCAAAGTTTATTCTTTTTAAATTGTAATTTATTTACTAATCACTTTATACTTAGGAACCAATGATTTCATTACGACCCATGCAATAAGATAAGCGACTGCACAGATTGAGAAAATGATCATATATCCTTTGTCAATTCCGTCTGAAACGACTGCTCCGGACTTTTCTAACTGCTCAAAGAAACCATCCGGCAAACGGTCATTGATATACTGAGGATATTTTTCCAGTAAAGGAACTCCGTCTACTGTTGACCATGCTTTGTGAGCGTGATCAAATAAAACTCCTGAAGATTTATTAATGATAAATGATCCGATTCCTCCTGCCATTCCGCCAATTCCTGTGATGGTTGCAATTGCCTTTTTCGGAAACATATCGCCAACTGTTGAGAAGATGTTTGCAGACCAAGCCTGGTGCGCCGCTCCTGCAACCCCAATAATTAAAACCGGAAGCCAATACGTAATCGTACCTAATGGTTGTGCTAATAATGCCAGTAAAGGGAAAAATGCGAAAATCAACATCGCTTTCATTCTTCCTGTGTAAGCGTTCATTCCTAATTTTTCAACAAAATATTTTGGAAGCCATCCACCGATAATCGACAGCAAAGTAATCATGTACAATACGAATAATGGCAGTGCACTCTGAGTGGAATCCATTCCGTAAACCGAACTTAAATAAGCCGGAGTCCAGAATAAAAAGAACCACCAAACACCGTCTGTCATGAACTTTCCGAAGGCAAAAGCCCAAGTCTGTCTGTAGCTGAAACATTCTCTGAACGTAAATACTTTTTCCGGAACTGAAGTGTCTTCATTCGGAAGATCGTCCTGATCCTGATTGATATAATTTAATTCATGTTCATTAACTCTCTTGTGTAAATGAGGCTTTTTGTACACAAATACCCAAAGTCCCATCCAAACAAATCCTAATGCACCAATGATGATAAACGCCCATTCCCAACCCATTGATTTTGCAATGAAAGGAATAGTTAATGGTGCTGCTAATGCTCCAACTGTAGCTCCTGCATTCCAGATGCTGGTAGATAAAGCACGGTCTTTTTTGGGGAAATATTCTGCCGTAGTTTTGATCGCTGCGGGGAAATTTCCAGCTTCACCAATCGCCAATACGAAACGTGCAAAAATGAATAAAGTTACACTTGTACTGATGATTGCAGAAGTGTTGGAAACTGTTGCAATCAACTCTTTAGAACCATTAAAACCAGCTGTCCAGTTTCCGGTAAGGACTCCTGAAGTGGCGATTCCACAGAATGCATGTAAAACTGCACCGATTGACCAAACTCCGATTGCCCATAGGAAGCCTTTTTTGGTATCCATGAAATCCACGAACTTTCCTGCGAAAAGCATTCCTACTGCATAAAATATAGAGAATAATGCCGTGATATTTCCGTAATCGTTGTTATTCCAGTGAAATTCCGGTGCGATAAAATCTTTCCACGTCAAAGATAAAACCTGACGATCCAGATAATTGATCGTGGTGGCGAGAAATAAAAGAAGACAAATCGTCCACCTGTATTGTGTCGGCTTAATAGATTTAACTGAACTCATAGTCAATGTATTTATTTTAAAGTCTGAATGATATCCAGCACTTTTTTGGTTTCAATTTCTATTGTCGCATAGTCTTTCGCAAGCATCAATTCTTTGCTTACCAGCTTGCTTCCCATTCCTACTGCAGAAACTCCGGCTTTGAACCAGCTTTCGATGCTTTCCTTCGTGGTATCAACACCTCCGGTCGGCATAAATTTCAGATTTGGGAAAACATCTTTGATAGCACTCATAAATCCTGGTCCTAAAGCATTTCCTGGGAATAATTTAATGAAAGTTACGCCTGCTGTTTCAGCTGCAATGATTTCTGTCGGAGTCATACAACCCGGACTGTACAACAAGTCTTTCGGAATTAAAAATGTGGCAACTTCCTGTACAAACCCCGGACTGATGAAAAAATCTGCACCTGCTTTGTAATACTGTTCAGCTTGTTTTACATTTTTGATAGTTCCGATTCCCAAAAGCATTTCAGGCATTTCTGCATTACGAACTTCTACCATTTTTGTGAAATTGCTCAACGCTGCTTCTCCACGGCTGGTATATTCTACTGCACGGATTCCTGCTTTGTAAAGCGATCTCAATATTTCTAAAGTTACCATTTCATCAGCATTATAATACAGAGGCAAAGCGCCCTGATTGATGATGGTGTTTGTAACCAATTGAATTTTTGTCATTTTTTTAATTATTTTATTTGAAAATAATCTTTGATGGGGTTTTATCCATCCTTTGGTATGCTGTCCCGTTGGGGACTTTGTTAAAACTTGATTTTCTTCTACTAATTTAGGTTAAGAAGAAATATTTTATTTGATAGGGTTTTATCCTATCCTTTGCTAAATCGTCCCTTTGGGACTTCAATGCTATTTTTTGAACACAGAGTTCACAAAGATTTTTTCCGGTTAACTGCTTTTAGTTTCACAAAGCCGCTTCGCTTATAAAAGACAATTAAAATTTTAATTGATATCCATTTTTATTTTGAAGAACTCCTTGAGCCAATCGCCAGAAGCCAAAAGCCAACTACCTTTTGATTCTTCCTCCGGAATTTCCTGCCATTACTTCAAGAATATCTTCTGCGCTGCAATAATTGATATCTCCTAAAATCGTGTGCTTTATCGCACAGGCTGCGTTGGCGAATTTCAATGCTTTTTCATCATCGAAATTTAGTAAACCATAAATCAAACCTGCGGCAAAGGCATCTCCCGTTCCGATTCTGTCGACTACGTTGTCTATTTCTAAAAATTTGGTTTCAAAATAATTTCCGTTAATCAAAGCTCTTCCCTGCGTTTGCTGAGAACTTGCGGTAACCCCGATTCTTATTTTGTCGAAAATTTTATGAATTGATGGACATTGTTTTTTTAATTCTTCACAAGCTTCCATGAAACCTTGCTGATCTGATGAAAACTGAGTTCCCAGAATTTCATTAATTTCATTGACTCCACCGATGAAAATCGTTGAGTAAGAAACCAATTCTTTTAAAACCTCGTTTCCGTTTTTGCCATATTTCCAAAGATTGGAACGGTAAGCCGGATCCGTTGTTACTTCAATTCCCATTTCACGGGCGGTCAATAAACCTTCTTTTAAAGTTTCATAAGCGCCTTCAGAAATTCCGGGGCTGATGCCTGTCCAGTGGAAATAGTCGCAATTTTCGAGAGCTTTTTTCCAGTCGATCTGTTCGGGTTTGATATTGGCAAAAGAACCGTTCAGTCTGTTGTAAGCAATTCTGCTCGCACGAACCGATGCACCTACTTCAAGGAAATATAAACCTAAAGGGTGCTCATTTTTATTGATGAAAGTCGTGTCGATCCCGAAACTTTTGATGAAAGACAATGCAGATTCTCCCACAAAATCGTCAGAAACATTACTGATATGCGTCACATCGCAACCCATTGTTGCCAATGAAGAAGCTACGTTGAGCTCAGTTCCGCCAAAGAAAAATTCCATTTCGTGGCTTTGTCTCATCGTTTTGTTTCCGGGAGGTGAAAGCCTCATAATTACTTCACCGAATGTGACTATTTTATTGTTCATTTTCTTAATTTAAATAGATTTTATTCTATTTTTAATTTTGATATTTCTTTTTGGAAGCACAAAGGCTTTTAATTTTAATATTTTTTAAGACGTAAAACACTTCGACAAGCTCAGTGTGACATTCCTAATACTAACCGCTAGTTTCAACGCTGTCATGCTGAGCTTGTCGAAGCATTTCGCGATTTCCAATTTTAATTATTTAAAAATCGAAATAATTTTTAGCATTATGATAACAAATATCGGAAATTGTTTTTCCAATTAACTCCATATCATCCGGTAATTCACCGTTTTTCATTTCTTCACCGAAAAGATTACACAATACTCTTCTGAAATATTCGTGTCTCGGGTAAGATAAGAAACTTCTCGAATCTGTCAACATTCCTACGAAACAGCTGATCAATCCCATGTTTGAAAGGGCATTCATCTGCTTGATCATTCCGTCTTTCTGATCCAAAAACCACCAACCCGAACCAAACTGTACTTTTCCTTTGATACTGCCGTCATTAAAATTCCCGATCATTGTAGCGAAAATTTCGTTGTCGGCTGGATTTAAGTTATATAAAATTGTTTTGGTCAGTTTGTCTTTTCCGTCTAAGGCGTTTAATAATTTAGACAAAGTTTCAGCCTGTACGAAGTCACCGATAGAATCCCATCCTGTATCCGGACCCAGAATTCTGTGCATTCTTTCGTTGTTGTTTCTTAATGCCCCCAAGTGGAACTGTTGAACCCATCCGAATTTATGATATGTTTCGCCTAAGAATAATAAAATGGCAGTTTTGAACTGATTTACCTGTTTTTCAGCAATTACTTTTCCTGAAATTTTATCATTGAAAATTGCACTCACTTCTGCTTCTGACGCTTCTTCGAAAGAAATATTGTTCAATCCGTGGTCGCACAATCTGCATCCGTTTTCGTGGAAATATTCTACTCTTTTTAATAAAGCATCGCACAAAGTCTGGTAAGAATTGATCTCAATTCCTGCTGACTCGCCCAATTTAGAAATATAATCTGCGAAGTTGTGGTTTTCAATCAAAATCGCTTTATCCGGACGGAAAGCGGTACTTACTTTGATGCTGAAATCACTTTTAGCCAAATCCTGATGATAATTTAAAACATCGATCGGATCTTCTGTTGTACATAAAGATTCTACGTTCATCATTTTCAACAAACCTCTTGTCGACTTTTCCGGAGCCTGAAGCTGTGCCGTGATGTTGTCGTAAATATCTGATGCGTTTTTTTCGTTCAATAATTCATCGATTCCGAAATAACGCTTCAATTCTAAATGCGTCCAGTGGTACAGAGGATTTCTCAACGTATACGGAACCGTTTTTGCCCAAGCTTCAAATTTTTCTTTGTCTGATGCATCGCCTGTGATGAATTTTTCGTTCACTCCCATGGTACGCATTGCACGCCATTTGTAATGGTCGCCCGCAATCCAGACTTTAGAAATATTTTCGAAAACCGTATCTTCAGCGATATCTTTTGGAATCAAGTGATTATGATAATCGATGATCGGCTGTTTTTCTGCGAAATTGAAGTATAATTCTTCCGCGTATTTATTTTGTAATAAAAATTGATCTGTAATAAAAGATTTCATTCCTGTAAAATTCTTGTGTTATTCATTAGCAGGTTTCCCGATGGTCGCCAAAATACCTCCGTCCACATAAATAATGTGTCCGTTGATAAATTTACTTGCATCTGAAGCTAAGAAAATAGCCGTCCCTGCAAGATCTTCCGGGTTCCCCCATCTTCCTTCCGGAGTTCTGCTGATGATAAAATCGTTAAATGGATGCCCGTCTACTCTGATGGGTTCTGTTTGGGTCGTCGCAAAATATCCGGGACCGATACCGTTTACCTGAATATTGTGTTTTGCCCATTCTGTTGCTAAATTTTTAGTAAGCATTTTCAGTCCGCCTTTTGCAGAAGCATACGCTACTACATTGTCACGGCCCAGCTCACTCATCATAGAGCAAATATTGATGATTTTACCGGATTGTCTTTTGATCATGTGTTTCCCAACCAATTGAGACATGATGAAAGGACCGGTAAGATCTACATCGATTACTTTTCTAAAGTCTGCGACATCCATCTCTAAAGCCGGAACACGTTTGATGATTCCTGCATTATTGACCAAGATGTCAATTTTCCCATGTGTAGCAAGCATTAATGATACTTTCTGAGCGGCTTCACGTTCATCTGTGACATCAAAAAGATAACCTGTAGCGCTATATCCTTTGCTGTGATAATAGTCTAAGGCTTCATCTAATTTTGAGGGAGTTGTACTTGTGATTGCCAGTTCAGCACCTGCAGAGGCAAGACCTTCAGCCATTGCCATTCCTAATCCGTGAGTACCGCCGGTTACAACGGCTACTTTTCCGGATAAATCGAATAAATTCATGTAGAAAAAATTACTTTAGTTCGTTAGTTTTAACAGCGTCCATATCGCCATAATCCATATTCTCTCCTGCCATTCCCCAGATAAATGTGTAGTTGGAAGTACCAACTCCTGAGTGAATAGACCATTCCGGAGACAAAACCGCCTGATTATTTTGCATGAAAATATGACGGGTTTCCTGAGGCTGCCCCAAAAAGTGACTCACAGTCTGTCCTTCTTCCAAATCAAAATAAAAATAAGCTTCCATTCTTCGGGTATGTGTGTGAGAAGGCATCGTGTTCCAAACACTTCCTTCATGTAACTCAGTCATTCCCATTTGTAGCTGGCAGGTTTCCAATACGCTGTTGACGATCAGTTTATTGATCGTACGTCTGTTGGCGTATTTTGCTTCACCTAATTCTACAATTTCGGCTTCATTTTTAGTGATTTTCTTTGTAGGGAAATTGTGGTGCGCAGGTGCAGAATTGAAATAGAATAAAGTCTGACCTTCATTTCCGTTTTCAAAAACAACATCTTTTGCGCCTTTTCCTATATATAAAGCTTCCTTATTTCCAAGCTCGAAAACCTCTCCGTCAACAGTTACCTTTCCGGCAGCGCCCACGTTGATAATTCCCAATTCTCTTCTGTCTAGGAAGTTTTGTGCCTTCAGATCATCAGTAGGTTCAAGTTTCAATGTGTTTTTTACAGGCATTGCACCCCCTACGATCATTCTGTCGTACATAGAATACACTACATTGATTTGATCTTCATTAAATAAATCATTGATCAAAAACTCCCTTCTCAGGTCTTCAGTTGTATATTTTTTTACATCTTCAGGATGATGGGCGTATCGAAATTCTGATTTTGTCATACTCTAAATTTTAAACTTAAATTACGGTTTATTAAAAACCTGTTAAACATTGCGTAATCGATTGCATTGAATTACACCGAAATTGTACAGAAATACTTGCCGTTAAATATATATATAATAAGTATTCCGTTAACAAAAAATTCATTTAATTTTCAAAATACTGAAAATCAATTTAATAAAACCAACAAAAGAAAGATTTTTAAGAAAATTTAAGAAAATTTGCGATGTAAGCTTTAACGAAATTAAGATCAAACGCTTACAAAAATAAAAATCGTGCCATAAAAATGTAATTCACAGTAGCTAATGCTATATGTATAACAATACTTTGTTTTTTATAATCAGAAGATGTTAAATTTTTGTAATTCAATGTTATTTATAAAATATAGATTTATTCTGACAGGAAAAAGATGATAAAAATCACAAAAAAATTAAAATTAAGACTGTTGAGTATATATTTTGGGAGTTTCTAAGTAGGAAAATCGTCATGTTTTTGCAGTAATTTTAATTGTTTTTAATCTTAAACAGTTAAGATTTTAATTTTTTAGCAAATTGTCTACAGCATACAGAATATAAAATAACCTATTAAATATCAATAACTTATATTAAATCAAGTATCTTATATTTTGTATTCTTAAACAAATTACACAATCAAATTAATGAAAAAATAATATTTTTTTCTTTGTGTATTAAAAAATAATATTAGTTTAGAAGCCACGATAATTATGTTTTGTGAAAATTACGCAATCGATTGCACTATAAAATGCGTAATGACATTTGAAACAATACAGAGTACTTAAAATCCACAAAAAAACTAATCAGAAGGTATGCAAAATACCTTCTGACCATACTTTAAAAACTATAAGGATATAATAATGAATAAAAAAGTACAATCAATTAAGTGGTTATATCTGTCTGTCTTCCTGCTTCCCGTACTCGCTATGGCACAGGAAAAAGGCAAAGAAAAGGAAACCAATATTGACGAAGTGGTTTTGGTAGGCTATACCAAAGTCTCTAAAAAAGATGTTACCAACGCTGTATCATCTGTAAAGGCAGAAGCAATCAAAGATATGCCATCAACCAATGCCGCTGAAGCTATTCAGGGAAGAATGGCCGGTGTAAAGGTAGCGTTAAGCGAGGGTGCTCCGGGTGCTGATGTAGACATTGTTATCAGAGGAGGTAACTCTATTACGGGGAGCAATGCGCCTCTCTACATCGTAGACGGAGTTCAGATGGATAATGCGCTGTCTATTTTATCACCTAAAGAAATCGAATCTATTGAGGTGCTGAAAGATGCTTCTTCCACCAACATTTATGGAGCGAGAGGCGCCAACGGTGTGGTATTGATTACCACAAAAGGGGGACGTAAAAGAGCTAAAACATCCATTAATTACAACGGATTTTTGGGAGTAAGGAAAATTCAGAATACAATTGATGTATTAGATCCTTACCAGTTTGTACTCTATCAGTACGAAGTTTACAATAAGGGCGGTGTACAGACTGACATTGATGCATTTAAGGCCAGATACGGAACATATGATCAGATAGCAACCAAATATAAGGACATTAAAAGAAGAGACTGGCAGGATGAAGTTTTCGGAAGAGAAGCCTTCAACTTTACTCATAATCTTGCTGTTACAGGCGGATCAGACAATTCATCTTTTTCATTATCATTAAATAATGTACAGGAAGACGGAATTATGATTGGTTCAGGATTTAAAAGAAATATGGCCAACTTCAAGTATGATTATGATCTTTCCAAGAAAGTGAGCATGACCCTGAATGCCCGATACAGCAGACAGACAATTTTTGGAGCTGGTACCTCTTCCACCGGTTCACAAAGTAATAACAGATTAAGGAATGCCGTAAGATATCAGCCATTCGAGGGCGGATCTACAGTGAATGTTGATGATTTTGATCCTTTATTCGCCAATGAGACCAATCTTGTAAATCCTGTTCTTTTAGCAAACAACGAGATTAGAGAGAACGGTAGGAACGATTTACTTCTTAACGGAGTTTTGGAATACAAGATCAGTAAATATTTTACTTTCAGAAGTGTTATAGGATATGTACAGAGGGATGAGCAGATTAATCAGTTTTCAGGTACTATTACCAGCCTTGCAAGACAGAATAATGACCAGCCTGTAGTATTTTTAAGCAAAGCTCAAACGAGAAGAATTACCAATACCAATACATTAAATTTCAGAAAAACATTTGGAAATCATAAACTGGACATATTAGCAGGACAGGAAACAGTGAAAACAGACGGAGAATCGTTGGCAATGACAATAAAATGGTTCCCAAAATCCATAAATGCCGAAGAGGCATTTGCCAACATCCAGTTAGCTTCACCACCGTCCGGATTGGTACAGGATGCACCAAGAGCAGGAAGAGCACCTGATAGATTAGCATCGTTTTTTGGAAGAGCCAATTATATTTTCAGAAACAAATATATCTTTACAGCATCCATGAGAGCAGACGGATCCAGCGTATTCGGACCGGGAAACAGATGGGGGTATTTTCCTTCAGGATCTGTTGCGTGGAAAATTGCGGAAGAAAATTTCCTGAAAGACAGCAAAACCATCAGTGAATTAAAACTTCGTGCAGGATATGGGTTGTCAGGAAACAATAGAATCGGGGCATTTTTATATGATACCTTCTTTACAACATCATCCGACTATGGATATGCCTTTGGAACCAATGTTACACCTGGTGCTACAACAGGAAATATCATGGCAAACAAAAATGTAAAATGGGAGACAGCAACTTCTAAAAATATCGGTTTAGACTTTGGGTTATTCAAAGGAAGAGTATATGGTAGCTTAGATCTGTATCAGACAGATACTAAAGACTTATTGCTTTTGGCACAGATTCCTAAAGACAGGGGTTACGAATATCAATATCAGAATTCAGGAAGTACCACCAATAAAGGTATTGAATTCTCTGTAGGAAGTACCATTATCAATAAAGATAACTTTACCTGGAAGATGGATGCCAATATTTCATCAAATAAAAATACCATCAAAAGCTTAGGAAGCAGTGCCGCAGCAAGTGCTTATTCTTATACGTATCCTTCAGGTTGGCAGAATAATTTAAATGACTTCCTTGTACAGGTTGGTAAACCGGTAGGTACTTATTGGGGATATGTAACAGCCGGAAGATACGAAATCAGTGATTTTGATTATAATGCCGCTACACAAGTATACACTCTGAAAGCCGGTGTACCGAATGCTTCCGCAGCAGCTAACGGCTCAAAGGCTATACAACCCGGAGATCTTAAGCTTCAGGATCTGAATGGTGACGGTATCATTGATAATAAGGATATGACCGATCTGGGAAATGCACAACCTAAGTTCTACGGTGGCTTCAGCCAGACTTTCCGTTACAAAAACTGGGACATGAGCTTACTCTTCAATTTCTCTGTCGGGAATAAAGTGTATAATGCCAATAAAGTTGAATATTCAACACAGTATCAATACAGAGACAATAATATGCTGGCTGAAGTAGCCGACAGATGGAGATGGTTCAATGATGCCGGGGAAAAAGTAAATGACCCGACCGCATTGGCTGCATTAAATGCCAATACTACCATGTGGACTCCACCTGCAGGTGCCTATTTTCTCCATTCGTATGCGATTGAAGACGGATCTTTCTTAAGATTAAACAATGTTACATTAGGATATTCTTTGGGTAAAGATTTCATCAAGCAGTTGGGGCTTTCAAATTTCAGACTATATTTTACCATGAATAATGTATTTACTGTAACAGGATATTCCGGGTACGATCCGGAAGCCAATACAAGAAGAAATCCTTTGACACCCGGTGTAGATTATGCCGCTTATCCGCGCAGCAGATTTATCTTATCAGGAGTAGATATAACTTTTTAAACCTAATATTATGAAGAAAAATAAATTTTTAGCTATTATATTCTCAATTGTAGGACTCATATCTTTTAATTCATGTGAAGACTATCTGGATGTAGAAAGCTTATCAAATACTGCTGAAGAACAGCAATTCGATTCCGCCTCTGATACATTTTCAGCGTTGGTGGGAGTTTACAACGCTACTATGGGAGACAATACCTATGGTCAGAGAATGAATCTTATCCTTACACAATCAGGAGACGACTTTAGAACCTCAGGAGATTATAATGCCAACGACAGAAGAGGAATCAGCTGTTTTGGTGCAATACCAACCAATACAGAACTCTTGAGACCATTCCTGGACACCTATGCAGGGATTGAAAGAGCGAATCTTGTGATTAAAAACATCCCGCTTTCCAAAGTGTACCAGACAGGTTCTGCAGCAGACAAAAAACTAATGGACAGGTATCTTGGCGAAGCTTTGACGTTAAGAGCTCAATTTTATTATGACCTTATTAAAAACTGGGGTGACGTTCCTTTTCAGGACGTTCCTTCTGCTGACCTTCCTGACTTGTATCTTGCAAAAACAGACAGGGATGTTATTTATGATAAAATTCTTGATGATCTGTTAGAAGCAGAAAGCCTTGTTCCTTGGAAATCCGAAGGTGGTACAACAGCGCAGAGAATATCAAAAGGTGCCGTAAAAGGCTTGAGAGCAAGAATTGCTTTAGCAAGAGCAGGATATTCTTTAAGAAGAAATCCACAGCAGATGTTAAAGGGTTCAAATCCGCAGAAATATTATCAGATCGCATATGATGAGTGTAAGGATATCATGAATTCCGGTCAGCATCAGCTGAACCCAAGCTACGAAGGATTATTCAGATCATTACATACCAATACTCCGGATGCAACAAATGAAGTGATCTATGCTATAGGAGCCTTTGGAGGAAACTCAAGAACAGACAGTAAAATTGGTTACTACAACGGCTTGAGACATGATGATACAGACTGGAAATCATCAGGAGGAATCAATGCAATTCCTGTATATTTTTACGAGTTTACAAAATATGACCTAAGAAGAGATGTGAATGTTGCCATCTTCAGAGTAAGCACAACAAAACAGCAGGAACTTCAGACATCCATCAACTGGAATGACGGTAAATTCAGAAAATCATGGACGTCTATTACAGGAACCTCTCAAAACCTTGGAATTGACTGGCCATTATTAAGATATTCTGATATTCTGCTGATGTTTGCCGAAGCAGATAACGAACTGAATAACGGACCTTCTGCACAAGCTGTAAACGCAGTTTTAACTGTAAGACAAAGAGCTTATGCAGGAAATTTAGGACAGGTAGGAACGATTCCTACAGACAAAATAGGATTCTTTAATTACATTGTTAAAGAAAGACAATTAGAGTTTGGCGGAGAGGGACTTAGAAAATATGACCTGATCCGATGGAATTTATTAGAAACTAAAATTAATGAAACAAAAGCCAAACTTACCCAGTTCATGAACGGTACAGGAGCTTATGCCACCGTTCCGGAATATATTTTCTATAAAAAAGTAGCATATACTCCTACCAAAACTGCTCAGCAAAACGTTACAGATATAGATTTCTATACCACGACCGGAGTTGCAAAATCAGATATTTTCTACAATCCTAATCAAAGTGTGGCAACACCTTCCGGGTATACAAAGGTCAACTGGAGACTTGCAATGACACAGCCATACATCAGCGGAGATCCTGTGAAAAGCTATGCACATTACTTTCAGCCAAACAGAAAAGAACTGCTTCCGTTGGCTTTAGATGTTGTAAACTCTAACTATAATCTTACCCAAGATTACGGTTACTAGAATAAAGATACATTCATATTAATTTTAATACAGACTTTCTCCTTCACCGGAGTAAAGTCTGTATTTTCCTAATGAAATTAAAATCTATGAGGATTTCCGGTTTTTACAGAAAAATAAAATTCTTATCAATTTTTTCAGTAGTCATCATCAGTCTTCTTTCTTTCAGAATTAATGAGGTCAAAACCATCGTAGTTTCGAAAGACGGAAAAGGTAATTTTACTACCATTCAGGACGCCATCAATTCTGTTGAAGAAGGAAAAACGCTAAGAACAAAAATCATTGTAAAACCAGGAACTTACAGAGAAAAAATTACAGTTTCAGCTGCAAAAAGCCCGATCAGTTTAGTTGGAGAAAAAGCAGAAAATACCATTTTAGTGTATGACGATTATGCCTCAAAACATAACGCTGAAGGAAAAAACATAGGAACTACAGGTTCATCAACCATCTTTATTTTTTCTGATAATTTTTCGGCTAAAAATTTCACCTTTCAAAATGATGCAGGGCCAGTCGGACAAGCCGTTGCGGTTCTGACGACAGGAGACAAAATTGCATTTGAAAACTGCCGATTTCTAGGATTCCAGGATACGCTTTACACAAAAGGAACTCAGGACAATCCTGATAAAACTAAGATTTCAAGAAATTATTTTAAAAACTGCTATATCGAAGGTACTACCGATTACATTTTTGGCGCCGGAACTGCGGTTTTTGAAAACTGTACCATTTATTCCAAAAAAAATGCATCCTATATTACCGCTGCCTCCACTCCAGAAGGAAGTGAATTTGGATATGTGTTTATTAACTGTAATTTAACAGGAGATGCTTTGGCAAATTCTGTATATTTGGGAAGACCTTGGAGACCTTTTGCGAAGACTGTTTATATCAACTGTGCAATCGATTCCACAATCACATCTGAAGGTTGGCACAATTGGGGAAAAATCGATGCTGAAAAGACTACTTTTTACGCAGAATACAATTCTAAAGGCTTTGGAGCAAATGCTGAAAAAAGAGTTTCATGGTCTCATCAATTGACAAAAGAGCAAAGTAAAAAATATACAGCAAAAAATATTCTGTCAGGAAAAGACAACTGGAATTTCAAAAAAGCCAATCAGTAAATCATTCCAAATTTATTATCATGAAAATTTCTTTTTCTTCACTATTACTTTTGGGATTTTTACCTTCACAAAGCTGTACGAGTCAGGTAAAAACTTCAAACAATTTTGAAACTATGGTATCAGGAAAGCTGATCAGTTTTCCCGGCGCAGAAGGTTTTGGAAGATTTACCACAGGCGGACGTGGCGGAAAAGTTTTATTGGTAACTAAATTAACAGATGACGGTTCTGAAGGAACTTTAAGACACGCTTTAGAACAAAAAGGTTCAAGATATATTGTTTTTAAAACTGCCGGAACCATTTATCTGGAATCTCCGCTCAGAATTAAAGAAGGCGACGTCACCATTGCCGGACAAACCGCTCCCGGAGAAGGAATTACTGTTGCCAACTACGAAACTTTTGTCGCAGCAGACAACGTCATCATCCGTTACATGAGATTCAGAATGGGTGATAAGAAAAAGTATGAAGGTGATGCATTAGGAGCGAGATTTATTAAAAATTTAATTGTTGATCACTGTTCGATGAGCTGGTCAACAGACGAGACGGTTTCTATTTATGTAAATGAAAATACTACGCTTCAATGGTGTGTAATTGCAGAAAGCTTAAGAAATTCTGCCCACCAGAAAGGTGCTCATGGTTACGGTGGAATTGCAGGCGGAAAATTCGCATCCTTTCATCATAATATATATGCTAATCACGACAGCAGAAATCCAAGATTGGGAGAATATGCAGGAAGTAAATTCGCATTAACTGATCTGACCGATTTTAGAAATAATGTGATCTACAACTGGGGACACAACAATGTGTACGGCGGAGAAGGAATGAATGTAAATATGGTCAATAATTACTACAAACCAGGAGCTGCATCGATAAACAAAAAAAGGATAGTTGCCATCGACAAAAATGAAAAACCGGAAACTGAAATTTACAAGATCTGGGGAAAATATTACATCAACGGAAATGTAATGGAAGGAAGTCCCGAAGTTACCTCTGATAACTGGAACTTAGGCGTTTTCAATCAAATGAAATCTGCATATAATCTGACTGATGCTGATAAAAATTTAATTAAAATCAATCATCCACACGACATTCAGAATAATGTAATGACGCATTCTGCCAAAGAAGCTTACGAAAAAACAGTAAAAATCGGAGGGGCGAGTTTAGTAAGAGATGCCGTAGATTTACGGGTTTTGGAACATGTAAAAAACGGAACATTTTCGCATAAAGGTTCGCACGGAAGCGACAACGGAATCATCGATTCTCAGGAAGATGTAGGAGGGTTCCCTGATTTAAAACCGGGAAAAAGTCCTGCAGATTCAGACAATGACGGAATGCCCGATGAATGGGAAATCAAAAATAATCTTGATCCGAAAACGGCAAACGCTAACGGAAAAGATTTAGATAAAAATTATGATAATATTGAGGTGTATATGAATAGCCTCGTTAAAAAAATAACCGAAAATCAACGATAGTCGCTGAACTTTAAGACTTAAAGGTTATCTAAAATAAAAATAATGTCAGTACAGATAAAATTAAACATATTTAAAATATTTCTAGCGGGAGCAATTTTCGCTGGCGGTTCATCTTTCGCCCAAAAAAATGTGATCGAGAAAATCCGTAAAAACCCGAAAGCTCCGTTTTCTTACGCTGAATTATCAATAAAAGAAGGCGGAAAATGGCAAGGCAACGAATACATAGGCGGAACTTTTAAAAACGTCAATGAATTAACACTTCCTGCAGAACATACCGACCATTCTTATTACATCAGATACGAAGGAATCGGTTTGGAGAACAATCAGATTGGCTACAGATTATATCTTGACTGGAGAAACGCCACAGATATTTTCGGTAAAAAAGTCAATACTTTGGTGTTGCCGGAAGCTGGACAAGACGGTTTTGAATCTTATCATCACGATTCACCTTGGGGACAGGATATTTTGAAATCAGGCCGTACCATCGGGATTGGTTCTTACGGAAGATATGATGATCAGAATGATTTTGTGGAAACGTTTAAAACTGTAAAAAGCACCACCGCAAAAGTCGTGAACGAAAGCGATAAATCTTTTGCAACCATCGATTACAAAGGCTGGAAAACCTGGGGGAAAGCAGTTGATCTTCAATCGAAGCTGACGATCTTTAACAAAGACCGTTTTGTAAAGGTTGATTTAAATTTAAATGAAACCATTTCAGGCTTATGTACCGGAATTGTGGCATTTAAAGATATTCCCATGAAAGAGGCGGTCAGTAAAAACAAAAAATGGGGTTACATTGCGACTTACGGAATGCAGACTTTAGCCAAAAAAGAAGATAATTTGGGAATGGTGGTTTTCTACCCTATTGAAAATTTAGATAAAATTGTAAAAACCAAATCGACTCACGTGGTAGTTTTCAAAAAGACCAAAAATGTTTCGTATTACTTTATGGGAGCCTGGTCTCAGGAACCCAACGGAATCAAAACCGAAGCAGAATTTTACAAAGATTTAGATAAAAAATTAGAGATTTTAGATAATAACAATCAACTTTAAAATTGACTTACAATGAGTTTTATTCATCAAAAATTAAAAATATACGCTGTTGCCGTTTTAGGCTCGGGAATGTTTCTGGCTTGTGCGCAGACAAAAACTGCAACGGCTGCAAAAGCTACAACACAAACTGCAAAATCCGAAAAAGTAGTTCCTACCAACCTGAAATGGTCTGAAAGAATGATGCTTTCTGAAATGCAGAGATTCCCTGAAGCGTGGATGCTTGATTTCAGCAAAAGCCCGAAATGGACCTATCCTTCAGCAATTGTTTTAGATGGTGCTGAGCAACTTTACATCAAAACAGGAAAAAAAGAATATTACGATTACATCAGTGGCTTCGGAGAAAAACTGATCAAAGAAGACGGAACTATTCTTACCTACGACATCGACAAGTACAACATCGATATGCTGAATAGCGGAAACGTATTGCTTTATCTTTACGAAAAAGAGAAAAAAGAAAAATATCTGAAAGCGCTACAAACGCTTCGCTTACAAATTGACGAACAGCCAAGAACCAACGAAGGTTCTTTCTGGCATAAAAAAATCTATCCTTATCAGGTTTGGCTGGATGGTCTTTACATGGGAATGCCTTTCTACACACATTATACGAAAGATTTTATAAAAGGTGCAGAGGCAACAAAAGCGTATGATGATATTGTTTTCCAGTTTGATTCGGTTCAGAAAAATCTCTTGGACAAAAAAACAGGATTGCTGTATCACGCTTGGGATGAGAGTAAAAAAGAAGCCTGGGCAAATAAAGAAACCGGACTTTCACCCAATTTCTGGGGAAGAGCAATGGGCTGGTACGGAATGGCAATGGTAGATGTTCTTGATTATTTACCTAAAGATCATCCGGGAAGAGCCAGAATTATTTCTTACCTAAAATCTTATTCTGATGCGATAATCAAGGTTCAGGATAAAAAGTCAGGCCTTTGGTATCAGGTTTTGGATAAGCCATTGGCAAACGGTAATTATGAAGAAGCAACTGCATCCGCAATGTTTGTTTATACAATGATCAAATCAGTAAATAAAGGATATCTTCCAAATTCATATAAAGCTGCTGCAAAAAAAGGCTACGAAGGAATCATCAAAAATTTAATTACAGTTGACGAAAACGGAGTGGTAAACTTAAATAAATGTTGCGCTGTTGCCGGACTAGGAGGAAAACCTTACAGAGATGGTTCTTACGAATATTATGTAAATGAAGAAATCCGTTCTAATGATGGAAAAGGAACAGGACCATTTATTCTGGCAAGTTTAGAATTTGAAAAATAAAACCTCAAGTCTGCAGCCAATCTCCTAAAACCTCCAATGAATCTGATTTTATGACGAAAAACATTTTAAATATACTTTCTATCACCGCATTTTCAATTGCGTCAACTTATTTGAACGCGCAGGAAAAGCCTTATGTTTCAGAAGTCTGGACTGCCGATCAGGGAAAAAATTACAGAAATCCGATCTTATACGCAGACTATTCAGACCCTGACGTTACGCGCGTTGGTGATGATTATTATATGACCGCTTCAAGTTTCAACGAAGCTCCGGGATTGCCAATCTTACATTCAAAAGATATGGTCAACTGGAAATTGGTCAACTATGCAATCCAGGATGTTTTGCCGAAAGAACATTTCGCAGTTCCGAGAAGAGGTGACGCAGTTTGGGCACCAAGTATTCGTTTTCATAAAGGTGAATTTTATATTTATTGGGGCGACCCAGATTTTGGAATTTACATGGTGAAAACTAAAGATCCCCTCGGAAAATGGGACGAACCCATTTTAGTAATGGAAGGAAAAGGTTTGATTGATTCTTGCCCTTTCTGGGACGAAGACGGACAAGCCTATTTAGTTCACGGTTGGGCAGGAAGTCGTGCCGGAGTGAAAAGTATTTTATCTTTAAATAAAATGAACCCCGAAGGAACGAAAGTTTTAGATAAAGGTGTTCACATTTTCGATGGTCACGATGCACATCCGACAGTTGAAGGTCCAAAAATGTATAAAAGAAATGGCTATTATTACGTTTTCGCTCCGGCAGGTGGCGTTGCTACAGGTTGGCAATTGGTTTTAAGATCAAAAAATATTTACGGTCCATACGAAGAAAAAGTAGTTCTTGAACAGGGAAAAACAAAAATCAACGGTCCACATCAGGGAGCTTGGGTTGACACGCAATCAGGTGAAGATTGGTTCTACCATTTTCAGGATGTGGATGCAGGAGGAAGAATCGTGCATTTGCAACCAATGAAATGGGAAAAAGGCTGGCCTGTAATAGGAATCGACAATGATAAAAACGGAATTGGCGAACCGGTTCTTACTTATAAAAAACCAAACGTTGGTAAAGCTTACCCTCTTGTAACTCCAGCAGAAACGGATGAGTTTGATGGTGAAAAATTAGGTTTACAGTGGCAATGGAGCGCCAACGAAAACATTGTTTGGTCTTCTAAACTTCCCGGACAGAAATTCCTGAGATTATTCTCCATGAAAATGGCTGAAAATGACAAAAACCTCTGGAATGTTCCGAATCTTCTGACTCAGAAATTCCCGGCTCCGAATTTTGTGGCTTCTACTAAAGTTAAACTGACTCCCGAAGATGCTAAAGAAGGAAAAACTGCCGGACTTTTAATAATGGGAATGGATCATGCATCGATTGTCATCACCAATAAAACTGACGGATATTATGTCCAATTGAGAAAAGCTGAAAAGGCTGAAAAAGGAGGCGAAGAAAAAGTTTTGTTTGAAACCAAATTAAAAGGAAACGAAGCTTATTTTAAAGTAAACGTTAATGAACCGAACGGAATTTGCACATTCAGTTACAGCGAAAACGGAAAAAATTTTATCAAAGTTGGCGATCCATTTCAGGCAAAACCCGGAAAATGGATTGGAGCTAAAGTGGGATTATATTCTGTAAGTACACAAAAAGCAAACCGCGGTGGCTATGCAGATTTTGAATATTTCAGAATAACAAAAAACTAATTTTTCCACTCGCAGATTTTGCTGATTTCGCAAATTAATTTTACCTTAATTAAATCTGCCCGATCTTTTTAATCAGCGAGAGTAAAAAATCAAAAAATCTCAGATTTCAAAACTTTGGTGGTTGATAATTTTAAAAATGAACAAAACATTTAATCATATCATTTTATTTTTAGTTGCAGCATTTCTTCTGTCGTCATGTCAGCCTCAAAATGCCGTTACTAAAAATAAAAAAGATAAAAAAGTCACTCATATTTACCTCATCGGCGATTCTACAATGGCAGATTACACAGGAAATTATGAGCCTGGTAAAGATTATATGAAAGTTCGTTATCCCGTTACAGGATGGGGACAGGTTTTTCAGCCCTTTTTTGTAAAAGACAGTTTGAAAGGTTTAAATGGATTAAAAGATTCGGTAAAAATTATCGACAGAGCGCATGGTGGAAGAAGCACAAGAACATTTTTTCAGGAAGGAAGATGGCGATATGTTTATGAAAATCTGAAACCCAACGATTATGTTATTATTCAGTTTGGTCATAACGACGGTTCAGAAAAACATACAGAACGTTACGTGAATATCGAAGGCTACAAAGAATTTTTGAGATTATTTGTCACTCAAACGCTACAAAAAGGAGGAAAGCCAATCATCGTAACCCCGGTTGCAAGAAATTATCCGTGGAAAGATGGCAAACTGGAAAATGTTCATGGAGAATATTGGCAGGCTCCGATTGATATTGCGAAAGAAATGAACATTCCCTATATCGATTTAAACAAATTATCGATGGATTTTTTTACAAAAAAAGGTCAGGATTACGTGAGCAATCATTACTTTATGAATCTTCCTGAAGGAATTTATGAAGCATATCCTAAAGGTCAGAAAGACAATACACACTTTCAGCCGGACGGAGCAAAAGTGGTGGCACAAATGGTATTCACTGAATTTAAAAATATAATTAAAACTAAATAGTAAAAGAATAATGAAGAAATCATTCAAAATAATTAGTCTTGCCGCAGCAATAATGTTTTCGGGGCAAATCCATGCACAAAACTCTGATATTTATAAAGAAATTGAGTTTAAAATGCCGCAGGTGATGGAAACTTCTTTTCCAGCTAATACCGTTTCAATTAAAGATTTTGGAGGTATTGCAGGCGGAAAAGTAAAAAATACCGACGCTTTCAAAAAAGCAATGGATGCTTTGGTAAAAAAAGGTGGTGGTAAACTGGTGGTTCCGAGAGGAATCTGGTTAACAGGACCAATCGTGTTACAAAGCAATATCAATCTTCATATAGAAGATGGTGCTTTCATTACGTTTAGCAAAGATAAAAATGATTATCCTTTGGTTGATGTGAGTTTTGAAGGATTAAATACAATCCGCTGTCAATCTCCAATTTCTGCCAGAAATGCTACAAATATTGCGATTACAGGAAAAGGCGTGATCGACGGAAATGGTGATGTATGGAGAGCCGTAAAAAAAGGAAAACTTTCTGAAACTGAATGGAAAAAATTTGTTGCATCAGGCGGAATTGTTTCTGCTGACGGAAAAACCTGGTATCCTTCAGAAAGTTATAAAAAAGGATTTGAAAGCAGCTCAAGCTTCAATGTTCCCGATAAAATCTCAAAAGCTGAACTGGAATCTGTAAAGGATTTTCTTCGTCCGGTAATGGTAAGCATCGTAGGTTGCGATAAAGTTCTTCTTGACGGACCGACTTTTCAGAATTCTCCTGCGTGGAATCTTCACCCCTTGATGTCTTCAAATATTATTCTTAAAAATCTTACGGTTAGAAACCCGTGGTATTCTCAAAACGGTGATGGTTTAGATTTAGAATCTTGTAAAAATGTTTTGATCTATGACAATACTTTTGATGTGGGTGACGATGCCATCTGCATCAAATCTGGTAAAGATGAAGACGGTAGAAAAAGAGGAATGCCTACTGAAAATGTGATCATCAAAAACAACGTAGTTTATCATGGTCACGGAGGTTTTGTGATCGGAAGTGAAATGTCGGGAGGCGCAAGAAACATTCACGTTTCAGACTGTACTTTCATCGGAACCGATATCGGGCTTCGTTTCAAAACAACCCGCGGAAGAGGTGGCGTTGTTGAAAATATTTATGTGAAAAACATTGATATGATCAACATTCCTACACAGACCATCGGCTTTAATATGTTTTACGAAGGAGCTTCTCCTGTTTTGGAAGACGGACAAAAAGCGGAAGGTAATAAGGTTCCGGAAAAAGTATTTGCGGTAACTGAAAAAACTCCTGTTTTCAGGAATATTTATTTTAAAAACATCAATGCAGTTAATTCTGATGAAGCAGTAAGCATCAATGGCTTGGCTGAAATGAATATTAAAAATATCGTAATAGAAGATTCTCAGTTTGACACCAGAAAAGCACTGACCATCGTTGATGCAGACGGAATTGTATTGAAAAATGTTACATTGAAATACAGTGAAGGAACCGGTGCAGTGGTTTATAACAGTAAAAATGTGGACCTTTCAACACTTCAGTTAGAATCGACTCAAAAACCAACAATAAAAGTTTTAGGAGGCAAAACTTCTGCGGTAAAATTACCCAAAAATGTAACTGGTGAACAATTGCAGGTTTCCAAAGAGATTGCAAAAAATGCAGTGAAGTAATCACAATTTGAACGGTTTTTTAAAAATTAAAAAATGAGTTTTCACAAACTATATTTTCTTTTTGTTTTTTTTGTAGGAGCAAAAGCATTCGGTCAGACAAGACCGAATGCTACTCCTTACACAAACGAGGCAACGTATGAAAAACTTAGAAAGAAACATCCGTTTATTACTCCTTTGAACAGACCTGTTCCGGCAAACATTGGGATTCATAAAGATGTAGAATATGACAACATCAACGGATTATCTTTAAAAGCAGACATCTATTATCCTCTCGATACATCTCAAAAACATCCGGGAGTTGCTTTGGTTCACGGTGGCGGCTGGATTTCCGGAAGTAGGGAAAACGAAAAATATATGGCTCAGGAATTGGCAGCAAAAGGTTATGTTGCCATTGCAGTCGGTTATCGATTAGCTGATGTTGCAAAATATCCTGCAGGAATAGAAGATGTTGAAACAGCCATTAATTGGTTAAAAAAAAATCATAAAAAATATTCTCTTGATAAAAAGAAAATAGCCGTTCTGGGTGAGTCTGCAGGAGCCCAAATTGCCACTCTGGTTGGTGTCAAGAAAAATAATAAAATTCAGGCAATCGTCAATGTTGATGGAATTGTTTCATTTATTCATCCCGAAGCTGAAGAAAGCACTTATGCTGCATATTGGTTAGGCGGTGACAGAAATGTAAATCTCAAAAACTGGACAGAAGCCTCTCCTTTAGAATATGTAGATAAAAATACACCTCCTACCCTTTTCATCAACAGCTCACAACCACGTTTTCATGCCGGAAGAGACGACATGATGAAAAAACTGAAAAGCTTTAATATTCCGACAGAGTTTCATGAAATTAAAGATACACCACATTCCTTCTGGTCGGCAGAACCTTGGTTTACAGAAACTTTAAATTTAACGGTTCAGTTTTTAGATAAAAATTTAAAATAACTTTATATGAAAAAGTTTCTTTTAATATTCTTTATTAGTTTAGCTCAATTTTTTTTGGCTCAAAATGCTCCTTACCGTACTATAATAGTTGCAAAAGACGGAAGCGGAGAATTTTCAGCGGTTCAGAAAGCCATCAATTCTGTCAGAGATTTAGGTCCCGGTGAAGTTTTAATCAAAATAAAAACAGGGACTTATAATGAGAAAATTGTTATTCCATCCTCAAAACATAAAATCACTTTACAGGGCGATAGCAAAGACAATACAATCATCACCAACAATGATTTTTCCGGCAAACTTGATCTATTGAATGAAAAAATGACCACTTTCAATTCTTACACCCTTTTGGTGATGGCGGATGATATTAAAATTTCTAATCTTACCATTCAAAATAGCTCTTGCAATGAAGGTCAGGCGGTTTCACTTCATGTGGAAGGAGATAGATTTATCATTAAAGATTCCAAAATTTCAGGTTGTCAGGACACAATTTATACTGGCGGAAATCACAGCAGACAATACTACGAAAACTGTTATATCGAAGGAACGACTGACTTTATTTTTGGCTCGGCAACAGTTGTTTTTAAAAATTGTACGATTAAAAGTTTAGCCAATTCCTACATTACCGCCGCATCGACAGATCAAAGCAAGAAATACGGTTATGTATTTTTTGATTGTAAACTGATTGCAAAAGAAGGAATCACAAAAGTTTTCCTCGGAAGACCTTGGAGACCGTATGCAAAAACGGTGTTCATCAATACCGAAATGGGAAAACACATCGTTTCCGAAGGCTGGAATCCGTGGAAAGGTGACAAAATGTTCCCTGAAAAAGAAAAAACAGCTTATTACGCAGAATACAACAGCAAAGGTGAGGGCGGAAATATGGCTCTAAGAGTTCCATGGTCGCACCAATTGACTAAAAAAGAAATGAAAAATTACACCATCAAAAATATTTTTGAAGGCTGGAACCCGCATATGAGTAATAAGTAATTGGTAATGAGTAATTATTACCACAAGAAAACGACATAGGAAAATGGAGCGTTAAGAAAATTAAGTTTTCATCCGTTAAAAAATTCCCACTGTTGAAGCGCGAGACCAATTTTTAACCGAAGAACAAACTTTGAATTTGTGCAAGTTTTGGGAATTTTAGGATTAAAATTTAGTTTTTAGCGAAAGTTTCCAAGTCTTGAACTTTTGGCTCTTTTGTTTCAAGACAAAGAACATATTTATAAAATTATTTAAAATGAAAAAGATACTTTTAATTCTAGGCATTGTAATTTCATCATTATCAATAGCACAGAAAAAACCAACCCTATTTTTAATCGGCGATTCAACCATGTCAAACAAAGACAATCCCGATAAAAATCCGGAACACGGATGGGGACAAGTTTTACCCCAATTTTTAACAACCGGAATTGAAGTGCAGAATCATGCGATGAACGGAAGAAGTTCAAAAAGTTTCAGGACAGAAGGAAGATGGGATAAAGTTGATAAACAGCTTAAAAAAGGCGATTTTGTCGTTATCCAGTTTGGTCATAACGATCAGAAACTGAAAGATTCTACAAAATTCACCAATCCTCATACGCAATATAGAGCCAATCTTGAGAGATACGTAAACGAAACCAGAGCAAAAGGAGCAACACCCATCTTGATGACGTCAATTGTCAGAAGAAATTTTAATGAAAACGGAGTTTTAATTGATACACATTCTGATTATCCTTTGGTTGTGAGAATGGTTGCCAATGATATGAAAGTTGCTTTCGTAGATTTACAGCTTTTGACCGAACAAATGGAAATCTCTAACGGACCGGAAAAATCAAAACTGCTTCACCTGCATTTCAAAGAAGGGGAAAATTCTTATTATCCTAAGGGAAAAGCTGACGATACGCATTTATCAAAACTCGGCGCAGAAACGGTTGCAAAACTGGCTTTGAAATCGTTGAAGAGCTTGAAAATCGGTTTGGAAAATTATATAAAATAGTTTTAAACACAAAACACAAGAATTTTACTCGTTCTTGTTATTTTTGTTCGTAAAGTCGTTTCATTCACCAATTAAACGTTCTGTTTGTCATCCTGAAAGGATCTAAATTATTCTTAATTCATTGTTAAGATGCTTCCAGCATGACAAAGTGAGTGTAAAATTTAATTAATAATTTAAAAAAGTATAAAATGAATTTCAAAAAAGAACCCTTCTTTGACGGAAATTCCGAATGGGAAGATTTAGGAAACGGTGTCTCAAGACAATTCGTAGGATACAATTCTCAGGTTATGATGGTGATTGTAAAATTTGAAAAAGATGCGGTCGGAGCATTGCATCAGCATTTTCATTCACAAATCACTTATGTTGCTTCCGGAACATTTGAAGTAACCGTTGATGGTGAAGTTAAAATATTACAGAAAGGTGACGGATTTTTTGCTCAGCCAAATATTTTTCATGGTGTAAAATGTCTGGAAGAAGGACAGCTGATTGATGCTTTTACACCATTTAGAGAAGATTTTCTTAAAGATTAATTGATCAGATTCAAACCTCACAGGTTTTTGAAACCTTTGAGGTTTAGAAATACATTTTAAATTAACAAACAATGAAAAAATCTGTTTTAATCATATTGATGATGGTTTTTAATCAAATATCCGCACAAGAAAAAATTAATATCTGGCCAAAAGGTCAGATGCCAAATTCCAAAGGATTATATTTAAAAACCGAAGAAAAAGATGGAAGAATTACACAAATCAAGGAAACCGAGCTTTTTGCTTTTTTGCCTCCCAAAGAAGACAGAAAACAGATGTCTGTTATCATCATTCCCGGCGGCGGTTATTACAAACTTACTTACGATCTGAACGGTTTCCAAATTGCAAAATGGTTTAATACTTTAGGAATTTCAGCCTTTGTTTTAAATTACCGGTTACCGATTTCCCCCGATGTTAAACAGAGAGAACTCGCTCCGTTACAGGATATTCAGGCAGCGATAAAATATCTTAGAAAAAATGCTGATCAGTATGGTATTTCACCCGATCAGGTCGGAGTTATAGGAACTTCTGCAGGCGGACATTTAGCTGCAATGGCAAGTAATATTTCTACAGATTACACAGAATTAAAAGGCGATTGGGAAAATTTGTCTACCATTCCGAATTTTGCTATTCTGGTTTCTCCTGTTATTGATTTAGGAGAGTTTGCACACGCAGGAAGCCGCAACAGCCTGCTTGGTGAGAACGCTTCCCAGGAAAAAATCAGCGAATATTCTATGCAAAACCGTGTAACAGAGAAAACACCGCCTACTCTTTTGATTCATGCACAAAATGATAAAGCAGTTCCTGTGATGAACAGCATTTTGTATTATCAGGCAATGACAAAAAATAAGGTAAAAGGCGCCATGTTTATTTTCCCTGAAGGAGAACATAAAATCGGAATCATGAACAGAACCGAACTGACCGACAACTGGAAAAAATTATGTTCGGACTGGCTGAAAACGATAAGTAATAAGTAATTGGTAATATGTATTTTTTTTAAATTGTGCTTTTGCAGGTAACCATTATCTTTTATTAAAAATAAAAATCCTGATACTTTCATATCAGGATTCTGTGTTTTACTCGGAAATTTTGTTTTTCTTCAGCCATTTCGGAAATTCTTTTTCTATAAGCTTGGTTCCTGATTCATTATACCAGCTGTATCCCATTCTTCGCTCTTCAGAAACATCTTCATAATTAAATTTTACGCTTCCGTCACGATCGCCGAAGATCGGTCTGTTGGTAGGAATGTCATAAAATCTCGCCCAGACTGCAGATCCTTCTTTTTTACTTAAAGTACGGATTGCTTTGCCACCCTCTTTCGAAACATCATAAGCATAACCATCGATTTTACTTTCTTTAAACCACTGTATTGCAGATTTGACGGATTTTTCAATCTCAGGAGTTACTGGCTGCATCATAAGAAATTTGACAATATTTACGGATTCTCCGGTTGCCAGAGACATCGGCTCAAAAGCTCTGGCTTTTTCAGGTTTTAACGTGATTTCATTATACTGGTCTGCCCAAATTGAAGGCTTTCCATTTTGGAGAACCTGAGTTTTCAAAATACATGTAATTCCTTTTTGTAGAGCGACTTTTGACTTCTCCTTTAACTGAGGATTTACGACTTCAAAACCTTCTTTTCCTTCAGATATATTGTACAAAATCGTCAATACGTTGATCATTGCATTGTCATTGTAAGTCACCTGCTTTCTGTAGATCGCCGAATTTGGAAAATACTGCGGAAAACCACCATTCTCGTACTGCATAGAAAGTAAATATTCAATTCCTCTTTCTGCTGATTTTAAATAAGCCGGATTTTTTGTTGTGCTGTAAGCTCTTATCAGTCCGTTGATTTCTTTTGACGTTGCATTATTATCGATGGTGGCAAGATCATTGTCGTTCGCTTTGATTATTTTTAAAAGTTTAGAATCTATTTTTAAAGTGTAATCAACATTTTTTTTATCGCTGTTATGTTTTCCCCAACCGCCGTTCGGAAGCTGATAAACCAACATTTTTTCCGCCAAAGTATCTTTTACCTGAGCAGAAAAAACCGTTGTGATCAAACAGAAAGATGCAATTGTGAGTTTTAAATCAGTCATTTAAAATTTAGTTATTTAATTGTAATAATTAAAGGATTGGCAAGAATCTGCGTCTGTTTCTGAAGCATTTTTTCCCAGTCACTTTGAGTTTGTATCTGTCTACTTTTCTGCCACGCAAATCCTGCGTAATAAGTCAGTTTTTCCTGAGGTTTCGTTACCACGAGCAAATTGCTCTGATCCGGAGTTTCAGATTTGAAAGCTACCGATTTTTGAACGATTTTAGGATCAATTACGATTCCTTCGCCTACAAAAGCATCATCTATTTTTTCCCAGTGCAGATAATATCCGTTTTTATCATTGAGTTTGCTCTCGCCCTCATTTTTGTGCAAAGTAATTCCTACAGTATAATTCGGAACAGGTTTTTCGGATTCAAAAGTTGATTCAAACTTAGAAAAATTTGAACCCAGATCAAGAGAAATTCTTTTGGTTTCTTTCACACCAAATTCACTCCACGGAGCATATGTTAGCTCGAATACCGTTCTCAGCGGACCTTCTGCAATTGTTTTGGAGGTAATAAAATTCCGGGAAACCTGCAGTTGTTCATCTTTCCAGATTCCGATGCCTCCCGTTCCGCGGCTGTCTCCTACGTGATAAGGATCGTAGCCTTCTCCTCTCGTGTCTTTGTGATAAAACATAGGATCAGTCAAATATCCTTTGTACCATTTATTAATTACGGGTTGATCCGTTCTTTTCAGCCAGATATCGACACCACTTGAAAGTGTGCTTCCTTTTACTTTTGCCAAAGCTTCCGCCTGACCTTTCGGACCATACACTCTGAAAGCAACCTTATCATTTTCCCATGTGTAATCATCTGCTCTTTCAGGAACCAATCTTGAATAAGTGGTTACTTTACTTTCAGGAACAGGAGTTGTTGCATCTGCAACAATTGTATAAGAGTTTGTTTTTTTCGCATCTAAATTTGCCTGAAAAAGCAATTCGTCATTTTTTCCGTCTCCATCGTTGTCAATCCATTGAATAGGAAGATATTGTTTTTGGGCATCTTTTATTCTTAAGTCTTCTGCTTTATTTTTCCCTAAAAACGTCTTCAGCTGATCAATTGAAATAGAAACGACTTCATTTCTTGCAAAATCCTGAGTATTTTTCACCTGAATTAAAGTCTGCGCAATCACGGAATCCGCCGTTATGCAAACGATTGCACAACTTAATGCTTTTGTTAAAAGTTTATTTATCAACATAAAAAGTCATTTTATCAAAAGTAAAAATATTCTTTAAATTTTCACTTTTTAAAACCTTAAATCTTTCATAAAAAATTAATTAATTTCCCAGACAAAATTTCTTTATTTGTAAATGTTAATTAAATCCATAAGTAAGGATCACACTTTTTACAAAAAGCACAGTTTCATAGAATAGTGGGTTTGGATTTTACTTATTTTCGGTTTCGTTTAGATGATTTATAATTGCTTGATAATGATGAGTAATTTTCAGCTTCAGAGTTGATCTTTAATTAATCAGACTACCTCAAATCCTTTTTAATAACCAGATATTTTAAATCTTTATCTCCGGCATTGCTTATGCCATGCTCCGAATTTGGCGGACAATACAAACTCGTATTCGAACCTACTTCGATCGTTTTACCATCAAGATAAAAAGAAGCCTTTCCTTCAAGAATATAAAAAAACTCTTCTTCAGGATGACGGTGTGGCGCGTGGGTCGATTTTCCCGGTTCCACAATGCTCATTTTCAGAGTATTTTCTTCAGTAAGTTTTTTATCGGCAAACCAATACTGATATCCTGATTTTGTTTTTGTAGCCTTGGTCAAAACAAATTCATTCACACAGTTTTCTATGGTATATTTAGCAGATTCTTGCGCTGTAGATATTTTCTGAGCATATCCTGTTTGTTGACACAGAACACTAAAAACTATGGCTATTGTAAATTTGTTTAATTTTTTCATTCTTTGGAAATTATAAGTAAAAAAACAAATTTAAAAATTTAAAGCAATTCTCCCATTCCGTGAAACCGTTTTGTCAATATCCTTTTTATTTCTAAATTGCGCTATCTCCCGAAAAAGAGAGTGATAAGCACAAAAAAATTTATGAATCAGATTATTCCATTCGACTTACAGATACAGCACCATTCATACATCAACTATACATTTGTTTTAAATAAATACAACTTCCTTGAAAAAATATCTTTTCGAGAAGTGACGGAAGATCTGGAAAATTTAAACCTACAAATTTCATCCTCACTCGGAATATTTGAAACTTACAATGTTTATATCGACCAACTGAAAAAAGGTTCGTTGTATAAAATATCATTATTCAATTTTGCCTTTGATAATGCTTTGCTTAGAAGTCTTTCAGAAAAAGATTTAGACACAATCACAGTTGAAGTCCTTCAGAATAACGCATCGCTTTTCAGACAAAATTTTTCTGTTGAAGTGCTCCCGGTTGATTATTTTGGCGGTTTACAGACGTTTCCACAATTATTGGCTTCTTATGTGACTCCAAACCATTCGCTGATCTATAAAATTAAATCTGATGCGATAAAAATTCTTGAACAGAACAATCTGAATCCGTCTTTTGAAGGATATCAGGCAAAAGATAAAGAGCGTGTTTTACAAATGGTTTCGGCTATTTATAAATCGATTCAGAATTTAGAATTAATTTACAGTGCGATGCCGCCGAGTTTTGAGGAAACCGGACAGAGAATCCGGTTAGCAGATCAGGTTTTAGAAACAAAATTCGGAAACTGTATTGACATTTCTCTCCTGTTTGCAGCATGTCTGGAAGCAATTGACCTGAATCCTATTCTCATAATTACAAAAGGTCATGCCTTCGTCGGCGTCTGGCTCGATGATCAGAGATTTGATGCAATGGTCAATTTTGATCAGGCCGCCATTTCAAAAAGAATTGCCAGCGGAATTAAAGAAATTGCTTTGGTTGAATCGACCCATCTCTGCAAAGGAAGCACTCTTTCATTTAAACAGGCGATGAACAGCGCCGAAACGCAGATCATGGATTCTCACAATTTTATCTTGTCGATTGATATAAAAAATACAAGATCAAACGGTATTTCTCCATTACCTTTATTAAAAATTGAAAATATATTTAATGAAGATTTAAAGATCAATTCTCAATTAAATAATGATGATCTGGATGATGATTTTGAGATGGGAACTTTGTATTCCGATCTCGAACTGACCGACACTTCAAACCTCACCAAGCAGAAGATCTGGGAAAGAAAACTGCTCGATCTGTCACTCCGAAATAATCTTCTCAATCTGAGATTTACCAAAAGTATGCTGCAACTGGTAGATTACAAAGTCAATTTGCTTGAAGACAGTTTGGCAGACGGAAAAACTTTTACTATTCATCCGAATAACAATCAGCCGGTTCTGAGAAAATACAATCTGTATCATGAGCCGCTTCATCCATCGCAACCTCTTTTCCAATTGGCGGATGATGAATTTAAGTATAACAAAATCCTAACCTATTATCATCAGGATGATCTGGATGCCATTCTGACCCATCTTTTCAGAAGTTCAAAATTAGCTGAAGAAGAAAACGGAAAAAGCACTTTGTACTTGGGAATCGGACTTTTAAAATGGTACGAACCTAAAAATAAAGATGTTCCAAGATTTGCACCAATTCTTTTGATTCCAGTTGAACTTTCGAGAAAATCGGTAAACTCCAAATTCATGCTTCGAAGCCGTGAAGAAGAAACGATGATCAACATTACACTTCTGGAGTACCTGAAACAGGAATTTAAATTAAATCTAAACAGCTTAGAAACTCTACCGACAGACGAGTTAGGCGTTGATGTTCCTAAAGTATTAGCCATAATTCGAAATGCAATTTTGAATCTTGAAGGTTGGGATGTTTTGGAACAAATGGTTCTCGGAACTTTTTCGTTTAACAAATTGATTCTTTGGCAGGATATTTCGAAATATGCTGAAGAAATTCAAAAAAGTTCGATTGTCAAAAGTCTGATCGACGGAAAGCTAAGTGAAACATTAGAATCAGTTGAGCTTGATACCGACAATCTGGAAAATATGTCTGCTTCAGAACTGATGCTTCCGATTTCCACAGATAATTCTCAACTGAATGCAGTAAAAAATGCCCATCAAAATAAAACGTTTATCCTTCACGGTCCTCCGGGAACAGGAAAATCGCAGACGATTACCAATATCATTGCAGATGCTTTGGCGAATGATAAAAAAGTATTGTTTGTTGCTGCAAAAAAGGCCGCTCTGGATGTTGTTCACAGCCGGTTGGAAAATATTGGTCTGGGAGCTTTCTGTCTCGAACTTCATTCCAACAAATCAAAAAAATCTGATGTTCTGAAACAGTTTGAGAGAACTTTGGAAGTTCCGAAATATCAAATCAATGCAAATTTTGCGGAAGAGGCGAAACGTCTTGATCACCGCAAATTGGAATTAGGAAAATACATCAATCAGCTTCATAAAAAATTTAAAATCGGATGGAGTCTTTTTGATACTATTTCTTATCTCGAAACGCATCAGATCAAAATGGATGACCGTTTTATGATTGATATTCCGTTAGAAAACATTGACGTTACCACCTGGAATAACTGGAAAGACTGGCTGATTCCTTTTGCTTCTATCGTTCAGAAAATCGGGAAACCCTCTTCTCATCCTTTACAACTGATAAAAACCGAAAGTCATCAATATGAAAATAAAAATCTGATTATCAATGCGATCAATCAATATATAGATAAGGAAAGTGCAGCATTAAGAATCAAAGAAAACCTTCAGTTACAAAAATCTGATAATAATTCGGTAACTGATTTGCTGGAGTTTTTACAAACCAATTCAGTTAAAACCAATCTTATCGATATCAGCTTTGACGAAACGCAATCGAATCTGTTTAAAAACTGGCTGACTCAGCAAGATTTGCTTCAGAAAATTGAAAATCAGATTTTGGTACAGTTTAATTCGGGAATTTTTAATCTAGACATTCAGCCATTGAATATTTTGTGGAATCAGGCGAAACACACCTGGTTTATTCCAAAATGGTTTAAGCAGAGAAAAGTAAAGCAACAATTGAACGGTTACAGCAAATCCGGAATTGAATCTGATGTGCAGATTGATGAATTGTTTGCGAAGCTTGAAGAATTTAAACAAATTAAAAATCAGCTTTCGAATCAGAATTTTGCATTGATTACAACTTCTGCGACTCCTTATTTTAACGGAAATTCTTATGATATTTTAAGTATTGAAAAAGACTTCAACATTATTCAAATTGCAAAAGATTTAGGTCAGAAAACCGGAACTCAGAACTTTCAGATGTGGTTGAAGGAATTTTTAACCAAAAACGAAACGCAACAAAACTTACCTGATTTTATCAATCAAATTAAAGGTTTTCAGGAAAGCAGAATTGATCTTCTACATTATATTTCTGAAATTCCTGCGAATCCGGAACTTCAAAATATTATTCAGAATATTGACCAACTCGACAATTGGGTCAACTATAATGTCTTAAAAGCTAAGGCAAAAGATCTCGAACTCGATTGGTTTATACGATTTTTGGAACAGGATGTACTCAACACAAATTCTATCGAACAGGAATTTGCGAAAATCATTCATCTGAATTTATTCATTAAAACCATTTATAAATTCCAGACACTCAACAGCTTCGACGCCGATATTTATGAATCTCAGATTCAGCAATATAAAGATCTGCACAAAGAATTTACGCAGCTTACGAAAAATCAATTGATTTTAAAACTGAGTGACAGAATCCCGAATTTTGTACAGGAAGCCGCTCAAAGTTCAGAAATCGGAATCTTACAAAAAGCCATCCGAAACAAAGGTCGAGGTTTGTCGATCAGAAAACTGTTTGACCAGATTCCTGCTTTGATTCCGAGATTGAAACCATGTATGTTGATGAGTCCGATTTCTGTGGCGCAGTATTTTGATGTGAATCAGGAACATTTTGACCTTGTAATTTTTGATGAAGCATCACAGTTGCCGACTTCAGAAGCGATCAGTGCTTTGGCGAGAGCAAAACAGGCAATCATTGTGGGAGATCCGAAGCAAATGCCGCCAACAAGCTTTTTTGCTTCCTCAAAAATTGACGAAGATAATATGGAACTGGAAGACCTTGAAAACATTCTCGATGATTGTTTGGCTCTTTCAATTCCTTCAAATTATCTTTTGAGACATTACCGAAGCAAACATGAAAGTCTGATCTTGTTCAGTAATGCTCATTTTTACGACAATAAATTGCTCACCTTCCCTTCTCCTGATGATCTCAACCGAAAAGTGACGTTTGAGTTCATCGATGGGTTTTATGACAAAGGAAAAACGAGAACCAATGTAAACGAGGCAAAAACGATTATCGGTTATATCAAAAATCATTTTCAGAATAAGAATAAAAAGTCGATTGGGGTGGTCACATTCAGTCAGACTCAGCAAAATCTGATCGAAGATTTATTACAGAAATTATTCCAGGAAAATCCTCATCTGGAAGAATTTTCGATGAATAATGAAGAACCTATTTTCATTAAAAATCTTGAAAATGTGCAGGGTGACGAAAGAGATATTATTTTGTTTTCTGTGGGCTACGGACCGGATGAAGAAGGAAAAATTTCGATGAATTTCGGACCGCTGAACCGTGACGGCGGATGGAGAAGGCTGAATGTTGCGGTGACGAGAGCCCGATATGAAATGAAAGTATTTTCATCTTTGAAAGCTGATCAGATTGACCTCAACCGTACCAATGCTGAAGGCGTAAAAGGTCTGAAAAACTTCCTGAATTTCTCTGAAAAAGGTTTGGCAAATCAAAATCCGGTTGTTCAGAATCAAAATGAAACATCGATTGTCAGCTCGATTGCTCAATTTTTGGAAACTCATGATTTGAAAGTGAAAACCAACATTGGAACATCAGACTACAAAATCGACATCGGAATTATTGATCCTGAAAATAACAATGAATACCTGCTTGCAATCTTGGTAGACAGTGAAAATTATTTTAAAATCAGTACAACCAACGATCGTGAACTTCTTGCCCCGAATGTTCTGAACAGTCTTGGATGGAATGTTTTCAGAATCTGGACACTGGACTGGATTAAAAACAAGGAAAAAATTATTATTGAGATCAAAACGCAGCTTGAACAGATTAAAAACAATGTAAAAATCAAAGAAGAGGAAAATTCAGAAATAAAAATTCCTGTTAATCACCTTTTGAGCGAAATTGATCAGGAAGAAATGATTCCTTCTTCTCTACCTTATGTTTCAGCAGAAATTATTGCTTCACAAGATGCGAATTCTGAGTCTATTTATTTCCCGGAGAACAGGAATCTTTTGGAAAATCAAATCACGAAGATCATTGAAACAGAAGCACCGATCAGCCAGAATATGTTGCTTAAAAAAATCCTGAAACTCTGGAATACTTCGAGAGCGGGTACGAAACTTAGCAGTTATTTGGATGAAATTATAAATTCTGTCCCGAATGTAAGCAATACTGAAACCTATCAGAAATTTTATTGGACAGAAACTATCAAGCCTGAAAACATATCTGATTACAGAGATAATTCAGTCGAAAAAAGATCGATCGATGATATTGCCGCAGAAGAAATCTCTATGGCGATGATGGAAATTATGAAGTCAAATTTAAGTGTTAATAAAGATGAATTAATCAGGGTAACTGCAAAACAATTTGGTTTTTTGAAAGTGGGTGCACAGATTGAAACGGTAATAAAATATTGTATTGATGATTTGATCAGAAAAGAATTGTTGGTTGAGAATGAAGGAAGAATTGTTTACACAAATAAATAGATCAATAAAAGTAATTTTCATACCTTCGTTTTCGCAAATAATCATCGATGAAACTACTTATACAATTTATTGCACTGTTCTGCTGTCAATTTATTTTTGCTCAAGGCTTTGAATATACCTCTGAGCAAAAATTAAAACAAGATTCGACAAATTCTCGTTTTTATAACTCAGAAAAAAAACTTTTAGATTCTACTTCGATAGCAGATAAAACAAAGGGAATTGAAAATAAAAAAAAATCTTCTGATACAGAAAAATCTATTGTGACACAAAATATTGATATCATTAAGGAAATCAATGCTGTGTTAAATTATAAGATTAACCGAATTTGGCGAAGAGATTTATACTGTCTGGTTTGCGAAAATTTTGATACAGGAAGGGTTGCGTAAATTATGATTTGCCAAAATTTTATAATTACTTTAATTTTAAAATTTCACCTCTTTCAAAATCAATTCTAAAATGATCTGCAGGCTCTCCGGAAGAAAGCGTATTCAAAATTTTGAAAAATAATTTTAATTGTAAGAGAAACTCATCTTTTGTAGTTAAATTTTTGAAATTATCATTCAGTATTTTAAACTGTGAAAGTCTTTCTTTTGGAATGTCTTTTTTTGCCAGTTCGTCTGCAGACTGCAATTGATAAAGATTCAACAAAGCATCTTCAAAATTCCACTTATTGAATTTCACTGAATTTATTTTAATTGAATTTTTATTATCAACACTTAAATAAAGTAAATCTTCACCGGAAAGTTTTCCTGCTTTTTCGATAAAATTTTTTGACCAGTCGGATGGAATAAACCTCAGTCTCACCAATTCTTTTAAATGAAAGAGAGTAAAATCACGATATGTTCTGCTTTTTAAAATATCTGCCTTCCATATCTCATTTCCTCCTTTATTTCTTAAGACTTCATATTCTTTCTGATATAACGGAAAAAGCTCGTTGAAACGCGGAACCTTATTTACGGGAATTGTTTGCACTTCGAAATCAGTCTGCGAACTGACCTTCAGAATTTTATATCCCGGAAGATAGGCTGCCAACGAAGGAACCTGAATATTGACCATCATTTTTCCATTTTCAAATTTCCTTACTCCGGTGTCGTTGATATGCATGTGTCCGGCAAAATGCAGTCTTAAGCCCACATCCGCAAAAACCTCAGCGACCTTATCAGTTGGTAGCCTGTCTAGTTGCCATTTATTTTTTCCGAGTAAATTTTTAATATCATCAGAGGCATTATCATTAAAATCGAGCATTGGATAATGGGTAAAAGCAACCAGAACTTTATTGTTTTTCTCTGCTTCCTGTGAAATTTTCTTTACCCAATCGATAAGATGTTTTTTGCCTGATAAGACGTTGTTGTACCCAACAGATGCTCCGTGAAAATTGCCCGGATCTTTTGGATTTCCGTTTTCATCTTTGGGCAGATAGGTGTTTCCGTCAATTGCCAAAAGCCAGATTCCATCTATTGGTTCTACGACATAACTGAGATCAGGAACTTTAAATCCCGGTCTTACCTCATACATTCTTTCAGCATATTCAGATTTTTTTAAAGCATTTCCGAATGTATAGTTCTGATAAGAAACAGTATCAAACGGAGTCTGCCAAAACAGGTCTTTCTCAGACGGCGTAAAACCAAAATTTTTCAGTTCATCCAATATTTCGAGATAACCCGACATGGCGATATCTTTGGTTATAATGGTTTGCTGGTTTTTATTTTTCACCAACTTCTGGTCGCTGAAAATATTAACAGGACTTCCCCCTTCTCCTAAAAAATCATCTTTTCCGCCTTGTTTTAAAAACGGACTTACAGGATCGTGATTTCCTGTGGTGATGAAAAATCTGATTTCGTATTTTTTTTGATATTCATCCAGAATTCTTTTTAATCCACGAAGATTATAGGCTTGCCCGTCATCAGTGTAGTCACCGGGAAGCGCTACGATCTTAATTCCTCTTTTTGCGATATCATCCAAAGCTGCCAGAAATGCAAAATAGTTTTCGTTAAATATTCTTGTAGAATGCAACTGAGAATCCATTGTTCTTAAAAGTGTTTTCTTTTTTGTTTTTGGATTTTCCACACCTTTGAAAGCGTTGTCCGAAAAATCTCCGTACAAATCCTGAAAATGAATGTCCGCCAAAAAAGCAACCTCTACAGGTTTTTGTTGTGCATTTAGGTTAATCGAAGAAATTATGAAAAGAAGAAAGCAATATGTATAAGAATTTATCAAAATAGAAATTTTAGTGCTGAAAGATATATTTTCATTATCAACTGAATGTTGCTGTAAGTTTATATTTATTTTAAGTTTGCCATTGTGATTTAAGTTTAAAAAGAACAAGCCATCGCCTTTTCAGAATTTTCTGTATTAAGGATTATATTAAAAACACTTATTAATTAATCAAATTATAAAAATCCTTTTTTAAATATTGACATAAAGCTGATCTCTTATGCTCTATTTTTTTACGTAAAAACACGTATCAAACAATTTAATACAGAAAGTTTATTTATTTAAAATAGTTACACATAACTAGTTATCAGTACGATTACCATATTAATAATTGTAAAAATTTATGAATATTTACATCATAACTAAATATTACTCAAAATATTATTGCAGATTACAATTAACATTTTTATCTTTGACAATACCAAATCATTAAGATTTAAACAATCCGTAATAACACGGAAAATCAATAAACCATTACAAAATACTAATAGTAGAAAAAATGAAGGTTTCTAATTGTACCATTGCAAAAATAACAGCGTATAGTCTTCTGACTATGATGACGGTCATGTTACTTTGTGTAGTAGTTGTCAATCAAACTCTTTTAAACAGTTTATTTTTTGCTGTAATTATTGTATTGAGTATCCTATTGACAAAAATCAGAATCGTCACGTATGAGTTTTCAGGAGGATGTGTAACGATCCGAAAAATACACCCTTTTAGTTTTAAGAAATTTACATCTCCGACAGTAGAATTTCCACAAAACTATATTCATGATTACAATGTAAATTATCATATGGTTTCAGGATCTTTGATATTAAAAGTGAGATCTAAAAGAAATAAAAAGTATGCAGTGAAAATCAAACTTTTCGGATTTACTTATGCCCAAAGGCAAAAGATATCATCATCACTGGTTTCTATTGTATCTCAAAATAATTTTGATCCCATATAATAATATACTAAAATAACATTTAAAAAATCTTATTTTAGGCATAATAATTGCAAAATATTTTTCCGAATAAAGACAACCAAATCATCATTATATTCTTTGAAAAATCCCCATAGTTTTATTGTAAACTGGGGATTTTGTTTTTTTTAGGTTATCTTCCACTGTCCCTCTAGTCACAATCTTGAAACCGCTTAGCAATATAAATCAGACTTACACAACCATGGAGAACTACTTTCTTCAAAATGTAATGTTAAATCAGGTTCTGTATCCTCCCTACTCTCTTCCTTAAGGTTAAAAAGCTCAAATGATTTAACAAATTTTGATTTTGATTTTTGCAACTCCTTCTGAGGTAAGAGAATCTTCAATTTTTTGGAAAATAGAATTTTATCAGTCAAAATCAAATGTTTCACTTACATTTCACACAGCAAAAACAAAAAAGCACCTACATTTCTGTAAGTGCTTGATTTAAAAAGTGGTCCCACCTGGGCTCGAACCAGGGACCACCTGATTATGAGTCAGGTGCTCTAACCAACTGAGCTATAGGACCTCAAAATTTGGTTAAATTTTGTGATTGCAAAAATAGCAAAATTTCTTTCACTACAAAACTTTTTTATTGTTTTTCTTGACAAAGTTCTACCAAGACACCATTGGTAGATTTGGGATGGAGAAAGACAACTAATTTGTTATCAGCACCTTCTTTCGGTTCTTCAGAAATAAATTGAAAACCCTCTTTTTTTAATCTGTCAACTTCCTGCAGAATATTTTCTACACCAAAAGCCAAATGATGAATTCCTTCGCCTTTTTTTTCGATGAATTTAGCAATCGGGCTTTCGGGATTATTGGCTTCCAGCAATTCTATTTTACTTTCACCTGTTCCGTAAAAAGATGTAGTAACCCCTTCCCTTTCGACTGTTTCATTTTTATATGATTTCTTTCCCAATAGTTTTTCAAAAAGCTGATCAGAAGCTCCCAAACTTTTTACAGCAATACCGATATGCTCTAATTTCATATGTAGATTTATTATTTAAAAGTCAACTTAAGACAATTTACCAATGCTTAAAATATAGTTCATATTGCAATTTTGATTCAGAAACCAAATTTCAATGAGCAATTCAAACAAAAATAGTAAATTTGCAGAACTTATGGAAAGCAATAGACAAAGAAAAGTAGCACAGATTATACAGGAAGATTTCGCAGAACTTTTCCGCAAACAGTCAGCAGAAAGCAAACAGAGTTTTTTAGTATCTGTTTCTGATGTCAAAATTTCACCGGATTTAGGCGTTGCCAAAGTGTATCTTAGTATTTTTCCACAGGAATTCAGGGTTTCAATCATGAAAGAGATCGAGGAAAATAAGGCACAGTATAGAAATTTTCTTGGTCAGAAAATGGCGAAGCAGGTACGGGTGATCCCTCATCTGAATTTCTACCTCGATACCGCTCTTGATGACGTAGAAAAGATCGAAAAAGAACTTAGAGGTGAAGGCGACAATCCTGTATTGTAGAAGATTTGAAAAACATTGCATTTTACATAGCATCACGATACCTTTTATCTAAAAAAGGCAGCACTGCCGTCACTTTCATTACGTGGTTGGCAGTTGGGGCTATGACGGTGGCTGTCGCTGCAATGTTTGTCATCATCTCCGTTTTTTCCGGTCTTGAGGTTTTCAATCAGAATCTTATATCTAATCTTCATGCCGATTTAACAATAAAAAGCAGTTCTGGTAAAACCATTACTGATCTGAAGAAAACCAATAGTATTTTAAAAAACAATAAAGATATTCTTCATTTTTCAAGAGTCATCGAAGAGAAAGTTTATGTGAACTATAACGGAAAAGGTGATATTGCATATTTAAGAGGTGTTGATTCTGCCTATACCAAGGTCAATCCTATCGATACTGCCATTTTTTATGGAAAATATCCCAGTTTTCAGTATTCCAATGAGGTGATCATGGAAAACTCTCTGGACAACAGACTTTCTATCCCTGTCGATACCATACAAGATTTTGCAACGGTTTTCATGCCTAAATCAGGAACCGGTATCATCAACAAGGAAGAAGATATTTATAACAAGAAAAACATCATGGTGACCGGTGTTTTTCCGGGAAATGACCAGCTGAACAATTATATCATTGCACCAATTGAATTATCTGAAGAATTATTACAGCTTCCCGGAAATTCAGCTTACCAAATTGTTATTAAACTTAAAAACCCTGAAAACGCAGACCAGGTAAAAAAAGATTTGCTCAAGTCTCTTGGAAAAAATGTTGAAATAAAAACAAAGCAGGAAGAGAATGCCGCATTCTGGAAAATGATCAATACAGAAAAGCTTTTTATCTATCTTATTTTTGCATTGGTTATTTTTATTACCACTTTTAATCTCGCAGGTGCTATTATTATCTTACAGCTTGATAAAAAAGAGCAGGCAAAATCTTTGATCTCATTAGGATTTCCATTAAGTCACCTTAGAAAAACTTATTTTTACACAGGGATTTTAATTGTAGTTTCCGGCGTTATTTCAGGTTTGATACTGGGAAGTGCACTCTGTCTTTTTCAACAGTACACAGAATTTTTCAAAGCTGTCGAAAATGTACCCTTCCCTGTAAGAATCGTCGCAGAAAACTATCTCATTGTAGCAGCAACGGCGTCACTATTCGGAATCTCTATTTCGTGGTTTTTCTCTAAAATCAGCAAAGATTACATTACCAAAAGTTAATATAAAAAGGTTAATTTTTTTCGTAAATTTGCCTTCCAATTTAAAAAAAATGAAGCGAATTTTATATTCTTTATTACTAAACCTTGTATTCATCAGCGCTTTTGCGCAGGCTCCAAGTGGATACTATAGCTCTGCAACCGGAACCGGAGCAGCACTTAAAACTCAGCTTAAAAATATTATAACCACAGGACACAATCCAGGCTCTTACGGTGGTCTGTGGATAGCTTACCAAACAACAGATATTGACAATTTTTACGAAAACGACGGTTCAGTTTTAGATATTTACTCAGAAAACCCTACAGGTACAGATCCTTATACTTACAGTGTAGGTAGTGCCAATCAGTGTGGAAATTACAACAGCGAAGCAGATTGTTACAATCGTGAGCATATTATTCCTCAAAGTTTATTCAACGAAGCCTCACCAATGGTATCTGATATTCATTTCATCCGTGCTACGGACGGCTATGTAAATAACATGAGAGGCAGTTTTCCTTTCGGAACAGTAGGAGTTACCAATTACATTTCAAATAATGGTTCCAAAAGAGGAAGCTCTGTATCTCCAGGATATACAGGAACTGTATTTGAGCCTATCAACGAATTCAAGGGCGATGTGGCGAGAATGATTTTTTATTTTGTTACAAGATATGAAACACAGCTTTCTAGTTTTAGTTCAGGAGATATGCTTGGCAACTCTGCTTATCCAGGGTTACAGCAATGGCAGCTTGATCAGTTGCTTGCATGGCATGCGTTAGATCCTGTATCTGCTGTAGAAATTGCAAGAAACAACGCATCATACACTTATCAGGGAAACAGAAATCCATATATTGACAACCCACAATATGTTAATTTAGTTTGGGGAACACCAACTACCGACACTCAGGCCCCGACCGCCCCAACTAATTTGGCTGCAAACAATCCAACTTCAAACTCCATATCATTGAGTTGGACAGCTTCTACTGATAATATAGGGATTACAGGATATGCAATCTACGTCAACGGAGTATTACATTCTACAGTGACAGGAACTACAGCAACCATTCAGGGATTAAATCCTTTAACAACCTACAGCTTCTACATCATTGCAAAAGATGCTGCCGGAAACTCTTCTTCTCAAAGTAATACTGCTTCAGCAACTACATTGGCAGGACAACCGGGAGGCGGATCTTGCGGAACTGAAGATTTTTCAAATATGCCTGCAAATGCTTCAAATTACACTACCAGAACCTGGACATCGAATGGGATTAACTGGATAGCAACTGATGCACGAACCGATCAAGAGATCAACGGAAGGGCAATTACCATTCAAAACGGAAGTCTTACCAGCTCATCAATTTCGGGAGGTATTCAGAGTTTAACTGTTACCACACTTCGTAAATTCAACGGCAGTTCAACTACTCTGAACCTACAAATCAACGGAGTGACGGTCGGAACAGTACCTTATGGTGATACTGCCGTTACAACAACAATTAACAATCTTAATATTTCAGGAAATATAACAATCTCACTTATCAACCCTGTGTCATCCAACAGAGTTGCAATTGATGATCTTTCGTGGACGTGTTACAATGCTTTAAGCACAAACGAAACTATAAAAGAAAAATCATTCAGCATTTACCCTAATCCGGTAAAAAACAATGAATTATTTGTAAAAGGTGAAAACTTAAGCAAAATTCTAAAAGCTGACATCTATGATCTATCAGGAAAACTGATTCAAAGCATTGCCAATCCTTTCAAAAATTCCAACAAAATCAACCTTCACAGAATCACGAAAGGAATTTACATCCTGAGAACTGACCATACTTCTACAAAATTCATTGTAGATTAAAAAAAATATAATTTAACTTAAAGACCGATTTTTTCGGTCTTTTTTTTATTTTTGATTTATGGATTCAAAAAAAAAACTAGGTCTTATCGGGAGAAATATTTCCTATTCCTTTTCCAAGAAATTCTTTGAAGAAAAGTTTCAGAAACTGATGCTTGATCAACTTTCGTATAGTATTTTTGATCTTCAGGAAATAAATGAAGTTAAAGATCTATTCCAAGATCCTGATCTTTTAGGCTTTAATGTAACTATTCCTTATAAAGAAAAAATCATTGATTATCTGGATGAACTCAGCGATGAAGCTCAAGAAATCGGTGCAGTCAACTGTGTCTTAATAGAAAACGGTAAAAAAACCGGATACAATACAGATGCTTTTGGCTTTGAGAAAACTTTAAAAATCCATAGAAAACCTCACCAGAATTCTGCCCTGATTTTAGGAAACGGAGGGGCAGCAAAAGCGGTAGAATATGTTTTAAATAAAAATGGAATTTCAACTCAGACTGTCTCAAGAAAATCAGAACTCAATTTTAAAAATCTTGATAAAGAAACCGTACAGAATCACCACATCATTGTGCAGTGTACTCCTTTGGGTACCTTTCCGAATACAGAAGATTGCCTGGAATTTCCTTTTGACGGACTTTCAAAAGATCATTTGGTAATTGATCTGATTTACAACCCGAATTACACCAAATTTATCATTAATTCTGCAGAAAAAGGAGCAAAAACAGTCAACGGATATTACATGCTTGAGCAGCAGGCAGAAAAAGCCTGGGAAATTTGGAATTTTAAAAAAAAATAACATAAATTAGTACTTTATTTGGCTTTTCGCTATATTTAAAGAATAAACGCCACTCACATAAAAGATTTGCTATGACTACAGAAAACAATCTTTCTGAAAACGAAGAAAACAAAATTTCTACCGAGACATCTCCACAGGAAGCACCGGAAAATACAGCTCCCGAAGAACAGAGTATTCAGGAAGAGGAAACGGAACATGCCGAAGACCTTGCACATGAAGATATCTCTCTGAATGATGCTCTCAAAGAAATGGAAACTATTATCAATTCTAAAAACGCAGGTGAGAATTTCAAAAGATTCAATGTGTTGAAAGAAAGAGCAAATCACGCCATTCACGATGAAATCGAAGACAAAAAGCACGAATATACCGATGCAGGAAATGCCCCTGAAAATTTCAGCTATGAGCATCCTGCACAATCGAAACTTTCTGCACTGATCCATATTTATAAAGAAAAGCATGATGAGTTCCAAAAAGGTCAGGAAGAAGAACAGAAAAAAAATCTTGATCACCGTCAGGAACTGATTGACAGACTGAAAAATTTATACACCAATTCTGAACCTGGAACCAATCTCTTCAAATCAATTCGTGAGATCAAAGAAGAGTGGTCAAAAGCCGGACAAGTTGCAAAATCTGAATTTAAAATTCTTAATAATAATTATTTCCATCATTTGAATCAGTTTTATCAGATGCTGGATCTGAATAAAGAGTTTCTTGAGCAGGAATACAGCCACAATCTTGAGAAGAGACAACACATTATTGCCCGTGCAAAAGAACTTGAAAATGAACCTGTTGTACAAAAAGCTTTAAACGAGCTACAATATCTTCACAAGCTTTGGAAAGAAGAAGCTGAGCCGGTTGCAGAAGAATTCCGTGAGAAAACATGGGATGAATTTAAAGAAATCTCTAATAAAATTCACGAAAGAAAATCTGAGCTTTCTGCAGCAATTGAAACAGAGCAAAACGCCAATCTTGAAAAGAAAAATGAGATCATCGCTGAGATCAAAAAATTATCTGAGCCGAAAGACACTCCAAATCATAACTACTGGCAAAACTCGATCAAACGGGTGGAAGAACTTCGTTCTGAATTCCTAAAAACAGGAAGTGTACCAAGAAAATTATCCAACAACAACTGGAATGATTTTAAATCGACACTCAGAAGTTTTAATACTACAAAAAACAATTATTATAAATCATTGAAAGGCTCTCAACAGGAGAATCTGGATGAAAAATTAAAACTGATCCAGACCGCAAAAGACAATATGCTTTCTGAAGACTGGGAAATTGCGGTTGCGCTTTTCAAAAAACTTCAGGAAGACTGGAAAAAAATCGGTCACGTTCCGAAAAGCATGACCAATAAGATCTGGGACGAATTCCGTGAAGCCTGTAATACATTCTTTAATAATTACAGAGAAAAAAGCAATGCTTCTACCGACAACTGGAAAGAAAATTATAAGCTTAAAAAAGAAATTCTTGAAGAGCTTAAAACAATTTCTGACGAAGAAGGAAGCATTGAAAAAATTGAAAACATCAAAACTTCGTGGAATAATATCGGAAAAGTTCCGAGAGATAAAATCGGGATCAATTCTGAGTTTAATAAGACTTTAAGAGAAAAATTAAAGCTTAATAAAATCAACGAACTTGAACTTAAGGAAGAAGGTTTATCCGAAAACCAACTGACCGATAAAGCAAGAAAGATTAAAAACCAGATTACTGATCTTGAAGCCGAAATTGTAAAACTGGAAAACAACTTAGCATTCTTTAAAAATCCGTCGAGAGAAAATCTTATGCTAAGAGATACTTACAATACGATTGATGATAAGAAAGCTCATCTGGAAACTTTGAAGCAGAATCTTCACAATATCATCTCCGGAGAATAAATATTTAATACAATTTATAACGGCGAAGCAAAGAAATTTGTCTTCGCTTTTTTAATGATATGCAGGACGAAATTTACATCAAAAGATGCATTGAACTGGCTAAAAAAGCTTTGGGAAACACTTACCCAAATCCTTTAGTTGGAAGTGTAATTGTGCACAATGGTAAAATCATCGGTGAAGGTTATCATCATAAAGCGGGTGAACATCATGCAGAAATCAACGCAATCAATTCAGTAGAAGATAAAAGTCTGATTCCTGAATCCACCATTTATGTTTCGTTGGAACCATGTGCTCATTTTGGAAAAACTCCGCCTTGCGCTTTGAAAATCGTTGAATTAGGATTTAAAAAAGTCGTGATCGGTGCTATGGATTCTCATGATAAAGTCAACGGAAAAGGAAAAAAAATCATTCAGGACGCAGGAATTGAAGTCGTATCCGGAATTCTGGAAAAAGAATGTATTGATTTAAATAAAAGATTTTTCACATATCATGAGAAAAAACGACCTTTTATTGTTTTGAAGTGGGCGCAATCAGGTGATGGATTTATGGATAAAGATTTCAAACCGACACAGATCAGCAATTCTTTAACGAAACAATTTGTGCACGAATTACGAAATAACGAACACGCAATTCTTATTGGAACAATGACTGCACTTCGTGACAACCCTAGTCTTACCACCAGAGAAATGACCGGAAGAAATCCTGTCAGAATCCTGATTGACATCGATCTGAAAGTTCCTGCAGATTACAATATTTATAATGATGAGGCAGAAACTCTTGTTTTTAATTCCGTGAAAAATTCTGACGAAGGAAATATCAGATTCATCAAAACCGAAAGAGAAAATTTCATTGAAAAACTGATCAGAAAATTATACGAATTACAGATTCAATCGGTCATTATAGAAGGTGGAAGTTTGGTTTTACAACAATTTATTGATGCAAATCTCTGGGATGAAACAATTGTCATTAAAAATGAGCGTCTGATCATTGAAAACGGAACGAAAGCTCCAAGATTTCAACATGCGCCATTTGAAGTCAAACAATTCAGAGATAATGTAATGGAATTTCATAAAATTTAGATTAGAAGCTGAGCCCAATGCTGCACGAATATAAGACCATTGAAAAGCCCGTTGAAAATACACTTCTCAAAGAAAAAGGAAGTAAGTTTATCGGATTTGCATTCCCTGTCAATAATGAAAGTGAGCTGAAGAGTGCTTTGGAGAAAGTAAAATCAGAACACCCAAAAGCGACTCATCATTGCTATGCTTTCAGAATGGGGCTCAACGGAGAAAATTACCGCGCCAACGATGACGGAGAACCTTCCGGAAGCGCAGGTTTACCAATCTACAATCAACTTTTAGCCAATGAGATCACCAATGTTCTGGTCATTAGTGTAAGATATTATGGAGGAACAAAACTGGGAGTTTCCGGTTTGGTAAAAGCGTATAAAGAATCTGCCAAAATTACTCTGGAAGAAGCAGAAATCATCACCAAAGAACTGGAAACGGAAATTGAAATTCAGTTTAACTTTAATCAGCAAAATATCATTTTTACGCTTTTATCAAAGTTTGACGCAAAAGTCCTGAACTTTGATGCTCTTGAAAACTGTATTCTGACTGCTTTACTGAAAACTGCACAAAAAGAAAATATCTCAGAAAAATTATCTGAAATGCAAAATGTGAAATATAAATTTATAGAATAAAAAGCTATATATCTATAATTCTATAGTTTTCCTGGTTTCTGTATTGTGCAGAAAAATTTTAACATTTTTATTGCCATATTTTTTCTTCATTTCTATCCCTATTTTTTGATACACCTCAAGGTCCGGAAATGGAGCTGATTTGATTTCCGACATTGCCCAATTTTGCAAATTCAGATAAGGCTTGTCTTTGCATAATTTACCATCTACAGGTTGCAGATAAGGTTTCAATTCATAATTGTCATTGTTGACACAGATATACATTTGATATCCTTTGCCCGAATACAGATTAAATGAAAAATACTGATACCAATTTCCAAAAAAACTAAATATTGGCATGATAAACCATAAAATAAGCCAGTAAGAATTATTCAAAATCATTTTACTATCTGTTTTCTCTACCGGTAAAGCATACAGGAGAAACAGAATAACGATTAAAGTAAGATTCCAAAACCAAATTACCGAATTATAGTTTAAACCAAAAGGTCCGATTAGAATTAAAATGCAGATATGCATTATAATTAAAAAGAAACTTATTTTCCTTTTAGATTTTGAAACAAGTAGTAAAATCGCCAATAACACTTCAGTTACAGGAATCAGTAATCCTGCAAAAAAGAGTTTGAATTTTAAAATAAATTCTAATGACAGACCAAAAAAACCTTTCAGAATATCATCCATCCAGAAAGAAGACAGAAAGTTCCGATTCAATTTATGAAGACCACTAAACAAGTACATTGCCACTAACAATAAGTGAAAAAGAAAAATGATATTTTTAGGTCTTGAAAAATTAATGATCACGACCGCAAGCATACACAAGTACATATATTCCCAAGGTTGCCATCTTACTGTATCTAATGAGCAACTCAGAAATTCAAATAAAAAAAGAGAAATCAACAGTAATCTGTTTACTCTAAGAAATACGATCAACAATAGATTTAAAAGAGATAGCCCAAATATAATTAAATGTAAAGAATCCGGAATGTATTTTAAAAAATCAAACGGAGGAATTACAGGATAAATTCTTTCTGAAATCCATGTCTTATAACTCCATATTTTTGTAATCAACCAGAAAAGAGCAATAACTTTGATCAAATATTTAATCTGTTGATTTCCTGAAACTAAAACTTTTTTCTGATACATTCAAAAATTATTTGATATAATTAACAAAAATATCAAATTTCATTTAAAATTGATTGTAAAATTTTGAATGAAACAAAAAAAACATCCCAGAAAACTTTCTGAGATGCAATATATTTTTGATTTTTAAGATTAAATTCTAATCTCTGCGACCACCCATTAAAAGTGATGCAAAGTAAAGAAGTTGAGCCAGAGAGCCGATTGCAGCTACAAGATAAGTTCTTGCCGCCCAGGTAAGACTGTCTTTTACGCCAACAAATTCTTCTGATGTTACCGTTCCTGTATCTTTCAACCACTTCATCGCTCTGTTGCTCGCATCATATTCTACCGGAAGTGTTATAAATGCAAAAAGTGTTGTTAATGCAAACATGATAACGCCTATCAGGAGAAGGATTTTATTTCCGCTTGCCGCCATCAGAATGATACCTCCAATAAGCACAAACTGCATCAAATTTGAACTGATGCTTACCACCGGAACCAATTTTGATCTTAGCTGCAACATCGAATATCCAACGGCGTGCTGCACCGCATGTCCGCATTCATGAGCTGCAACTGCCGCCGCTGCTGCATTTCTCTGCATATATACACCTTCCGAAAGGTTCACTGTTTTATCTGCTGGATTATAATGGTCTGTCAATTGTCCGGGAACCGATATCACCTGTACATCATTAATTCCGTTATCTCTCAACATTTTTTCTGCCACTTCTTTTCCTGAAAGTCCATTTCTAAGATGTACGTTGGAGTAATACTCAAATTTAGATTTCAATCTTGAGGAAACCAGCCAGCTTACCAGCATTGAAATTCCTATAATAAGATAATAACCTGTCATTTTTTCTGAAATTTTAAATATAATAATTCTATTAAGGGATGTAATAATTGTGCCAAAGTATTAACAATTATTAATTATATTTGTGGTAGAAATTACCCTAAAATACTATGTCAGAAGTTTCAATTCTTGAAGTAAAATCACCTAACGAATTAAAACAATTTGTGAAATTCCCGATGGATCTGTACAAAAACAATCCTTATTTTGTTCCCTCATTTATAAAAGACGAAATAAACGTGTGGAATCCTCAGGAAAACCCTGCCCTGCAATATTCTGAAGCAAAGCAGTTTCTGGCATGGAAAAACAATAAATTAGTCGGGAGAATTGCGGTAATGATCAATCATAAAGAAGAAAAAGAACTTGGCATCAGAAAAGTACGATTCGGATGGATTGATTTTATTGATGATCAGGAAGTTTCAAAAGCATTAATTGACACTGTAATCAATTATGCCAAAGAACACAAAATCGACAATATTGAAGGACCGATGGGATTCACCAATCTTGATAAAGCAGGAATGCTGACATTCGGGTTTGAAAAGATCGCTACAATGATCGGAATTTACAACCATGAATATTACCCAAAGCACATTGAAAATCTTGGACTTGTAAAAGAAAAAGAATGGGTGGAATTTGAAATGAATTTTCCAAAAGTTCTTCCTCCAAAAGTTGAAAAGTTCAGTAAGTTGATTGCCGAAAAATATAATCTGCGGGTTTTAGATTTCAAAAACAAAGAAGAGATTTTACCTTATGTAAAACCTATGTTTAAATTGCTTGACGAGACCTACAAACATCTTTCAACTTACACGCCTATTTCCGAAGAACAGATCAAAACCTATAAAGAAAAGTTTTTCCCGATGATTGCAAAGAACTACGTCATTTGCGTGGTTGACGAGCACGACGAGTTGGTTTCTTTTGCCGTAACCATGCCTTCTTACTCCAAAGCTTTGCAGAAAGCCAAAGGAAAACTTTTCCCTTTTGGATGGTGGCATTTTTTACAGGCTCAGAAGAAAAATGACCGTGCCAATTTTTATTTAATCGGAATTCATCCTGAATATCAGAGACGTGGTGTAACCGCTATTATTTTTAAAGAAATTTTCGTGCGTTTCAATAATATGGGTATCGATTTCGCAGAAACCAACCCGGAACTGGAAGAAAACAAAAGCGTACAGGTTCTTTGGCAGGATTACAATCCTGTGAATCACAAAAGAAGAAGAACATATTCATTAAAGTTTTAGCATGAAAGTACATCTGATATTTTTTGCTGTTTTGATAGCAGGTTTCATCACTTACAATGTATTTTTTAAAGCTGACGACGACCGGCAGAATACCATCATCAATATACTTTACGCAAGTATACTTTTCGGATATATTGCCTTCATGGCGTTTGCTTTGCTTAAAAAAATGAAGAAATAAGCGCTATTTTTATTGATTCTAAATTATCGGTTTTTCTCAATTTCATCATACTTTTAAGTTGATTAATTTCATGCTTTATTGTTTATTGCCTAAATTTGCAACTTGAGATAATAATGTAAAAATGAATTTACCCGAAAGTTATATTCCAATACTCATACAAGCCGGTGTAGCCATTGGTTTCGTTGCCATTTCTTTGCTTGGTGCTCATTTTTTGGGTCCGCAGCAGAAAAAAGGGAATTCTGTAAAGAACTCAAGCTGGGAATGTGGTATTCCTGTTGAAGGCAATGCAAGAACTCCATTCTCTATTAAATATTTCTTAACAGCAGTACTTTTTGTGCTGTTTGATATCGAAATCGTATTTTTTTATCCTTATGCTGTAAATTTCAGAGAATTTGGTCTTGAAGGCTTTTTCGCAGTTCTGATGTTTGTAGCCATTTTCTTTCTTGCATTTTTCTATGTCTGGAAGCGTGGAGCATTAGACTGGGATAAATAAATTCATTATAATTTTAAATAAGAGATTTAGATAAACGTAATTAAATCAAAGCTAACATTGGCAGCGATTTATCATCTAAATTAAAATCTTAAAATCAAAAAAATGTCAGATCAAAAACCAATTATAAGAACAGATGCACCGGCTCCCGAAGGATTTGAAGGAGAAGGTTTTTTCGCAACAAAACTGAGCAGTGTGATCGGGATGGCAAGAAAGTTTTCACTTTGGCCTTTGCCTTTTGCAACCTCTTGTTGTGGTATCGAATTCATGGCGACCTTAAACCCAACCTATGATGCTTCACGTTTTGGTATGGAAAGAAACTCTTTTTCACCAAGACAGGCAGATATGCTGATGGTTTGCGGAACGATTTCTAAAAAGTTAGGACCTGTTTTAAAAGAAGTATACACTCAAATGGCTGAGCCAAAATGGGTGGTAGCTGTCGGAGCATGTGCTTCAAGCGGGGGTATTTTTGATACCTATTCAGTTCTACAGGGGATTGACAAAATTATTCCGGTAGACGTGTATGTTCCCGGATGCCCGCCAAGACCGGAGCAGATCATTGAAGGGGTAATGCAGGTTCAGGCTTTGGCAGAAAGCGAAAGCATCAGAAGAAGAGATACTCCGGAATATCAGCATTTACTAGATTCTTACAATATTAGCAACGAGGGAAAATGACAAACGAATTTGTATTAGAAGCAATAACGAGAGAATTCCCGGAAACTGTAATTTCCAGTTCAGAACCTTACGGAATGCTGACGATTGAAGTTAAAAAAGAAGATCTCAAAAAGGTAGTTCATTATCTGAAAGACTCTACTTTAGAAATAAATTTCCTTACCGATGTTTGTGGAATCCATTATCCTGAATTTCCTGATAAAGAAATTGGTGTAGTGTATCATTTACAAAATATGATGACCAACTTCAGATTGCGTCTGAAGATTTTTATGCCGAGAGAAAATATCGAGGTAGATTCTCTGACTGAATTGTACGCAGGAGCCAACTGGATGGAAAGAGAAACTTTTGATTTCTATGGAATTAAATTTAAAGGTCATCCGGATCTAAGACCTATTTTAAATATGGAAGATCTCGGATACCATCCTATGTTGAAAGAATATCGCCTTGAAGACGGTACAAGAACCGACAAGGACGATGCAATGTTCGGAAGATAATATAGCCAATGGCAGATGGCAGTTAGCCAATAGCCAGAAGCAAATAGCTAAAAGCAAATATTATGAAAGATAACTCATTATCTAATATACTTAACCAACACGAAAGTAAAGAACAGATTGACGGGCAATTATACACCCTGAATCTTGGTCCTACTCACCCTGCAACACACGGAATTTTCCAGAATGTGTTGACGATGGATGGAGAGAGAATTCTTCATGCTGAGCAGACGGTTGGTTATATTCACAGAGCTTTTGAGAAAATTTCTGAAAGAAGAAACTATTCTCAGATCACTACCCTTACTGACCGTATGAACTACTGTTCTGCTCCTATCAATAATTTAGGATGGCACATGACGGTTGAAAAACTCATCGGTATTAAAGTTCCTAAGCGTGTAGATTATATGCGTGTTATTTTAATGGAACTGGCAAGAATTGGTGATCACTTAATCTGTAACGGAGTAACCGGAATGGATGCAGGTGCAATTACAGGATTGACTTATATGTTCATCGAAAGAGAACGTATTTATGATATGTACGAGCAGATTTGCGGCGCAAGAATGACAACAAATATGGGAAGAATCGGAGGTTTTGAAAGAGATTTCACTCCAAAATTCCATGAGTTGCTGAAAGATTTCTTGAAAACTTTCCCGGCAAGATTTGCAGAATTTGGTCAGTTGTTAGAAAGAAACAGAATCTTTATGGACAGAACCATTGGCGCAGGTGCAATCTCAGCAGAGCGTGCATTAAGCTACGGTTTTACGGGTCCAAATTTACGTGCTACGGGTGTTGATTATGATGTAAGAGTTGCAGAACCTTATTCTTCTTATGAAGATTTTGATTTTATCATCCCTGTAGGAACTGCGGGTGATACTTATGATCGATTTATGGTTCGTCAACAAGAGATTTGGGAATCATTAAAAATAATCAATCAAGCTTACGATAATCTTCCGGAAGGACCATTCCACGCAGATGTTCCTGATTTTTATCTTCCTGAAAAAGCAGATGTTTATCAGAAAATGGAAGCTTTGATCTATCACTTCAAAATTGTAATGGGAGAAACTGATGTTCCGAAAGGAGAAGTTTATCATGCAGTAGAAGGCGGAAACGGAGAATTAGGATTTTATTTGGTAAGTGACGGTGGTAGAACACCTTACAGACTACACTTCAGAAGACCTTGTTTCATCTATTATCAGGCTTATCCTGAGATGATTACAGGTTCTGTAATATCTGATGCGATCGTTACGATGTGTAGCATGAATATTATTGCAGGAGAATTAGACGCCTAATTAAAATTATAGATGTTGGATTATGAATTTTAGATTAATCCAGGCTAAATATAAAAATTGAAATTTTTTAGAATTTAAAATCTAAAATTCAAAATTTAAAATTTAAAAAAGTGAGCGAAACAATAGCTTTTAAACCGGAAAGTTTACAGCAGGTCCATAAAATCATGGCAAGATATCCTGAGGGAAGACAAAAATCGGCTCTTCTTCCTGTGCTTCATTTGGCACAGAAGGAATTCGGGGGTTGGTTAGACGTTCCCGTCATGGATTATGTTGCTGAATTATTGAGTATTAAACCAATTGAAGTATACGAAGTAGCCACTTTCTATACCATGTTCAATATGAAACCGGTTGGTAAATATGTTTTGGAAGTTTGCAGAACCGGACCATGCATGGTACGTGGAAGCGAAAAAATACTAGACCACATCAGAACCAAACTGAATATTAAAGACGGTGAAACAACTGAAGATGGTATGTTCACTTTAAAACCTGCTGAATGTCTTGGTGCTTGTGGATATGCGCCAATGATGCAGTTGGGGAAATTCTTTCATGAAAATTTAACGATAGAAAAAGTAGACGAAATCCTTGATCTTTGCAGACAGGGACAGGTTGCTTTAGATTAATTAAAATATACAATGAGTAAAAAACTTTTACTTAAAGATGCACATATAGAAGGCATTCGCTTCTTTGAAACTTACCGCAAACAGGGAGGTTACGCAGCAGCCGAAAAAGCCCTTAAAATGACACCCGATGAAATTCTTGAAGAAGTAAAAGTTTCAGGACTTCGTGGTCGTGGTGGCGCAGGTTTCCCGACGGGAATGAAGTGGAGCTTTCTGGCAAAACCGGAAGGCGTACCAAGACACTTGGTCGTGAATGCAGATGAATCTGAACCGGGAACTTTCAAAGACAGATATCTGATGGAATTTCTTCCGCATCTTTTAATCGAAGGAATGTTGATTTCTTCTTACTGTTTGGGTTCAAATGTTTCTTATATCTATATCCGTGGAGAGTATTCATGGATTCCCGATATTTTAGAAGAAGCGATTGAAGAGGCTAAAGCTGCAGGATTTTTAGGTAAAAACATCTTAGGAACAGGTTTCGATTGCGAAATTTATGTTCAAAGAGGTGGTGGAGCTTATATCTGCGGCGAAGAAACGGCTTTACTTGAATCTCTTGAAGGTAAAAGAGGAAACCCAAGATTGAAACCACCTTTCCCTGCGGTAAAAGGACTTTGGGAAAGACCAACCGTTGTCAACAATGTTGAATCTATCGCGGCAATTGTTCCTATTATCGATATTACAGGAGCAGAATATGCTAAAATCGGTGTTGGAAGATCGACAGGAACTAAATTAATTTCTGCTTGCGGAAATATTAATAAGCCGGGAGTTTACGAAATCGATATGACCATTACGGTTGAAGAATTCATTTATTCTGACGAATATTGTGGTGGAATTCCGAACGGTAAAAAGCTGAAGGCTTGTATTCCCGGAGGAAGTTCAGTTCCGATTGTTCCGGCAAACTTATTACTGAAAACGATAAATGGTGAACCAAGATATATGAACTATGAATCTCTCGCAGATGGTGGTTTTGCTACCGGAACGATGATGGGTTCAGGAGGTTTTATTGTCTTGGATGAAGACCAGTGTATCGTAGAACATACCATGACTTTGGCGAGATTTTATCACCACGAAAGTTGCGGGCAGTGTACTCCTTGCCGTGAAGGAACGGGATGGATGCATAAAATTTTAAAGAAAATAGAAAAAGGAGAAGGAAAAATGGAAGACATCGATTTACTTTGGGATATTCAGAGAAAAATTGAAGGAAACACCATTTGTCCGTTGGGTGATGCGGCAGCATGGCCTGTTGCAGCAGCGATTCGTCACTTCAGAGATGAATTTGAATGGCATGTGAAAAATCCTGAATTAAGTCAAACTCAAAACTACGGATTGGCCAATTATGCAGACCCTATCCCAGTTGCAGCAAGTAATTAATAGAGTCTCAAAAATTGAAAAATATAATCGTTCTTTTATTATTGATCGGATTCAGTTCAGTTAATTTAAAAGGACAACAACAGGAGGAAAACAGCAGAGTTTTCAAAAAAGGAAGCTTCGTCGTGTTTTGGGGATGGAATAATGCGAAATATTCAAAATCAGACATTCACTTTAAAGGTGATGGCTATGATTTTCAATTGGATAATGTAGTTGCCCACGACAGGCAGACAAAGTTTGATTGGGGAGTTTATTTTAATCCGGGCTATATTACGATCCCGCAGGTTAATTATAGAATTACGTATTTCCCTAAAGATAATTTTGGTATTACTCTAGGAATGGATCACATGAAGTATGTGATGGATCAAAACCAGACCGTAGATTTGAAAGGATACATCAATGATCCCAAATATGCAGGAATGGTCAATAACGGACAGGTAGACCTGAACAGTGGAGAATTTTTAACATTCGAACACACAGACGGTCTTAATTATATCAATATTGGGGCTCAGAAATATCATAATGTTTTAAATAAAAAACATATTGCTGTTTTTCTGAGTTATGGAGCAGGATTAGGCGCTTTATTGCCAAAATCAAATGTTCAGCTGATGGGAAACGAAAGAAGTGACAGATTCCATCTAGCAGGATTCGGATTGGATGCAAGAGCTGCTTTAAGTGTAGTGGTTATCAAGCATATTGTATTGCAGGCGGAAGGAAAGCTGGGTTATATCAATATGCCGGATATTAAAACCACTCTTAATAACAAGCCTGATAAAGCTTCACAGGATTTTACCTATGCACAGGTGAATTTTGGAATAGGATATACATTTAACACAGCAAAAAAGTCAAAGTAATTTGATTTTAATTAATAAAAAAAGAACTATTGCTTAGCGCATTATAAAGCGAAAGAATATGAGCGAAGAGGTTAAAAAATTCAAGATAACAATAGACGGACAGACTGCTGAAGTATTGCCTGGAACTTCTATTTTGGAAGCAGCCAGACAAATCGGCGGAAAATCTGTACCACCTGCAATGTGCTACTACAGCAAATTGGAAGCCAGTGGAGGAAGATGCAGAACGTGTTTGGTAGAGGTTTCTAAAGGTTCGGAAGCAGATCCGCGACCGATGCCGAAACTGGTAGCAAGCTGCAGAACGAATGTGATGGACGGAATGGAAGTGAAAAACCTTTCTTCTGATAAAGCACAGGAAGGTCGTAAAGCGGTTACTGAATTTTTGTTAGTAAACCACCCTTTAGATTGCCCGGTTTGTGATCAGGCGGGAGAATGTCATCTTCAGGATTTGGGCTACGAACATGGAAATCTTGAAACCAGAACTGAATTTAAGAGAAACACATACGATGCAGACGATTTAGGTCCACACATCAAACTGAATATGAACCGTTGTATCTTGTGTGCAAGATGCGTCTTAGCGGCTAATCAGTTGACTGGTGAGCGTGAACACGGAATTTTGTTCAGAGGAGATCATGCTGAAATTTCTACTTATTTAAATAAAGCTTTGGATAATGACTTCATCGGAAACGTAATCGACGTTTGTCCGGTTGGAGCATTGACTGACAGAACAGCACGTTTTGCAAGCAGAGTTTGGTTTACAAAACCAATGAATGCTTCTTGTAAATGTGATAAATGTTCCGGTAAAACTACTGTATATTTGAAGGGTGACGAAGTGGTAAGAGTTACTGCTAGAAAAGACCAGTGGGGAGAAGTAGAAGAATTCATCTGTGATACTTGCCGTTTCGAAAGAAAGAGCCTTAGCGACTGGAACATTGAAGGTCCTAGACATATCGACAGACATTCTGTTATTTCATTGAACCATTACGAGAAACCTAAAGATGAATTGAGAGTTTTAGACAATCCGATGGCGAAAGAAATCAGCGAAAAAGACGAAAAATAATTTTTAAAGACGTAAGATTTCAGACATCAGACCTCAGATTTTAAATCTGATATCTAGCATCTGGTATCTATTATCTAAATAAATAAAAAATGGATTTACTTACATTTAAATTGATACTTGTACTGGCACTTTTCCTGTTATCATTGACGATAGCAGCCTACTCCACTTGGGCAGAAAGAAAAGTGGCGGCAATCATGCAGGACAGAATCGGGCCAAACAGATCCGGACCATTTGGTTTACTGCAGCCTCTTGCAGATGGTGGAAAATTTTTCTTTAAAGAAGATTTTACTCCGCAAAATGCAGAAAGATTCCTTTTTGTATTGGGTCCTGCATTGGTGATGTTTATTTCATTGATTACCGGAGCGGTGATTCCTTGGGGTAAAACGTTGAATATCGGTGGTGAATCTTTCGATTTACAAGTTGCCAATATTGATGTAGGTGTATTATTCATTATCGGGATGGCTTCTATCGGAGTTTACGGAATTATGATCGGAGGCTGGGCTTCCAACAACAAATATTCTTTACTTGGTGCCATCCGTGCTTCTTCGCAGATGATTTCTTATGAATTAGCGATGGGTCTTGCTCTACTTTCTATCATCATGATGACAGGAAGTTTAGATTTAAAAGTAATTACCGAAACTCAGACTTCTGGAAAAATCTGGGGTCTTTTTGAGATAGACGGATTAAACTGGAATATACTTTACCAACCTTTAGCATTTTTAATTTTCTTTGTATCGGCTTTGGCAGAAACCAACCGTCACCCTTTCGATTTACCTGAATGTGAATCTGAATTGGTAACAGGGTATTCTACCGAATATTCTTCAATGAAATTAGGATTGTATATGTTTGGTGAATATGTAAATATGTTTATTTCAAATGCATTTATCGTTGTTCTTTTCTTTGGTGGATACAACTATCCGGGAATCGAATGGGTAACTCAGAACTGGGGAGAAAATGCAGCAGGAATTTTAAGCATCGTAGCATTTTTAACGAAAACGGTTGTCGGAATTTTGATCTTTATGTGGATCAGATGGACGCTTCCAAGATTCAGATATGACCAGTTGATGCACTTAGGATGGAAAACATTAATCCCATTGGCATTGGTAAACCTGATGATTACAGGAGCTGTAATTTTAGCTTTTGGAAATTAAAAAAATTGAATATAAATTAAGATAAAAGACAAGATTAGTCTAAAATCTAATGTCTAACATCTAATATCTATAAATAAATGAAACTTACAAACAGATCAAAAGTTGTTTCAAATAAAGAGATGACCTTTTCTGAGAAAATCTACCTTCCGGCGATTTTCAAGGGAATGGGGATTACTTTTAAGCATGCTGTGAGAACCGTTGTAAAACGTGCTCCGAATGTTTATTCTTATCCCGAGGTACAAAAGCCGAGAACAGAAATCTGGAGAGGTCAGCACGTTCTGAAAAGAGATGAGGAAGGCAGAGAAAGATGTACAGCTTGCGGATTGTGCGCAGTGGCTTGTCCTGCAGAAGCAATCACAATGACTGCCGCAGAAAGAACAAGAGAGGAAAAAGATCTTTACAGAGAAGAAAAATATGCATCAGTATATGAAATCAATATGTTGCGATGTATTTTCTGCGGGATGTGTGAAGAAGCCTGTCCGAAGTCTGCAATTTATCTTACAGACCGTTTGGTTGATGTAGAAACCAACAGGGGTTCTTTCATTTATGGAAAAGATAAATTGGTTGAAAAAATTAATGAAAGGATTGACATCACAGAAAGACAGTCCGAGAAACAAAAAAATGCGGTAAAATAATGGATCAGTTTTTATTTTTCTTGGTGGCGTTTTTAGCAGTGTCGAGTGCGGTTTACTTCGTATTTGCGAGAAATCCTCTCTACGCTATTCTGTCATTAATTGTTACAATGTTTTCAATCGCCGGAATGTACATTCTTCTGAATGCTCAGTTTCTGGCCATCATACAGATTATCGTTTACGCAGGTGCGATCATGGTTTTATTCCTTTATATCCTGATGATGCTTAATCTTAATAAAGAAGACGAAAGTAAGAAGAACAATACTTTAAAGTTTGTTGGAGTTTTTACCGCAGGTCTTTTATTAATTGGGGTTTTAGGTGTTTTCAGAGGAGTTCAGGAACAACATGTAGTGGTAGAAAATGTAGACAAAGGCGTTGGCCTTACAAAGAATCTGGGAAGACTTTTATTCAACGAATATGTTTTGCCGTTTGAGCTTGCTTCCATCCTCATTTTAGCAGGGATTGTAGGTGCGGTATTAATCGGTAAAAAAGATTTATAAATTATGGGAGAAGTAAATACTTTTATACAAAGCGTCCCTCTGGAATATTTCATTATCCTTTCGTCAGTACTGTTCTGTCTTGGGGTTTTAGGAGTATTGCTGAGAAAAAATGCGATTGTAATTTTGGGTTGTGTGGAGCTTATGCTTAATTCTGTAAACCTTTTGCTGGCTGCATTTTCAGCGTACAACGGGAACAGTGACGGACAACTTTTAGTTTTCTTCATTATGGTGGTTGCTGCTGCAGAAGTTGCTGTAGGTTTGGCAATTATTGCGATGCTCTATAGAAATACCCGTTCTGTGGATGTAAGTATATTTAATAAATTAAGAGGATAAAGAATGGAGAATTTAGTCTATGCAATAATACTTTTACCACTTTTAGGTTTTCTTATTAACGGTTTATTCGGAAAAAATCTTCCCAAAATAGTTGTTGGAAGCTTGGCTACCATTGCTGTTTTCGGATCTTTCTGTATTGCGGTAAGCTTATTTCTGAATTTCGATTCTGAAAGCCAGCCCGTGATCGTAAAAGCTTTTGAATGGTTCAGAGTTAACGGAATTCAAATTAATTTCGGTTTCCAGATTGATCAGCTTTCATTAATGATGGTAATGATCATCACAGGAATCGGATCTTTGATTCACCTCTACTCTATTGGATATATGAGTCATGATAAAGGTTTCTATAAGTTTTTCACTTATTTAAATCTGTTTATCTTCTCGATGTTACTTTTGGTAATGGGTAGCAACTACTTGATCTTATTCATCGGATGGGAAGGGGTAGGTTTGTGTTCTTACTTACTCATCGGTTTCTGGTACACGAACGAAGAATATGGGAAAGCGGCAAGAAAAGCTTTCATCATGAACAGAATTGGTGACCTTGCTTTGTTGATCGGAATCTTTATGATTGCCTCTCAGACAAACGCAGTGGATTATTTAACTGTCGCTCAAAACGCAGGGAAATTTGAACTGGACGGAACGATCATCATATTTATTACGGCGAGTTTATTTATCGGTGCTACCGGAAAATCTGCTCAGGTTCCTTTATATACTTGGTTACCAGACGCAATGGCTGGTCCGACACCGGTTTCTGCATTAATTCACGCAGCGACGATGGTAACTGCGGGTATTTATTTGGTGGTAAGATCCAACTTCTTATTTACTTTAGCTCCAACCGTACAGGACGGAATTTTATTAATCGGATTCTTAACTGCGGCTTTGGCAGGTTTCTACGCACTTCGTCAGAACGACATCAAAAAAGTATTGGCATATTCTACAGTATCACAGCTTGGTTTCATGTTTATTGCTTTAGGTTTAGGAGCATATACAACTGCAATGTTCCATGTAATGACTCATGCTTTCTTTAAAGCTCTGTTATTCTTAGGTGCAGGTTCTGTGATCCACGCAATGAGCAACGAACAGGACATGCGTTTCATGGGAGGTTTGAAAAAATACATTCCTATCACTCACGCAACTTTCCTGATCGGAACTTTAGCAATCTCAGGATTCCCTTTATTATCAGGGATGATTTCAAAAGACGAAATTTTAGTAGCAGCTTATGCTAAAAACCCAATCTACTGGGTAATGCTATTCATCTTAGCAGCTGTTACTGCAACTTATATGTTCAGACTGTATTACCTGACTTTCCACGGAGATTTCAGAGGTACGGAAGATCAAAAACATCATTTACACGAAAGTCCATTAAATATGACTTTACCATTAATTGTTTTGGCAATCCTATCAGTGCTTGGAGGTTTTATTAATCTTCCTCACTTCATCGGTCACGGTCATTATGCTAAATTAATGGAATGGCTGAAACCTGTTTTGACAGAAGAAAGCTTTAAACAAATGGAAACTACACTTACAGGAGTGGCAGAAAGCACCGAATTTATTCTTTTGGGAGCAACTGTTGCCATGTTCTTTGCAGTTTGGTTTATCGTGAAAAATACTTATGTAAATAAGAAAAAAAGAGCTATTGCTGAAGACGATTATACAGGATGGGAAAAACTTTCTGCTAAGAAACTGTACGTTGACGAGCTTTACAATGCATTGATTGTAAAAACTGTTGAAGGACTTGGACGTGGCGGAAAAATGTTTGACAAAGGCGTTTTGGATCGTTTTGTAGACTACATCGGAGAAGGCGCTGAAGACAGCGGAAGATCGATGAAGCGTATACAGAACGGAAATGTAGAAAACTACATTCTGATCATGTCTTTAGCTGTGGGAATTATATTAATTGTTAACTTTATATTACAATAATGTCTTATTTACTATTAACATTATTACTTTTACCTCTGGTAGGTTCGGGATTGGTCTTTGCATGGAGGAATACTTCCAGCAAATACCTGGCATTAGGAATTGCTTTGATTCAAATGCTGCTTACATTTTACGTTGTTTCGGATTTTGATTTTAATCCGACCGTAGACAGCGTATTGCAGTACGAGATCAACTATCCTTGGTCACAATTTATAAAAAGTAATCTTCATTTCGGAATTGACGGAATGAGTTTGCTTCTTTTATTGCTGACCAATATTTTGATGCCGATCATTATTTTATCATCTTTTAACGAAAATGTAAGCTATAAAAATTCTTTCTACGGTCTGATTTTGCTGATGCAGTTCGGATTGGTGGGTGTTTTCACTGCTTTAGACGGATTGTTGTTCTACATTTTCTGGGAAGTAACTTTGATTCCGATCTGGTTTATCGCCGCACTTTGGGGTCAGGAAAACAAAAGACTGGAGTTCACAACAAAATTCTTCGTGTATACTTTCGTAGGATCTTTGTTTATGTTGGCAGGTTTAATCTACGTTTACACACATTCAGCATCATTTGCTTTAACAGATTTGTATAATGCGGACCTTGGCGAGACTCAGCAGATCGTTGTTTTCTGGTTTATCTTCTTTGCATTTGCAGTAAAACTTCCGGTTTTCCCTTTCCACACTTGGCAGCCGGATACTTATACCTACTCTCCTACTCAGGGATCGATGTTGTTATCAGGGATTATGCTTAAAATGGCCATCTATGGTGTACTTCGTTATCTTCTTCCAATTACGCCAACCGCAATCTTCGGAATCTCCGGGCAGATTGTAATCATTCTAGCGATTGTGGGAATTGTACATGGAGCATTGATCGCAATCATCCAGACTGATATGAAAAGAATCATTGCATATTCATCTTTCTCACACGTTGGATTGATGGTGGCAGGTATTTTCTCTTCTGCAGTGCTTACTTTAAGAGGAACATTTACCATTGAAGGAGCTGAAGGAGCTTTGGTGCAGACATTTGCTCACGGTATCAACGTAGCAGGTTTGTTCTTCTGTGCGGATATTTTATATAAAAGATTTAAATCAAGAGATATCAGACAGATGGGAGGTTTGGCGAAAGTCGCTCCTAAGTTTGCCGTTTTGTTTTTGATTATCATATTAGGTTCAATGGGTGTTCCATTGACGAATGGTTTCATCGGAGAATTTATTTTGATTAAATCGATCTTTGACTTTAATGTACTGGCTTCAGTAATTGCAGGTCTTACCGTTATTCTTTGTGCGGTTTATCTATTGAGATTCTACGGAAAAGCAATGTTCGGACAGGGAGACGATGCAGTCTTAAGCACAGCAAAAGATTTATCAGCAGTAGAATTCTCGGTATTGGCGAGTATTGCAGTATTTGTAATTGTTTTGGGAGTTTTCCCGCAGCCGGTCATTGATATGGTAAGTAGTTCACTGAAGTTTATTTATACTTCAATGATTAATTAACATTAAAAGATTTAAAAATTAAAAGATTAAAGAACTAAGAGGTAAAAAGTAAAAAGAGACCTGTTGAAAGTTCAACTTCAAACATTGAACTGAAAACTTTAGACTAAAAAACTTTAAACCTTCTCATCTCAAATATAAATTATGAGTGTTTTAATTATTGTTTTCCTAACTGCAGTTGCTGCGTTATTTTCGGGAGTTTTTGAACAGGGAAAATTCGCAAGATACATTGGGATTTTTGGATTAATCATTGCCCTGTATGTAAGTTTTCTGCCTGAAGCGTCTTTCTTCGAGCAGTACAGACACATGTATGAATTCAGCGCAAATGCAGCTTTATTCACAAAGATTTCTATTGTAACGACTTTACTGTTATTCTTTCTGGGAGGTTTTGCATTCAGCAATCACAGAAGCCATCAATCAGAATTGTATGCATTAATGTTGTTTGCGCTTTGTGGAGGAATTATCCTTTTCGGCTTCCAGAACTTAGTGACTTTATTCTTAGGAATTGAGATTCTTTCTATTCCGCTGTACGTAATGGCAGGAGCAAACAAAACAGATTTAAGATCAAACGAAGCTTCAATTAAATATTTTTTAATGGGGGCATTCGCAACAGGTTTCCTGTTGTTTGGTATTGCATTTATCTATGGAAGTACAGGAACTTTCGATTTATATAGAATTCAGGAATTCACCATTACGAATCCTAAAAATATCATGTTGATTTTAGGGGTTATCTTAATGCTTTGTGCAATGTCATTCAAAGTAGCTTTGGCACCCTTCCATATGTGGAGCCCGGATGTGTATGCAGGTTCGCCTTCATTGATTACGGCTTTCATGGCAAGTGTTGTAAAGATCTCAGGGTTTTTTGCATTATTCAGATTAATGACGATCGGATTTTCGGGCGTAACTGCTGAATGGATCAATATTCTTGGAGTTTTCTTAATCATCACTCTGGTTCTTGCGAACGTAATGGGTCTTGCACAAACCAATGCGAAAAGAATGTTGGCGTATTCGTCAGTTTCTCACGCAGGATATATCGGTTTGGTATTCTTCGGAATGAATGCACTTTCTACGTATACTTTAGCATTTTACTTATTCGCATATTCACTTTCAACTGTTGGAGTTTTTATGTGCCTGATTTGGGTAGAAAAAATAAAAAGAGAAACATCTTTCGGAGCTTTCAAAGGATTGGCAAAAACAGAACCTTTACTGGCTGTAGTAGCTACAATTTCTTTACTTTCTATGGCAGGAATTCCACTGACGGCAGGTTTTATGGGTAAATTCTCTTTATTTGCTCAAGCACTTACGAAGGATGACAATACCTTCTTAGTCATTGTCGCAGTTTTAGGTTCGGCGATTTCTATTGCTTATTATTTAAGATTGATTATTGCGATGTTCTTCTTTAAAGAAACGACTTTCAAAACTTCAGAGAAAGTAACCATTACTTATAATATTGTTGCGGTAGTGATTATTGCATCATTGGTTGTTTTGGGTGTTTTCCCTGATCTGTTTGCAAAGCAGTTTGGTCTGTAATTCAATTTTAAAAATATATACTCAACCTTTCAATTCTTTTGAAAGGTTTTTTTGAACTAATTTTGCATCATCACATATAAAGATCTATGAGAAAAATCGCATTAACAGGAATAATAGTTTTCGGAGGTTTTCTTGCAGCAAATGCACAGTGTAAGACCTTAACCACAATCGCAGAAAATTTTGATACCTGGAAAGATATTAACAAATGTTGGACTGCTCAGCAGGGAAAAGCAATGCTTTATGCCAGTGATAAAAAAATAGTTTTCTATTCGATGACTAATCCCGGTGAAAATATGTATTTGGTAACTCCAAAAATTAAAGCAGGAAAATACACCCTGACTCTTGACATTTCTGATAACGGTGGTGAAACTGCATTGGAACTGTTCTCAATCAAAACTTCAGATACAAAATCGTATGTTTCAATAGCTAAATCTGCAAAAATAACAGGAGGCAAAAAAACATATGACATTGCTTTAAAGAAAGATTCAAATTTAGGTTTGAAAGTTTTGCTGAATGGAGTGCATCAGGCAGTTTATGTAGATAATTTTTCTTTGAAGCCAAAAAAATAATCATTTTAGATTCTGATTCATTGTTGCGCAGAGCTTCTGGCTTTGGGTAGCATTTACGATGTATACCGCTATCGGAGACATGGTAATGATTTGATTTAAAATATAACTAAGTGAAACTTATTTCAAAGATGTATGGATAAATATTTCACTATAATTATCTCATTCCGTTTACCTTTTAAAAGACCTTTTTTCATACCTTTATCCTCACAATTTTTTTCAGATTTTGTCGAATTTTTACAAGAAAGAAAGTCCGTTTCAGGTTTTTATATCATTCAAAAAATATTTGGATGTGTTGGAGCATATCCGTTACAATGACCGTCTGGAATATCGGGCCAATTATGCAGAATCGCTGATTGAAAGAACCAAAAATTTCAAAGAATTGCGTGAAGGTTTTCAGGATCTTTCTGTTTTCGAAAAACACAAAGACCTCATCAGACTTTTACTCGCAGACCTCTTCCCTACCGGATTGACCCGAAATGAGATTAAAGCTGCAGGAATTCCTCTCACCAACATTACATTTAATTATACTGAAAGATTTCAGAATATTCTTACTGATGCCGGAAAAGATTTTGAAATTGAATTCAGAGACATCAGCGATGATGAATATTATGTATTTTGCTGCTGCCTTATATTGCAGACCTATCTTAAAAAAGATATTAAGGTTACGATCCCTTTTTATTACGACATCCCAAACAAAGACGGTATTATCAAGCATTACAAAATCACCGTCAATTCAGATTTCAGCGATGTTTATCCGGCTGAAGGAACTGAAATTCCTGATGACGAAATCCTTGATATACTTCTTGAGAATTTAGATGATATCAATCTCTGGAAAAAACATTTTCCCCCAGAATCGTGGATTTTAAATGGTTTCAGCATCATTTCACTTGTCGACTGTACTTCAGAAGTTGCCCTCTCTGATCTGAAATCTACCCTTATCAGAATTGACCCTGAAAATCCAGCTCCGGATGAAAATCTGAAAGAAATTTTCAAATCGTATTTTGATGTCGCCGAGCTCAATTTCGGGTTAATGCTTTTCAATACCAAAAATAAAAGACTCGAAAAACTTCCGATCTACGAAAACGTCTTTACCAATTATCTTTTAGATTTTTGGCTGAATACGTTTGATGAAGAAACCCGCAAGACCGCTTTTGAAAACATCACCTATAATTCTAAGCCGATCGTAATCTCCAACGTTGATAAATTGGATGACGAGATCAGACAACTGCCTTCCTTCAGTATTCTGAAAGACAACCAGATCAATAGTTTCATGGTGATTCCGATCATGAAAGACAACGAACTTCTCGCTATTATGGAGTTTACGTCTTCCATTCCCAACAGTCTCAACGGTCTGAAACTGAAAAAGCTGGAATTTGTTGCCGATATGATTATTTTTTCTCTCACCAGATTTTCTTACGAAAGAAATAATCAGATAGAAGCCATCATTCAGCGGGAATATACCACGATTCATGACAGCGTTATCTGGAAATTCAGAAACGAAGCAGAACGGTATTTTAATGCTTATCTATCAAAAAAAATATATACTCTGAAAGAAATTTCGTTTAAAAATCTTACTCCGTTATTCAGCTTTTCCGATATTCGTGCTTCTTCTGAGAAGCGGTATAATCTGATGCTTGAAGATCTCAATCAACAGATTGACGGCATTTGTGAAGTAATTGCTCTTTTGAATTCTCCTGAAGCAGAAAAATATACGCTGGCTCTGGATGTTTTTGAAAACGAGCTCAACAATGAGATCAAAGCCGATACCGAGCAGAGGTTTCAGAGATTTTTGCGTGAAGAGATTCATCCCTTTTTCCAGGCGAATCTTGAGATTAAAACCGACGAAAATACTAAAGATAAAATCAAAAATTATTTCAGTCAGGTTTTTAAACAAAATGATCTTTTTTACGCCAACCGAAAAAATTTAGATGATTCTATTACACTTCTCAACCGTAAGCTGGCTGATATTTTAGATGAGAAACAGGTGATTGCTCAGGAAATTTTCCCTCATTATTTTGAAAGATTTAAATCTGACGGAGTCGAGCATAATCTCTATATCGGTCACAATATCGCTCCAGAATTACCTTATTCTACAAAAGTAGTTCATGAATTAAGATATTGGCAACTGGAAACCATTTGTATGATGGAACAAGAATTTCATCTGTTCAAAAAAGATCTTCCAATATCTTTGGATATTGCTTCGCTGATTTTTGTTTATAACGAAAAAATAGACATCCGTTTCCGAATGGATGAAAAACGTTTTGATGTAGACGGCGCTTTCAATTCAAACTTTGAAATCATTAAGAAGAGACTTGAAAAAGCCCACATCAAAGATTCTACAGAAAGAATTACCAGTCCGGGAAAAATCACCATCGTTTATTTCGGCATGGAAAATCAACGCGAATATCTGCAATATATCAACCGACTTCAAAAACTAAATGTTCTGAAAGCAGATGTTGAATTTCTAAGAGTTGAAGATCTTCAGGGGATTACAGGATTGTTGGCTTTGAGGGTTTCTTTTGTTTAAAGGAAAATATGCATATTTTTTCATCCTTCCACTTTCCAATTTAGAAAAAGCTTCTTCTTAAACAGGTTTTAACCAAAATTAAATATAAATATTTCTATTTCTAAAGCGTCAGAAAAGCATACGCAAAAGACAGTACAGAGATAATAATTCCTGCCATAAAAATCTGGTATGTTACCGAAAGAAGTTTGTACTTTCTGTCTAAAACTTTTCCGAGAAAATATAAATCTTTCACCATAGAATCGTAAATATAATCTCTGTCTTTGATCAAATCATGCATTGAGCTCAGGTAATGGTCAAATTTCATCTGATGGAAATTCCCGAAGAATAAAAGATTGACTTTTCGGTCTTCAATATCCTGATTGGTAAATGTTGTTTTGGTGACATTCGGTTTTGTAGAAAGAATGGCAAAAATGATCGTCATCACACTCGAAATCAACAGAAAAAAAGTGGGGATAATCAAATGTGCATTCTTCGGAGTATCCAATTTCGGAACTAAAACAGATAGACAAACCGAAATGATGATCGCATTCACCGAAAGTAAAATATTGGCTTTACTGTCTGCAATATCACTTAATCTTGTATGATTATTCAAAGTCACTCTGAAAAGCGTGTCTACACTTCTGTCAGACTTTGGGTCTTTATCTTTTTTAGAATCTGAATTTTCTTTCTTTGGTTTTTCTTCTTTATCAAGCTTTTTCTCCAACTTTTTTACATTTTTCATTTTAAGCGGCTCCCAGTTTTCTTTGGCGTAATCTGTAAAATATTTGTGCTTGTTTTTCAGAAAATCTACGTTCATCACGTTCCACTCGTCATTAGAAAAGCACATTCCGCCAGTTAGTTCCCATTCTTTTCGCAAAGCTTCCGCAGAATCATTGTAAAACGGACTTGCAAAGTGACTGAAATCTGCATCTTTCATGATTTGCTCCAGAAAATTCTGTGGCTGATGATATTTTTCTGTTGAAAGAATCAGTTTTGAAACTTCATCAATATATTCTCTGGACGCATTTTCACGAAGCAAAAATTCGGTAACGATTTCCACTCCTTTTTTCTCATGACCTTCTGCATTACAATCAGTAAAACCCACGTCATGAAACCAGAGTGCAAGTAAAATTTTTTCCCGGTCAGCTTCAGAAACATCAGAGTGACTGATGATCTCTTCAGCCTTATTGACAGCGTACGTGGTATGTATAAAATTATGGTAAAAATATACGGAAGATAACTTATCTTTGAATAAGTTTTCAACATAATTTTTGGCTTTGTTTAAAACGCTCATTTCTGAATTTTTCTTAATGTAAATGTATGAATTTATCCTTTAAATTTGATCGAAAAATATTCTCGGCAATTGTGAGAACTGTCCTTCTTTCCGGATTTTTGTTTTCGTGTGCAACCTATAACGTACAAAAAGGAAAAAACTTGCATGAAATACAAAATTCTGATGCAAAAACTGAAAATGATTTTAAAATTTTCCTCGTAGGTGATGCAGGAAATGCCGATGAACCGCAGGCGCAGCATACTTTAAATTTTATAAAAAATAAATTAGATTCTGCTGATAAAAACTCCATGCTTTTGTTTTTGGGAGACAATATTTATCCGTTGGGAATGCCGAAAGAAAGTGATAAAGGTTATCCTTTAGCCAAACAAAAACTGGAAAACCAATTAGCCATTACCAAAAATTTCAAGGGGAAAACATTGGTCATTCCCGGAAATCACGACTGGTATCACGGTTTGGAAGGTCTGAAAGCTCAGGAAGAATTTGTAAAATCTTATCTGAATGACAAAAAAGCTTTTTTACCTAAAAATTCCTGTCCGATTGACGATATTAATTTAACCAAAGACATCAAACTCATCGTTCTTGATTCTGAATGGGCTTTAATCAACTGGGACAAATATCCGGGAATCAACAAAGGTTGCGACATTAAGACGACCGCAGATTTTTATGCTGAGTTTAAAGATTTAATTACAAAAAATCAGGATAAAAGAATTATTGTTGCTTTACATCATCCCGTGATCAGCTCGGGTGTACATGCTGGTTTTAATTCGGCTAAATCTCACCTTTCTTCATTTCATGGAAAACTTCCTGTTCCCGGAGTTGCAAGTCTGATCAATGTTTTGAGAAGTTCTTCCGGAGCGAGTATGGAAGATATTAGCAATGCACACTATGCAGAATTTGCCAACAGAATCAAAAGCATTATTCAGGATAAAGAAAATGTCATTCTGGTTTCAGGTCATGATCATAATCTGCAATATCACGAAAACAAAAATATCAAACAAATCATCAGCGGCGCAGGTTCTAAAACAGATCCGGCAACGATTGTGGAGAAGACCGACTTCTCTTCCGGTGGAAGTGGTTTTGCTGTTTTAAATCTAAGAAAAGACTTAAGTTCGGACGTTGAATATTTTTCGACTAAAAACAATAAACTTGAGAAACTGACACAAATTGCAGTCATTTCAAAACCTGATGAGTTTAAAAATAACTATCCAGATACTTTACCCGCAACTGTAACAACAACAATTTACTCCGAAAGACAAACAAAAGCTGGGAAATTTTACCGGTGGCTTTGGGGAAATCATTACAGAAGATATTACGCACTTCCGATTGAAGCGAAAACAAAAAACCTTTCAGATATGAATCCCGGATATTCTCCTGTCAGAGAAGGGGGTGGAAACCAGTCAAACAGCCTTCGTTTGAGAACCAATGACGGACAGGAATTTGTGATGCGGGGAATCAAGAAAAGTGCAGTCCGTTTTCTAAATGCTCAGGCTTTCAAGAAAAACAGTTTTGGAAGCGAACTCAACAATACGTTTCCCGAAAGGTTTTTACTCGATTTTTATACTACCAATCATCCTTTTACAGGATTTGCGGTTAATAATATGATTGACAAATTAGGAATTTTCCACAGCAATCCTGAATTGTATTACATTCCGAAACAAAAATCATTAGGACGATACAATCAAAACTACGGTGATGAACTGTATATGATTGAAGAACGTTTTTCTTCAGATCCGAAAACTTTACAGTCATTGGATAATGCTTCAGACATTCTTTCGACTTCAGATGTTCTGAAAAACATGAGAAAAGACGGTAAATATTCTGTTGATCAGGATCTTTACATCAGAGCAAGAATTTTTGATATGCTGATCGGCGATTGGGACAGACACGAAGATCAATGGAAATGGGCAGAATATAAAGTTGGTGATAAAGTGGTTTACAAACCAATTCCCCGCGACCGAGATCAGGCATTCAGCAATTATGATGGTGCAGCTTTTAAAGTGTTGATGAATATTCCGGCAATCCGACATATGAAAACGTTTAAAGACGATATTAAAAGCATTCGTTGGATGAATATGGAACCTTATCCAATGGATTTAATTTTCTTAAAAAATGCGAATCAGGAAGATTGGACGACTCAGGCAAAATACATTCAGGAACACTTATCAGATACTGATATTGACCATGCTTTTGATAATTTACCTAAAGAAGTTCAGGATGAAACTATTACTGACATCCAAAGAAAACTGAAACTGAGAAAAGGTAAACTGGAAGAATATGCGACAAAATATTTTGATGTTTTGCAAGAAAAAATTCCTTTAACAGGAACGGTTAACAAGGATAAGTTCGTCATTATTAAAACCGGAAATTCTGTCGAAGTAAAACAATATCAGTTAGACAAAAATAAAGGTGAAGAGCTGGTTTTTGAAAAGAAATACGACGATATCAAAACTAAAGAACTCTGGATTTACGGTCTGGAAGAAGATGATATTTACGAAGTTTCAGGAGAAGGAAAATCTAAGATCAACATCCGATTAATTGGTGGTTATAATCACGATACGTACAACGTAGAAAATGGAAGTACGGTTAAAATTTACGATTTTAAATCTTCAAAAAATACCTACAACGCAAAATCCGCAACCAAACATATCACCGATGATTACGATGTTAATACCTACAATTGGAAGCACCCGAAATACAATTTCTTTGCAGGATATCCGATGGCGAATTTCAATCCGGATGACGGAGTGATTTTGGGAATCGTTGCAAATTACACAGTCAATAATTTCATCCGTGATCCCTTCACCCAAAAGCATAGTTTCAGTGCCAATTATTATACCGCAACAGGTGGATTTAATGTTGGATATAAAGGGATTTTCAAAAAAGCAATCGCTGGTTGGGATGCAGGAATTGATGCGACTTACACCACTCCGTTTTTTGCGAGAACGTTCTTTGGTTTGGGTAATGAAAGTTTGAATGATGCTGATGAAGATAACCGGGACTACAACAGAGTGCGCATTTCTCAATTTAAATTTGCTCCTTCTATCTCAAAAACAAGCTGGCTGAATCTGAAACATCAGTTCCAGTTGAATTTTGAGCATGCAAAAGTACAGTTCAACGATGACCGTTTTATAGCTGTATCAAAAGATGTTAGCCCAGAAGTTTTTAACGGACAACAATTTGCGGGAGCAAACTATACGTTTAGTTTTAAAAATTTAGACAATAAAGCCTTCCCGACTTTAGGTTTGGAAATGATTTTAAATGCAGGCTGGAAAGCGAATATTTCAGAATTTAATCAAAACTTCGCCAATTTCAATGGAACGTTAAACATCTTCCACAGAATCGATAAAAGAGGAAAATTTGTGTTTGCCAACTCGAGCAACGCAATGATTATCAACAATAATAATTTTGAATTTTATCAGGCTGCAGCCATCGGTGGAAACAATGGAATGCGTGCTTACAGAAATGAGAGATTTGCCGGCAAATCTTATTTCTCCAACAATTCTGAAATCCGTTGGGATTTTGGTCGTGTAAAAAACAATATTGTACCAACCAATATGGGAATTTTAGTGGGTTACGATTTGGGTAGAGTATGGAAAGATGGTGAACAGTCAGACAAATGGCATCAAGGTGTTGGGGCAGGATTCTGGATGAATATTCTTGAAACATTCTCTGCGAGAGTTGATTATTTTATCGGTGAAGATGGCGGAAGAATTTCCGGTGGTGTTGGATTGAGTTTTTAACGGTCACTGAATTCCTTATTCAACTTTCTTAAACTAAATTGGTAGTTTTTAAAAACAAAGTTTGTCATTCTGTAAGAATCTATACAACATTTTAAATAAACTCTTAAGATTCCTCCGGAATGACAAACTAATGTATATTTTTATTTTATAGAAAACTGATAGATATTCCCACCCGTTTTCTTATCCTTTTCATCGGCAATCAATAATGTTTTATCATCAACAAAAACAACCGCTTCCTTTTGCGAATTGTGATTCAATGGTATTTTCTGAATTTTGGCTGAACTAAAATCATTCGCTGTAAATCCGGAAAGTACATTGATATTTTTATGGTTCAGTAGAGCTATCTGATTGTTAGAATTGATGGTAGCTGAAGTAATTGCAGCATCAGTGTAACCACCTTCCAATTTCAGTTTACCTACCAATTTAGCTTCAAAATCACCTTCTTTATTGGGAATCTGGAAAACTAAAAAAGTCCCGTCAAAACCTTTGCTTCTGTTTTTCGTGAACAAATAAAAGTTGCCATCTTTCTCTACAAAAGCTTCACAGTCGTATAATAAATTTGATTTTTTAGGCGGAAATTCAGTCTGTCCTTCATAATGAAATTTCGTTGTCTGAATGACTTTTGTCGATTTCTGAGAATCACTTTTTAAATCTAATTTTAAGATAGAAAGATTCTGTCTGTCGTTTTCGTTATTTCCGAAATCTCCGATATAGATATTTCCGGCTGCATCTTTTGTAATGTCTTCCCAATCATTGTTGTCGGCATTTTCCACCAAAACATCGGTAGTCAAATTTCCTTGTCGGTTCAATCCGTACACCACATTTTTATTTCCTGCGTCTTCGATTGCCCAAATGGTTTTCTGATCCTGCGAAAGAGCAATCCCGGAAACTTCTTTCAATTTTTTGGGTAGAGAAAACTCTGTTTTCAGATCGTCCTGTGATTTTGTCACTGAATCCTGAGCTTTTGGATTACAACTTAATAACATACATGCAAATACAACGAGAATGCGCATAATTTCTAATTTTTTAATTTTTTAAACTGAAAAAAGGAATACCTGATATTTTTCTCCAGCTGATTAATAATTTGCTGATGATGTAGAAAAAATCCGGCTGCCAGTCCCATCAAACTTCCGATAATCGTATCGAGTAATCTCGCCTCCATGAGATTTTCAACTTGATGATGAATGGGACTCCCCGCTTCTATTAAAAGTAAGGTAAGCGGCGTAATAAAAATCACGGCCAAACCATAATTTCTCACAATCATCAATTCTACAATGAACTGTAAAACTACAATAATTCCTATCATTATAATCTTTTCAGGATCAAAAAGTAGAATCAGCCAAGCCAAACCGAGACCGATGAAGGTTCCGAAAATCCTGTGCATATTTCTCTGACGGACATGCTCGAAATTCCGTCCCTGAATAATGGCAACAGTGGAAATGGAAATCCAATACGTATTTTGAAATTTTAAAAGATGGCCTACAATTAAAGTCAGCATCATGATCAAACCAATAATCGTACTTTCTACAAACTTGGTATATCTTCTCTTCTTAAAAACTCTTCGGGGAACACTCACCACCTCACTCTTTTCAACAAAAACGGAATATATAAAAGCCAATGAACATGATAAAATGGCTCCCATTACAACCAATCCAACTCTCGTAGGAATCATTTCCAAATCAAACTGAAAAGTGCTTGCCATCGCAGCAAGCATAATAAAGAAAAAATTTCCAGGTGGCGGAATTTTAAAATAAGAAGTGATGAAATGTGACAGAAAAGAAACAATCCCGAAGGATAAAGCTGCCATATAAATATTAAAGCTGAAAAAAAGACTTATGGTAAAGGAAAATATAATCCCAAAAGCGCAAACTGCCAAATGAATCATTCGCTGACTGATTGGTGCTGTGGTAAAATACAATATCGTCAACGCACCCAAGCTCGAAAGACTTCCGTAGTTTGGTTTTCCGGAAAACCAGCCCAGCAAAAGCGGCGTACCAATGCACAAAGCCGCAAGAAACGGAAAATGCCATTTCCTTTCAGTTTTCTTAATTTCAATCAGATACTGAAATCGGTTTCGTGCAGGATGATTGGTTTTCATTTAATCAAAACGTTTTGCTTTTTCCCAAAGAACATCCATTTCTTCGAGAGACATTTCGCCCAACTTTAAATTTTCTTGTAAAGCTAAATTTTCCATTTTCTGGAACCTTGAAATGAATTTAAGATTGGTTCGCTCCAAAGCTGAATCAGGATTTAAACCTGAAATTCGGGCGTAATTGATTAGCGAAAAAAATACGTCTCCCAATTCCTGTTCTTTTTTATCTAAATCAGTTTCCTCATGAAATTCCTGAATTTCTTCATCTACTTTTTTCCAGGCATCTTCAGCATCATGAAATTCAAAACCAATTCCTTTTACTTTATCCTGAATTCTATACGCTTTCACCATACTTGGTAAACCTTTCGGAACGCCACCCAAAATAGATTTATTGCCTTCTTTGAGTTTCAGTTTTTCCCAATTCTGTTTTACTTCTTCTTCATCTTTCACCTCAACATCACCGTAAATATGAGGATGACGGAAGATCAGTTTTTTATTCAATGAATTGATCACATCAGCAATATCAAAACTTTCTTTTTCTGAACCTATTTTAGCATAAAAAACCAAATGCAGAAGCACGTCACCGAGTTCTTTTTTAATTTCAATTAAATCTTCCTGCAAAAGCGCATCTGAAAGCTCGTACGTTTCTTCCAACGTCAGATGACGAAGCGTCTGAAGCGTCTGTTTCTGATCCCACGGACATTTTTCACGAAGGTCATCCATAATATCCAATAGTCTTCCGAAAGCTTCGAGTTTTTCTTGTCTGGTGTTCATATAATTTAAGAATTGAAATTAATGCAAATTTAGAAGTAATTTTCAGAGTTTCGTAAAAGTGCATAGAAATAAAAAAACCTCATCATTGCTGACAAGGTTTTGTATAGATTCAGATAAAATAAATTATCCCATTTTTCTGTGTGTACTTTTTGTAGCTGCTTTTGCTCCTGAGCTTGCTTTCACCTTAGGAGTTGCAGGTTTGTCAGCTTTCGGTGCTGCTTTTTTCGGAGCTGCTTTATCTGCGGTAATATCTGCTTCTGCACTTTCTCCCTCTACAGTTTCCGGTTCTGCTTTTACGAAGCTTTCTGGTGTAATATATCCTGCTTTGTGAAGAATATTATACCATTGAGCCAATTTTTTAATATCAGAATAGTATACTCTTTCTGTATCATAATTCGGAAGAGATGCTCCCATAAATTCTCTCAATTCTTCGTCAGTAGACTTATGAGAAATTGTTTCTTTGTACTCGTAGTTTTTAGCAATATTTTCAAAAACTTCAAACAAAGGAACTTCTTTGTCGAATGTGAACATAGCAATATTATCCAACAAACTCACCTGACTTGAGTTACCGATGCTTACTTTCTTTTTTGTTGTAACGTCTTCAATAATAAATCCGTTTTTCAATTGCGAAACTAATTTGTAAAGACCTGGTTTACCAGAAATCGAAATTATTTTTTCTAACAGCATAATCTTATTTTTTTAAAAATTTTAGCAATCTGCTCAAGACAAACCGCACTTTATTATTTATTTACTTATTTTCTATTTTTATTACTTCGGAAATCTCATTTTGTAGTTGATTGATACATCACCCTGAGAGATTTTCACCAGTTTACCTTTTACCAGTTTTTTCTTTAAAGAACTTAAATGATCGGTAAACAGCGTGCCTTCAATATGGTCATACTCATGCTGAATTACGCGGGCTCTAATATCGGAAAAAGTTTCTGTATGCTTCACAAAATTTTCGTCATAATATTCTATTACGATCGTACTTTTTCTCTTGACATCTTCCCGCACATCGGGAATCGAAAGACATCCTTCATTAAATTTCCACTCTTCACCCGATTCTTCAAGAATCTGAGCATTGATAAATACTTTTTTAAAGTCTATCAGCTCTTCAGCAATATCTTCATAATCTTCATCTTCTGCCAACGGACTTACATCTACGATAAACACACGGATATCTAAACCAATCTGTGGGGCAGCAAGCCCAATACCATTGGCACTGTACATGGTTTCAAACATATTGTCGATGAGCTCCTGCAAATCAGGATAATCTTTATCTATATCTTTTCCCACTTTTCTCAAAACAGGATCTCCAAAGGCTCTAATTGGTAAAATCATCTTGTTCTTTGTTCTAAAAAATTCTGCAATATGATGGTTGCACTTACTCTATCTATTAATCCCTTTTCCTGTCTCTGTTTTTTGCTCTTCCCGCTTTGGGAAATAAAAAACGAAGCCATTTTTGACGTAAATCTTTCATCAAGACGATGAACCTGAATATCTGGAAATTCTTTTTTAAAACTTTCAATAAATTTTAAAATATCCGTTTCCACTTCAGAAAGATTTCCCCGCAAATCAACAGGAAGACCAACTACAATGTCTTCTACTTTATTTTCGCTGAAATATTTTGTCAAAAATTCCATCAAAAACTTTGTTTCCACAGTCTGCAGTGCGCTGGCAATAATCCTCATATCATCGGTTACTGCAAGACCACAACGAGCCTTTCCGTAGTCTATCGCAAGGATTTGTCCCATAAGTCTGCAAATTTAAGAAATTTTAATGATTTTATTCATAACGCAGTTTTTTTTATAAAATGATGTGACATTCAACGATTTTTTTTTATAATTTTAATATTCCAAACTCAGAACTATGAAGAAACTCATCTTAGTAAGACATGCAAAAAGTGACTGGCCGGAAGAAACGGAAGACTTTGACAGACCTTTGGCTGACAAAGGGTTACAGGATGCTCTGAAGATGTCTAAATTTTTAAAAAACAATAATGTAGCGATTGACTATTTAGTTTCAAGTCCGGCGGTGAGAGCCTTGAATACGTGCAAAATCTTTAATCAGACCTACAGGCTGAATTACATAACAAACGAAAAATTATACAATCCTTCCGAAAATAATTTTCAGTCAGTAATTTATGATTTGAATAATGAGGTCGATTCGGTCGCATTGTTCTCACACAACAACGGAATTTCAAATTTTGCCAATTCGATTTCGGAAGATATTTTTCATTTTCCCACTTGTGGGGTTGCTGGTTTTGAAGTCAATTGTGATTCTTGGTCACAGTTTGATGGAGCCGATAAAAAGCTTTTATTTTTTTATGAGCCGAATAAGATCCAATTATAAATTTATTCTAATGAAAATCCGATTGAATACTTTTATTTTGACAGCAAGCATTTTTTGTTTGGGATACATTCTATTTTTAGTGTATTATTCTTTAAAAATGGAAAAGATCAATGTAATAAATGTATTTGCAGAAATTCTGACAATTCCGATCATCCTTGGAATCATTTTCTTTTTCTTCTTTAATATTTATATTTTAATTAAAAATAAATTTAAATCTGTATCAATAAATATTTTGAGTTTGTGTGTACAGTTAGTCTGCTTTTTAACAATATTTTTTGCTGATTAATAATTTTCAAAGTTTTTTGCTAAAAAAATAAAAAACGGACTAAAGTCCGTTCCTATTGATCATTGAACCATTAACATTTATTAAGTTGGTAAAGTATATCTAAAATGAATGTTAACGGTTCATTTTTTATTTCACTTTCTCTTCAAATCCAGATCATCAAAATCAAAACTAAAATCTGTAATATCAGAAATTGCTTTTATTTTTGCAGATTGAGCTTTTCCGTTTTCGTCATAGTTGAAAATAATATAAGCATCGGCATCGTAGCTTCTGTCGTCCCATCTGATGATGAAAGAATTGTTTGAATAGGGAAGCAATTCGCCTTTTAATCGTGGAGAATTCTGACAGGAAATTCTGTATGTATTTCCTTGCTGAATAATGTCAACATCACCAAACCAGACATCATTGTATTTCCCTACAAACTGTTCTGCTTTTGGCAAAAGGTTTTTTTCTTTTCTGAAAGCATCAGATTTGGCAAACGCTTCTTTTTTCTGCTTATCATATTCTGCATCGGCTTTTTTTATTCTGTCACCGTAAGTTTTCAACCAGTTTCTGTCAGCAATTCCAAGGTAAGAATCTTTTACAGTATTGGTAATTGTATTAAAAGCTGCTCCGGATTGTTGATTGGTCAAAACTACAATTCCAAGTTTCATATCAGGAATCAAAGTAAACTGAGTTACTGTTCCGATCAAACCTCCTGTATGCTGAACTTGTTTATGACCTTTCACATCACTTAAAAACCAGCCCAAGCCATAACCATAAAAACCTGTATCATAAGGGTTTTTCATCGCAACCGGACTTGCAATCTGCAAATTCCAAAGCTGCTGAATTTGTTTATCTGAAACTAATTTCTTTCCTTCTTTAGTGGTGAATCCGTTTAAAAGAAATTCTGCCCAAATTGTCATGTCTTTAATATTACTCATGATTCCACCTGCTGCATTTCCGGTTTCGTTCCAGTCGTGAGGAACTGCAATTGCTTTTCCGTCAACCGGAGCGTGCGCGTCGATTTTGTTGGTAACCGCTTTTGCCCTGTTGTAACTTCCGAAACTTGAATTCATTCCTACGGGTTTCATGATTCTTTGTTCGATAAAATCTGCCCAATTCAATCCCGAAACTCTGTGAATCACTTCTCCGGCAACGATAAACATCACATTATTATAATCTAAAGTTGTTCTGAAAGGATTTTCGGGTTTTAAATATCTTACGTTATGAACAATATCATTGACAGTCAGATTTCCGCCTTCAGGAAAAAACATCAAATCGCCCTGTCCAAGACCTAACCCGGCTCTGTGCGTCACCAAATCCTTAATCGTAACATTTTGAGAAACATACGGATCATACATCTGAAATTCAGGAATATATTTGGAAACTTTGTCATCCCAGTTCAGTTTTCCTTCGTCTGCTAAAATCGCTAAAGCTGTACAGGTAAATGCTTTAGAATTGGAAGCAATGCCTACTAAAGTAGTATCATCCATCGGTTGTTTTGTCGTCAAAGAACGTACTCCAAAACCTTTTGAATAAATAATTTTCCCATCTTTGATGACTCCGACCGACATTCCGGGAACATCGAATGTTTTTAAGGTATTTTGGATCAATTCGTCTAATTTCTTTTCTTCGACCTGAGCGAATGCGATAAAAGAGATAAGAACAAAGAATAGAGATAGCTTCTGCTTCATTTTTTTTAAATTTTTCCAAAGTTAATCAATTCGGTATTATTGAGTAAATTTGCATTTCAAAAGAAATTCTCATTTAACAATGACCAAAATCCTCCTACTCTCCGATTCTCATTCTTACATCGATGACCGAATTTTAGATTACGCTCAACAGGCTGATGAAATTTGGCATTGCGGAGATTTTGGAAGTTTTGAAATCATTGAACAGCTTGAAAAAATAAAACCTTTAAAAGGTGTTTACGGAAATATTGACGGCGCAAAAATCCGTTCAGAATTTCCCGAAGTGACACGCTTTTTTTGTGAAAATGTAGAAGTTTTAATGATTCATATCGGTGGTTATCCCGGAAAATATACACCTTTAGCACAAAAAGAAATCTCTGGAAAAGCACCGAAATTATTTATTTCAGGACACTCTCATATTTTGAAAGCGATGTTTGATCAGAAAAACAATCTTTTACATTTAAATCCTGGAGCTTGTGGAAAACAAGGTTGGCACAAAATGAGAACGATGATGCGATTTGTAATTGATGGTACAGAAATTAAGGATTTGGAAATTATTGAATTAGGAACAAAGATTTAATTATAATTGATAAATTTCCGGCATATTGGAGGAATCTAAATTTATTTTAAAAAATTTTTAGTGCTGAGATTCCTCCGGAATGACAAACTTTAAGTAGATATTTTGTTTAGAAAAAATTATGAAAATAGGCGATAAAGTTTCGGTAGTGGATGAAGATTTGAGTGGAGTAATCACTTCGGTTAATGGAAATATCGTGGTTTTCAAAGACGAATATGGTTTTACTCATCAATATCCGAAAGAAAAACTGGTTCCCAAAAATGCTTCTATCTACGAAAATATAAAAGTAGTACAAAAGGCCGAACCCAGAAAAGTAACTTCTAAAAAACACGATAAACATCCTTTGGTTCTCGACCTGCATTTTCACAATTTAGTCAAAAATCCGAATGACTATGATAGTTTTGAGAGATTATTTATGCAGAAGGAAAAACTGATTCAGACCATTAATTTTTGCCGGAAAAATCATTTGAAAAGGCTTGAAATCATACATGGAATCGGTGATGGTGTACTTCAGAAATTAGTTTGGGACGTCCTTGAAAGTCAAACAGGTCTGGATTTTTACAACAAAGAAATACTTCATCACCAATCGGGTGCGGTAATGGTAGAATTTCACTAAATTTGCAGCAATTGTCATATGAACGTACTAAATTTACTTTTCACGAAAGACGGACTGATCTATCAGATTTCCAAGAATAAAAATGTTTTGGAAGAGAAATCTTATCTGGTTGATGAAGAATCTCCGAAGAATTTTATTGCTCAAAAACTTGAAGAAGTTTTACTGAAACAAAGGTTTGATGAAGTTTCTGTAATCTCAGCATTAAATCATTTTACGCTAATGCCGGAAGGTTTTGCGGAACATGATGCAGGATATGATCTCATTTCTTTCAATGCGCCTGTTGATAAAGAAAATGAAGAACTCATGCTTTCGGTAAATAAAAAATTCAATGTCCAGTTTTATTATACTTTTCCGAAAGATTTTTATCGCAAAATCAAAGACCTTTCGATTCCTGTGAGATTTAATTTCTCGGGAGAAAAGTTTTTAAATTCTATTCATAATAAGAATAAAAAAGAAATTCACATCAATCTTTATCATAATCAGTGCGAGTTTTTTGCCATTGATAACAAGAAAGTAATTTTATACAATAATTTGGATGTCAATTCGGAAGTAGACTTTCTTTATTTCGTGATGTTTACATTAAGCAAAATCGGTTTCGGAATCAATGACACCAACTTTTTTGTTTATGGTGAAACTACAGAAAACGAAACTTTTATTTCAGAACTTCAGAAGTTTGTAAAAAATATAAAGATCGTTTTTGACAACATTCCGAATAAGAATTTCATCCTTAATTAGGTTACAGGATGCAGTTTTTAGAATTTAGTTTCTATTGCTACCTTTTACCTACTATCTAAAACCTAATAAAAAATGTACAGAATAATTGCCGGCAAGTGGAAAGCCAAAAAAATAGCAGCTCCGAAAAATTTTGATGTAAGACCGACCACTGATTTTGCAAAAGAAGCATTATTCAGCATTCTTGAGAACACTTACGACATGCAGTCGATATCGGTTCTTGATCTTTTTGCGGGTATCGGATCCATCACTTTTGAGTTTGCTTCAAGAGGCTGCAAAGATCTTACTTCAGTAGAAATGAATCCTAAACACACATCTTTTTTAAATTCTACAGCTTCAGAACTGGGTTTTAGTTTAAATGTAAGTGTGCAGCGTGGTGATGTTTTTGACTGGCTAAAGAAATTCAGAAATAAAAAATCTTACGAAATCGTATTTTCCGATGCTCCTTTCGAAATGGAAGAAAAAAAATATTACGAATTAATTTCATTGGTTTTAAACAATAAATACCTGAAACCGAATGGTATTTTGGTGATTGAACATCAAAGCAGGTTGAAATTTGATCATCCAAATTTCGTCGATACCAGAAGATACGGAAATGTAAGTTTTAGTTTTTTTAAACCAAATCAGGAAGAAACAACAGATTTAGAAGATATATATAATCAGGAAGAAATATAATTCCTGATTATACTTCTCTATTATTGCATTGTGAGCTGACTTCTCAGAGATAGTTGCGTAATCGTAGAAATCAGTTTCAAAACTCATTTTTTGAGTTTTTTTATAAAACTTTCAATTCTAAATCGATTGTCTTTCCGAAGAACTTTTTTGAAATTTTTTCAAAGTTTTTGGTGATATCTGACAGGTAAAACTGGTACGTTGGTTTCGGGTTATTCTGATTTAATAAATTGTATTTATCGAGAATAATATTAAGATGGTTTGCTACAATATTCGGCGAATCTATTACACGAACACGATTTCCGTAATATTGTTTAATCTCATCAATCAAAAGAGGATAATGGGTACATCCTAGAATCAGTGTTTCGATATTTTTCAATTTAGCATTACTCAGATAATTGTAAATGATCGAATGCGTAATCGGATGATTTTTAAAACCTTCTTCAATCGCCGGAACCAACAACGGAGTCGCCAATTCATCAACCTTGATAAATTTATTATGCTTACGAATGCTTTTTTTATATAAACCTGAATTTACTGTCGCTTTCGTAGCAATTACTCCAACATTCGTATGAATCTCGTAAGCAACCTTTTCAGCGACCGGATTGATCACATCAATTACCGGGACTTTTCCTGCTACAGCTTCCATTACGTCATTTAGAGCATTTGCTGTGGCTGTGTTGCATGCAATTACAATTGCTTTGCAGTTTTGTTCGAGTAGAAAATTGGTGATTTTCGTAGAATATCCTATAATCGCTTCTTTGGATTTTTCACCATAAGGAAGATGTTTGGTGTCTCCGAAATAAATAAGATCTTCATTGGGAAGAAGTCTCTTGATTTCTTTAGCCACCGTTAAACCTCCCACTCCACTATCAAAAATTCCGATAGGCTGCTTTGGTGAAAGATGCGAATAATCCTGTTTTTTAGTTTTCAAACGAATGAAATTTTATGCAAAAATAGTGAATAGAATTTAAAATTAATTAAGATTACTAATTGAAAAATCTTTCGGATATCTTACTTTATAACTTACTCTGAATTTCTTTGTTTCTGATGGTGAAATTTTAACATCCCAAGTCAAATATCCTTTTTCTTTGTCTTGTTCTGCATTATCCGTCTGCAATAATTCTATTTTGACCGACTCGTCTTTACTAAGTGGAAACTGATCTTTTATTTCTATCTCAATAGCCTCTTTTTTATTATTCCTTATGACAATATCGTATGTAATTGTCTTTTCCTGATAAGATGAAAACATTTTCACGCTAGATTTATCATCAATTACCTCTTTTCTGACACTGATTTTCTTATCATCCCCAAGTGTAATACTTAATTCATCAGTTGTCTGATTGGGTTTAATTGTTGTTTCGCCAATATACATATTTTCAAAGACAATATTTGCCGAAGCCGAAATCAGATTATATTTATTAAAATCTTTAATTTTAGCGATTAAGAAAGCATCTTTACTATATTTTGGCGCAACAAAATACTTATAAACTGCGGGAATCTTTTCCTGTTTCAAGTTAATAAAATTTTCCTGATCATTTGAGAGAATATCATAAGGAACGTCAACATCAAAGCTGATATTGAACTGATTTTCAACAGATTTAAAAGCATATCCCATTACCACAACTTCTTCTATTTCTTTGGTTTTTACAGTATCACTTTGAGTGCTATAGCCTCTTATTGACACTTGATCTTCAGCTTTAAAAGAATTTAAAAACCATGGATTTAAAACCGGTGCTGTACTATTTCTGCTTGATCTTCCATTGATTAAAGATAGTTTTACGCCTTTCCAATCGAGACCTGTATCTTGTCTTACTTTTGCTTTAAACAAAACATCCAAAGGCTCAGAAAGTTTATTTCCTCTTACTTCATAGAAAGGTTCCCAAGATGCATTTTCTGCCAAATAACTAATATCTGCTTTCACATTTGTAGCAGAAGAGCTCATTACCTTTAAAATTAAAACTCCGTCTGAAGATGCTTCTTCCATTTCAGAATTGATTTTCAGGCTGCTTCTCAATCGGTTTAGTTTTCTTTGAAAATCTGCATTCTTTTTGTTGATTTGAGATATTGTTGTACTGATTTCCAGCCTTTTGCTCTTGTAATAATCTGCGAGCTGCATCAGTTGAGCGACACTTGATGTATTGCTTCCAACTAGAACAGTTTGATTTTTATCTAAAAGTTCGAGCGTTTTGTTGTTAGCTTCAAGCTCCATACTTGCTTTATAAACAAGATCTTCCAGCAGTGTAATGCTGTCACTAACCTTTTTGATTCGTGGATTTGTATTATCCATATCATAATCAGACGTATAATTATCGGTAAATTGAACTGATAGAATGCTTACATTTTTATTGTTAACACTTACCTGCAATGACTTTTCGAAAATTTCTTCAGAAATATTTGTAATAACGACTTCCGAAGCTCCGGAAGGGATAGAAAAACTTGCTGAATTTTGAAGCTCGGCAGAACTTCTGTAAACATTTACAGCATTAACTTTTGCTTTAACAAATATGGGTTTTTGAGAATAATGTAAAACTCCAAGCAATAATAAAAATAGTAATAAATTTTTCTTCATCGGTTATTATATTTAATTCCAAATATACATTAATGACTTTAAACCTGAAACAAATCCGAAGCAATTCCGTCTGCCATAAACCAATGTTTTTCAGGAATTTTGAGATGATTATTTTCTTTGATCAAAATTCCATCAGCCAATTTTTGTTGAATTTCTTTGTAAAACTGATCTAAAATTTCTTCTTTAAATTTATTTTTCAAACTTTCAAGATCAACACCCCAAGTTGTTCTCAATCCGATCATGATCATTTCGTTAAACTGATCTTTTGGAGAGAGGATTTCGGTTTCTTTAGCCAGAAGATTAGAGCTTAATTTTTTAATGTATTGCTGATTATTGGCGATATTCCAGCTTCTTGCATCAAATCCGTTGTAAGAATGTGCAGAAGGACCGATTCCTAAGTACTCATTATACTTCCAATACGCAGAATTATGCCTTGAATGAAAACCTTTTTTAGCAAAATTGGAGATTTCATAATGCTCAAAATCATGATCTTTCAGAAAATCAATCATGTAATAAAACTCTCTGTTTTGTTCTTCTTCCTTAGGATTTGAAACTTTTCCATTGGCAATCCATTTTTCTAACGCCGTTTTTGGCTCAACAGTCAGCGCATAAGATGAAATATGCGGAACTTCAAGTGCAATGGTTTTATTTAAATTTTGTTTCCATATCTCTAAATTGGAAGTTGGCGAACCGTAGATTAAGTCAATACTTAGGTTTTCAAAGCCAAAATCCTGTGCCCTTTTGATAGAACCTTCGGCATCGGAAGCATTATGTGCACGATTCATCAACCTTAAATCTTCATCAAAGAAGCTTTGTGTTCCAATAGAAAGACGATTGACAGGAGAATTTGACAATTGCTTTAAAAAGTTTTTGTCTAAATCGTCCGGATTTGCCTCTAAAGTAATTTCAATATTAGAATTAAAACTAAAATATTTCAAAACCTCATCAATTAAAGACTTGATTTCATCGCCGGAAAGAATAGAAGGAGTTCCGCCACCGAAGTAAAGTGACTGCAAATTTTTGTTCTGAAGCTCATCTTTGCGGAGAAATATCTCCTTTTTCATCGCAGCAATCATTTCATCTTTAAAATTTAAAGACGTGGAAAAATGAAAATTGCAATAGCTGCACTTCTGTTTGCAGAAAGGAATGTGAATGTAAATCATAAAAAAAGCTCTGAAAAATTCAGAGCTCAAATTTATTTAAATTAAATCAGATTAATATCTAAATCCTCTATGATTAATAAAGTTATCAAAGTTGTAACCTAAACCGATCATGAAGCTGTTTCCACCGTACTCCTGAATGTCAGACATTCCAAGGTTGTAAGTAGCACCCACCATAAATTTGTTGAATCTTACTTTTACGATTGGTGAAATACTCAACTGCTGGTTATCAAATCTGTTCTGAACACCTCTGTAGCTTACCCCAAAAGAGAATGCGTTGATGTCGTTTGAGAAGGTAGCCATCAGGTTTAAATCCATCATTCTTGTAGAATTGGTATTTAAATTGATTAAAGCTGAAGGTGTAATGGCAATATTGTCTGCAATCTTCCAGTCATATCCTAAATTTAAGAAGAATTTGATTGGCGATGGCTCATAATTGTTAACAATAGATTCGTCGTTGCTTAACGCAATATCATTCACGGAAACACCTCCGAATAACCCTTTATATGTAGCAGCTAAACCGAAGTTTGCATATGCCATAAAGATATTACTTTCGTTTCCTTGTAATAATGGATCGTAGCCGTCTTCTGTATTAATTTTAGAATAATCAAAATTCATATTGTAAAAATTAACACTGGTACCAAAAGAAAACTGATCTTTTCTATCCCCTTCACTGCTTAATGGGATAAAGTAAGAAGCTCCCGCTGTAATACCTCCTGCTGATATAGGACCATTGCTATCTCTAAAAACGGAAATACCCGCTCCCACTCTGTCAAAAATATTAGCATTGATTCCCACAGACTGTACGTTTGGAGATTCGCTAAATTTTGAAAATTGTTGTTGATAGTTTAGATTAAGCTGTACATAGTCCGTTTTACCATATTGTGCAGGGTTGAACAGGAACTCACCATCTAATAGATATTGCTGATAGTATGGTAATGATTCTTGTGCTTTGTACGCATTAGACAAAAGAGCTAAACATACGATAGCATATAGTTTTCTCATAACAAATCTTGATTTCAATTCAACAAATATAAAAAAATTCTCAATATATTTTTAGTTTTCTAAATAATTTCTCCATTTTTTTACGGCATCCGCCATATCTTGAGGCATTGGGCTTTCAAAATACAATTCCTTTTTAGTCGTGGGATGTATAAATCCTAAAGTATGGGCATGAAGTGCATGTCTTGGTAAAATTTCAAAAACATTTTTTACAAACTGCTTATATTTTGGTAAATTAACTCCACGAAGAGCGATATTTCCCTCATATCGCTCATCGTTGAACAAAGTATGACCAATATGTTTGAAGTGGGCTCTGATCTGGTGCGTTCTTCCCGTTTCCAATTTACATTCTACCCAGGTCATGTATTTAAATCTTTCCAAAACTTTATAATGCGTTACAGCATGCTTCCCTGCGCTTCCGTCTACATAAGTATACATCTGCATTCTATTCTTGGGATGTCTTCCAATATGACCTGTAATCGTGCCTGTATCTTCTTTCACATTCCCCCATACAAAAGCCCAGTACAATCTTTTGGTTTTTCTTTCAAAAAACTGTTTCGCAAGAAAGCTTAAAGCATATTCGTTTTTAGCAATGACCAAAAGTCCCGAAGTATCTTTATCGATTCGGTGAACCAGTCCGACCCTGTCTAAATCTGATTTTTCTCCTTTCTGATCAAAATGATAAGCCAAAGCATTGACTAAAGTTCCGTCCCAGTTTCCAAAACCAGGATGTACAACCATGCCCGGCTCTTTATCTACGACCACCAAATCATCATCTTCATATACAATATTGATAGGTATATCCTGCGGAATGATCACATTCAGTCTTGGAGGGTGTGCAAGGAGTAAGGAAATCTGATCTCCAGGTTTTACACGATAGTTCTGCTTCACAGGATTTCCGTTGACCACTACATTTCCGGCTCTGCAGGTTTGCGAAATTTTATTTCTTGAAGAATTCTGACGGAAATTTAAAAGAAACTTATCAATTCTTAAAGGCTCCTGTTTGCCATCAACAGTAATATTCACATGCTCATACAAACCTTTATTCTCCTCATCAATATCTATATTGTTGGGATCTAATAATTCTTCGTCTAAAAACTCTTCGTTATCTTCTGTCATTCTATTATTTTTTACGTAAAAGGCTTCAACATTTTAAAGTTGAAGCCTGAATTTTATTATGAAGTCATCTTTTAAATGATAACTTTCTTACCTTTTGGTTTTTCAGCAGCAGGCGTTGTCGGCTTAGCTAAGTTGTCTGGATTGCCACCAGAAGTTTTTGGCTTCGTGTCTGTAGTTTTTGTTGTACTTACAGGCTTAGACGTTGTCGTTGTTGAAGGTTTTGGACTTACTGGTTTCGGAGTTACTACAGGAGGCGGAACATCATTTATCGGCTCATCCTGAAAATTAGGAACTTCTTCGTACCTGATCGGAGGTAATGTCGTATCAATTTTCATTCTGTAGGTAGAATTCAGCTGATCAATTTTATCACGCAGTTCCGCCGGAGTTTTCTTACTGGCCCAGAGATCAATCTGCATTCCCTGATCTCTTACATCACCAGCAGCAGGATCCTGATAATAAACGATATCTGAATCATCTTTACCCCCGTCTTCATAATCAACAATTCCTACCTCAAAGAGATTTCTTGAAATTAATGCTTTCGCTTCTTTTACCGTCAAACCTACAACATTCGGAATGGAGATATTTCTCATCGGTCCTGAACCCACTACAACATCAATGACTGAGAATCTTGGAATTTTTGTTCCCGGACTTAAAGATTGTCCTTTAAATAAAATTCTTAAAACCGCATCTTTCTGAATGCTTGGCTCAAAAATAGTATCTCCCACTTTCAAACCAACCTGATCTAATCTCTGGAATGCAAGACCCGAATATTTATTGATAACGTCTGGTACAGCAACAGGAGCCCAACTTCTTGGGTTAACTTTTAAAGTAATCGCTCTTCCGTCTTTTACACGAGATCCCGGCGCCGGATATACCTGAAGAACCTGAAAAGGTCTGTATTTAGGATTAAAGGTTGCGCTGTCTACTTCATAGTCGAGACCTGTGTCTTCTAAAATTTTGACAGCATCGTGTACAGATTTATTAACAACATTAGGAACAGGAATCTCTTGCCCATGGTTTGTGTGGTACTCCAGCCAACGAAATGTAAGCCATACCAATCCCACGAAAACTGCGATCGCTACTAATAAATTAACTAAAACTTTCCAATTGAAAAGTGATTTAAGCATACTTAAAAATACTTGAATTATAACGGCAAATATAACTAATAATTTTTGATTGCACTTTTTATTTAACAGAATTAGCATTTGTTTCAAATTTTCCGAAATTCAATTCGTGCGTGATATAATTTCATTAAATTTGCCTTAAATGATTAAACGGATATGAGCAAAAAACACGTTGCCGTAGTGATGGGAGGCTATTCTGACGAATACAAAGTTTCCCTGAAAAGCGGACAGTTGATCTACGATTCTTTAGACAGAGATCAATATAATGTATATAAAGTAGTCATTCTTAAAGATGAATGGTATTTTTTAGATGAAAATGAAAATAAACTTCCCATTAACAAAGGAGATTTTTCAGTTAATTTAAATACAAACAATATTTTAAAATTTGACGTCTGCTTCAATATCATCCACGGAACTCCCGGTGAAAACGGAATTTTGCAGGCATATTGGGACGCAATCGGACAAGCTTATACAGGATGTGATTTTTACCAAAGTGCTTTAACGTTTAATAAAAAAGATACCCTGGCCGTTTTATCTAAATACGGAATTCCATCTGCAAAAAGTGTTTATGTAAGAAAAGGTGAAGAAATTAATGTTGATGAAATCATTAAGAATTTGGGACTGCCGGTTTTTGTGAAACCCAATCAATCAGGTTCTTCTCTCGGAATTTCTAAAGTAAAAGACCAGTCTGAACTGGTTGCCGCAACCGAAATTGCCTTTAAAGAAGATGATGAAATTTTAATTGAAAGCTTCCTTGACGGAATGGAAGTTTCTGTAGGTGTCATAGATTTTAAAGGTGAAACCATCGTTTTGGGAATTACAGAGATTGTCCCTAAAAATGAATTTTTCGATTATGAAGCCAAATATGAAGGTGCTTCAGAAGAAATTACTCCCGCAAGAATTGATGCTGAAACCACAAAGAGAGTAGAAGAAATTGCAAAAAGAGCTTACAATTCTCTCGGAATGAGCGGATTTTCGAGAAGTGAATTTATTTTGATGGATGGTATTCCTTATATGCTGGAAATGAATACAAACCCTGGGTTTTCCCCGGCAAGCATCCTTCCTCAACAGGCAAAAATCTACGGAATTTCGATCAAAGATCTTTGCGGAAATGAAGTTGAAAAAGCTTTACAAAAGAGAAAATAGATATTAGAAGTTAGATATTTGAGTAAATAACTCATCATTTCTAACTCATAACTTATAATTAATTACGCATGAAAATTGCCGTTTTTCCAGGGTCTTTTGATCCTATAACATTAGGACATTACGATATTATTGAAAGAGCTGCGGCACTTTTTGACAAAGTGATTATAGCGATCGGACAGAATTCTCAGAAAAAATATATGTTTCCGCTCGAAAAAAGAATGGAATTCATTCAAAATTCAGTCGCAGAATTCCCAAACGTTGAAGTAGATCATTTTGAAGGTTTGACTGTTGATTATTGTTTTGAAAAAAATGCTCAATTTATTCTCAGAGGACTGAGAAATCCCGCCGATTTTGAATTTGAAAAAGCAATTGCTCATACCAATCGTACTTTAGCCCACAAAAAACTGGAAACTGTTTTCTTACTGACCTCATCAGGAAAATCATTCATCAGCAGCAGCATTGTGAGAGAAATCATCAACCACGGCGGAGAATATGAATTATTGGTTCCTGATGCAGTGAGGGTTGAGCATGAATAATTGGTAATAAGTAATTTAAGAATTCATAGTATGGATTTTAATCAAATATTTAGAGATCGTACAAAATATTTTTCGATTTCTATTATCAAATTATTATCTCCTTTACCTTATTCAGATGCACTTTCTATTGTAAGAAAACAAATTATCAGATCTTCAACTTCGGTTGCGGCAAATTATCGAGCGGTCGCAAGAGCAAGATCCGAAAAGGAAAGATTTGCGAAAATCTGTATTGTTGTCGAAGAAATTGATGAAACGCAACTTTGGCTTGAAATAATAGAAGAACTTAAATATTTAAATTTGGAAGAATTATCCAAAATAAAATCAGAATGCGAAGAATTGGTAAAAGTTATGACAACCTACAAATTTAAACTATCTCAAATTTTAAAACAACAATCTTAATTACTCATTACCAATTACTTATTATTCATATTGTATGCACGAACAGTTCAATCTCATCATAGAAATTCTCGGAACGATCTCATTTTCGATGTCGGGAAGTTTTGCTGCGATGCAGAAAAGACTTGATCCGTTTGGTGTGTTGATTATTGCTTTCGTGACATCAGTTGGTGGCGGAACAGTAAGAGATTTACTTTTAGATATTCCTGTTTTTTGGATGCATGATTTGTTGATGTGCGGTTTAATTTTGGCAACGAGTATTTTTTCAATGGTATTTAAATCTATTGAGAAAAATTTTAAAGTCACTTTATTTATTTTTGACAGCTTCGGATTGGGATTATTTACGATTATTGGTGTTCAGAAAGGCTTAAACCTGGATATTCATCCTTTAATCTGCATCGGTTTAGGAACCATCACCGGATGTTTCGGAGGAATTATCCGCGATATTTTACTGAACAGAATTCCTTTAATTTTCAGGAAAGAAATTTACGCAAGTGCATGTATTATTGGTGGTTCAACTTTTTTATTGCTTACACATTTCACCAATCTTTCTTATACTTTCATACAGATTTTCACGATTTTGATGATTGTAAGCGTTAGAACCTTAGCAGTAAAATACCAGTGGCAAATTCCTAAGTTTTATGGATATGAAAGTAATTCTGAAATGTAAATTAACAAAAAAATGCTCCAAACTAATCGGAGCATTTTACATTTTATAAGCTGTTTTATTAAAACTTCCCTCTGTTTCTCATATGAGGATTGTGAATATGCTTTTGCATGGTCGGCATTTTCAGCTGATCTTTCATCATCTTGATCTGATCAGTCATCATTCCCGCAGTATCTAGTGCTTTTGCTTCATCCAAAAGTCTTTGTCCTTCCTGTCTTCTTCCTTTTGAGATTGCTCCGGCCGCTAAATTTAAAGTCGCCATTGCTCTGTCATGTTTCATATTCAGACCATATTCCAAAGCTTTTTTCATCAAAGGTTCAACTTTCGTAGGATGATCCTGAGCTAAAACTAGCCCTTGAAGATAATGGTAATAACCATACTGTGTTTTGTGAAGCTGAGCTTTATAATCTGTGATATTGTTTAAAAATTTTGAAGCTTTTATCATATCCTGTTTTCTCAGTTGCCAAAATGCCAAAAGGATATTTTCGTTTTTAAAGAATAGAAAAATGGGCAAAGCAGATAATAGGAAAATTACAATTCCCCAACCTAAGTCTCTTGTGAAAATCATCATGTAAAGACCTCCCAGAATCAGAAGTGCCGCAACTGCGATTTTTATGTATTTATTCATTATTAAAATTTAGAAGTGCAAAGATAAAGAATTTAGATGTTAGAAGCTAAATGTTAGGAGCCAGAATTACCACAGCTATTCTGTCTTTATTTTATCAAAAGTCTGAAAAGAGAAATCGTACTGATTTTTTTCGTCTTTTTCATGGAAAACTTCTTCTGTCAATTTCCAGATTTTAGAATCAATTTTCGGAAAATATGTATCGGCATCCAATTGAGCCTTCACAAGGGTAACTTCTAATCTGTCAGCAATTTCCATTGTCTGTTCGTAGATATTTCCACCACCGATAATGAAAACATTTTCATCAATCTTTTTTGCGAATTTAACGGCTTCTTTAATGCTTCCAACAATCAAAATCCCTTCCTCAAACCAGTTTTTTTTTCTTGATATTACAATATTGGTGCGGTTTGGGAGTGCCTTTCCAATGCTCTCATAGGTTTTTCTTCCCATAATGATCGGATGTCCTGATGTGAGATCTTTAAAATGTTTTAAATCTTTCGGAAGATGCCAAAGCAACTGGTTATCAGCACCAATTTCATTTTTCTCGCCCATTGCGACCACTATTGTTGTCATTCAATTATTTTTCTGCAAAATTAGCACATAATTTGTATATTTGGGTAGCACAATAAAATTTAAAAAGAAAATAAAATAATCAACTTCATCAGACAAAAACTCTTTCAAAGATGAAAGAACAATTTCAAATAACTATTAAAATAAACAATTAAAAACTCACATATGAAAAACAAAGGTTGCCTGAGCGCCGGAACCATCGGTATTGCTCTTTTAATTATCGTTGCGGTATTATTTTTCTGGGGAAAAAGCGGATACAACAATTTTGTCACAAAGGAACAGACTGTAAATACCAAATGGTCTAACGTGGAAACGGTTTATCAAAAACGAGCCAACCTGATTCCAAATCTGGAAAGAACAGTAAAATCTTATTCAAAATTTGAGCAGGAAACTTTGACCAAAGTGGTGGAAGCACGTTCAAAAGCTACCTCAATCAACATTGATCCTACAAATATGACCGAAGCTGATCTGGCTAAATTTCAGGCAGCACAGGGAGAATTATCCGGAGCATTAAGCAGATTGATGGCAGTTGTAGAGTCGTACCCTAATCTTAAGGCAGACCAGCAATACATCAATTTCCAGAGAGAATATACGGCAATTGAAAACAGCATCAGAACAGAAACTGTTTATTATAACGGAGCTGCTCAGGATTACAACACTTCCATCAAGACATTCCCGAATAATATTCTGGCAAATTTCACCAACTTCAAAGAAAAACCATACTTCAAAGCAGCTGCAGGAGCAGAAAAAGCACCGGAAGTTTTCACAGAATAATGAGCCAATATCTTACAGATCAACAGATAGCTTCCCTTGTGGAAGCTATTCAGTCGGCAGAAGACCATTCTACCGGAGAAATTCGGGTGCATATTGATTCAACCACTGACGGCAATAATGCAGAAATAGCTTTTGAAGTGTTCAACAAACTTTGCAAGGATAAAACTGCAGAAAAAAATGCGGTTCTTTTTCATATTAATTTTGATCAGAAATATCTTACCATTATCGGTGACACAGGAATCCATGCAAAAGTGCATCAGTCATATTGGGATCATCTGCACGATTTTATCACTTCAGAATTCGCAAAAGGCAATTATTATAAAGCTTTAAAAAGTGCCATTCTCGAAACCGGTCTTGAACTCAAAAAATACTTTCCTGTAACGGGAGAAAACCACAACGAACTTCCCAATGAGATTACGTTCTCTTAAAATACTGTCTTCATTTTTCCTTATCTGCTTTTACTCTTTTGTAACGGCACAATATACTATTCCCGAAAAACCATCAGTTTTATATCCCGTATATGACGAAGGAAATCTTCTCACCAGTCAGGAAAAAAACGAACTCAACAACAAGCTCATCAAATTTGCAGATTCTACCTCAACGGAAATTGAAGTAATTATTATTTCTTCAACCAAAGGCGAAGACATCAATTATCTTGCAACCATGTTTGGTGAAAAATGGGGAATCGGACAAAAAGATGTTGACAATGGAGTTGTTTTTCTGATCGCAACCGAAGACAGAACCATGTCGATTCAACAAGGGCGAGCTGTTGAACAATATTTAACAGCTTCAGTTGCAGGACAGATTTTAGACTACATTGTTACTCCAAAATTCAAGCAGGGAAAATGGTACGAAGGAATTAATGGCGGGACAACTGCAATCATGGAAGCCGTGCAGGGTAAATTTAAACCTTTAGCCAATCAGAAAAAAACAGGAGACACCAGTATTTCCAAGTTGATTATTATCGGGTTTGTCATTTTCATTATTCTTATCGTTATTTTTGGGAACAGAGGCGGCGGTAATGACGATGGAGATGTAATTCTCAGCCGAAGAGGACGCAGAAATTACCCCGGTGGATTTTTTCCATTTCCCGGAAGCTTTGGTGGTGGTTTCGGTGGAGGAAGCTCTGGAGGAAGCGGCGGCGGTTTTGGGGGCTTCGGCGGTGGCGGAAGTTTTGGGGGCGGTGGTGCTTCTGGTGGATGGTAAAATTACTTTTTTATTTGTCATTCCGTAGGAATCTCAATAAAGTTTTAAATAGTTCGCTTAGATTCCTCCGGAATGACAAACAATTTTTTTTTCAGATACAGATAACATCAATTCAATTTAAACAAATATAGAATCGGTCATTTCAGATCGATTTTTCTTTTTGATCAAATTAAAACCCTTACAATTATAAATTTCTTTATCTTTTTAATATTGAATTCAATTTTTCATGTTGAAAAGTTAATAGAAACGGTGTAAAAACGACTTTTATCTAATATTTTTTCATTATATTTACTCAAAACAGGTTTTATGAAAAAAACGCTGGTGGTTTTTGCACATCCTTATCTGGAACACTCAAACTCAAATGTAGAGTTGATCAACTTCTACGTCCGTCATCAGCATTTTACTTTACGAGATCTTTACGAAGAATATCCTGATTTTCATATTGCTGCTTTTCGTGAACGGAAACGTCTGAAAAATTACGACCGGTTTATCTTTCAGTTTCCCATTATCTGGTTCGGAATGCCACCTTTGTTAAGACTTTGGATCGATGAAGTTTTTGACAGAAACTGGCTCAACGAGGGAGAAGAAAATCCTTTAGAAGGGAAAGAAGTTTATATCGTTGTGACGACCGGAGGAAAAGAAAGATCGTTCAGCAAAGAAGGAACGTATCAATATACAGTTGAAGAATTAATCAGCGGTCTTATTGTATCTTTAAAGGTTTTTAAAGCTAGGATCAAAGACATCATCATCGTTTACGAAGCCAACAAACTTTCAAAAAAAGAAATTATTTTACACAAACAAAAATTCGCAAAACTTCTAAATCAATAAATGGAATCTACTTTAGCCATGAATACCCTTCTTTTTCTGGGCGTTGCCATTATTATGGTTCCGTTGGCGAGAAAATTGGGTTTAAGTTCAGTCATTGGTTATATTTTAGGTGGAATTATCATCGGACCTTATATTCTGAAACTGACAGGAAAAGATGTTGACGACATTATGCATGCCAGTGAATTTGGAGTCATTATGCTTTTGTTTTTGGTCGGATTAGAACTGGAACCCAGAAAGTTCTGGGAAATGCGGAAGAAAATTCTTGGTCTCGGAATGACTCAAATGGTCTTAACGATTTCATTACTTTTCTTAATATTCATTTCAGTTGGATGGAAAACTGATAAAGCATTTGCCATTGCGATGTGTTTTGCGCTATCTTCAACAGCGATTGTTCTTCAGACTTTGCAGGAAAAAAACAGTTTTAAAACAGTTGCAGGAGAAGCATCATTCTCTACTCTGTTATTTCAGGATATTGCAGTAATTCCGATTTTGGCGATTTTACCTTTACTTGCCCATTCTAAAGTGAAACATAATGAAAATGAAGTTCAGGTTCTAATTCAAAAACTACCGGATTGGCTACAAGCCGGAACCGTAATCATGGGAGTTGTGATTCTGATTTTATTAGGAAGATATGTTTTTGTACCCTTTTTAAGGTACGTCTCAAAAGCGGGTATGACCGAATTACTAACGGCTTCTTCCCTATTTTTAGTTATCGGAGTTTCTGAATTGATGGTTTCGATCGGGCTTTCTCCTGCATTGGGAGCCTTTCTGGCAGGTGTTATGCTGGCAAACAGTGAGTTTAGACATGAGCTGGAAGCACAAATCGATCCTTTCAAAGGATTACTTTTAGCCGTTTTTTTTGTAAGCGTAGGTTCTACAATGAATTTTAATGTGATTGCAGCAGATCCTTTGTTTATTTTCTCAACCGTTTTTACAGTTCTTGCAGTAAAATTTGCTGTCCTTTTTGCTATCGGAAAGTTTTTCAAGATGGATAATCCTCAGAGTTTATTCTACGCATTTGCATTGTCGCAGGTTGGGGAATTCGCTTTTGTATTGATCAATTACGGATCAGATCTTTATCTTTTTGGAGCGGAATTAAATGCACAAATGATGGCAGTCACCGCAATTACGATGTGTATCACTCCCTTTCTTTTAATAATAAATGATAAACTGATTACTCCAAAATTCTTAAGTGGAATTCCTGAAGAAAAAAGTGATTTTGATATTCTCGAAAACAATATTACGCAAAAGAAAATCATCATCGTTGGTTTTGGTCATTTTGGAAGCACCGTAGGACGTTTATTAAAAGCAAATAAAATTAAAGCTACTGTTCTTGACAGAGATTCTGACCGAGTAAAGTTATTGCGTGGTTACGGATTTAAAGTTTATTATGGTGACGCCACAAGAATCCCAGTTTTGAGAGCTGCAGGAATTGAAGATGCGGAAATTCTGGTACTATGTCTCGATAATTCCGGAGATAATAAATTTATTGCAGAATTGGTAAGCGAGCATTATCCTGATGTAAAAATATTCGTAAGAGCAAAAAACAGGATTGACGCTTATTCTTATTTAAACAACGGAATCGACAATATTTACCGTGAAACCTTGGGAACTGCCGTAGATATGGCAGTCGATGTTCTCCACGAAACCGGAATGCGAAAGTATGCTGCACGTCGTCTCGGTCAGCGTTTTATGGCAATTGATAAAGCTTCGATCAGAAAACTGGCAAAATCTGATGACGATGATGAGATCCGCTTGTTTACCACAAAAGAACTCCTCCAGAGAGAGGAGGAGTTATTGGCTTATGACAATCTCAATTTTGATGGTAAAAACTGGGAAGGTTCTTCATCATCTGCCGAGGAAGACGATGAGGAGAATAAAGATTAATTTTATTGAATATTTACGCTTCCGCCGCTGCTTTCTTCTTTTTTCACGGTAGTCACGTTTCCTTTTTTATAAACATTCACGCTCCCGCCTGAAGAAGCTTCTGCATCAATAGTAGAACTTGCGCTCACTTCTAAGCTTGCACCACTGGATGCTTCCGCTCTAAGATTTTCTACAATGACATTTTTTCCATTCATACTGCTTCCTGATGATGAGCTTATCTCTGCATTTTTAGATTTACCGGAAATTGAAATACTCGCTGCTGAAGATGCATCAACATCCAGATCTACAGCCCAGATTTTACCGTCAAAACTACTGCTGCTGTCAGCAGAAATTTCAAGATCATTTGCTTCAAGATTGCCTGTGATGCTTGCAGCGCTTGAAGCCTCAATATCAGTTTTTTCCTGTGTAAATTTATCTTTTACATTGATACTTGCTGCAGAATTGGCAATCAGTTTCACAAAATCTTTAGCATAAATTTTCGCAGTCACATTATTCGTATTCATTACACGAAATCCTGTTTTGTAATGAATATGAATTTTTCCGTTTCTCCTTTCTACCAAAACCTCATCGATAATATTAGCCGGTGCAGAGATAACTACTTTTTCTACATCAGATTTGATAATTTCAGCTTCAATCGCCTGTGAAACTTCAATTTCGTCAAAATCTCCGCTGAATTCTTTTTGTTTTAAAGGTCCGTGATCTTTATTGGTGACATCGGGAAGCCATTTTGATTTTTCAGATTTTTCATTGCATGCGGAAAGAACAATGAGTCCGGAAAAAAGTAAAATTGCAGGATATTTCATGGTTGGTTTTAATAAATTTTGTTTGTATTAATATAACAACTAAAATATAAAAAATATTACATAGTTCTTTGCAGATTTTTCGATTCTTGCTGATTTCCAGATTTCAATTTAAATAAATCTGAGAAATCACTCAATCTGTGAGATCTTTTTAAGCAATATTTCAGAACACAAGCATTTTAAAATTATCAATTACTTTTAATATCTTTAGACTTTAATAATAATTCATCTATGAAAAACATTTCATCAGCATTATTAATTTCTGCCTTGGCATTCAATTACTCGTGTACCACAATGAAAACAAACGACATAAAACAGGAAATTCCTGTTCCGGATTCTTCGCTTTCTTCGAATCCGTTTATGAAAAAAAGTAAGCTTCAGTACGAAGCTCCAGAATTTGATAAAATTAAAGACGAACATTTCAAACCCGCTTTTGAATTTGGTTTAAAACAGCACGATGCTGAAATCCTTAAAATTGCCAACAATTCTGAAGCAGCAACTTTCGAAAATACAATTGTTGCTTTAGAAAAAAGCGGTGAAATTCTGAAAAGAGCCATAACGATATTCTCAAACCTGACAAGTGCGAACACAAACCCTACTTTACAGGCTTTAGATGAAGAATTTGCACCGGTTTTTGCGGCACATTCCGATAAAATGTATCTGAATGAAAATTTATATAACAGAATAAAATCGATTTCAGAAAACGGCTTAGATTCTGAAAGTAAAAGATTATTACAATTTTACAAGCAAAACTTTGAAATTGCCGGAGCCAATCTTTCTGCTGCTGATAAAGAAAAACTAAAGCAGTACAATCAGGAAATGGCTTCTTTGTCAACACAATATTCAAACAAATTGCTTGAAGCAAGAAAAGAAGGCGGAATTATCATTGACGATGTAAAAGAACTTGACGGACTTTCCGCTGACGAAATTGCAGCTGCGGCAGCCGATGCAAAAACTGCAGGAAAAGAAGGAAAATATCTTTTAGCTCTTCAGAATACGACACAACAACCCGTTTTACAAAACCTTACGAACAGAGCAACTCGTGAAAAAGTTTTCAAAGCTTCATGGATGAGAGCCGAAAAAGGAGGAAATAGCGACACGAGAGAAACGATTGAAAAACTGGCAAATTTAAGACTGAAAAAAGCTCAGATTTTAGGCAAAAAAAGCTTCGCAGAATGGAAACTACAGGATCAGATGGCAAAAACTCCTGATGCAGCGGTAAAATTGATGAATCAGTTGGCAACTCCTGCTGTAGAAACAGCAAAACGTGAAGCAAAAGACATTCAGGATTTGATCGATCAGCAAAAAGGCGGTTTCAAATTAGAACCGTGGGACTGGAATTTCTACGCTGAACAGGTGAGAAAAGCGAAATTTGATTTAGATGAAAACCAGATCAAGCCTTATTTTGAAATCACAACCGTTCTGGAAAAAGGAGTTTTCTTCGCAGCTGAAAAATTCTACGGACTTACCTTTAAAAAAAGAACTGATCTTCCTGTTTATCATCCCGATGTCGTAACCTACGAAGTTTTCGATCACGACGGAAAATCTTTAGCAATTTATTATTTAGACTTCTACACACGAGATTCTAAAAACGGTGGCGCATGGATGAGTAATTTCGTTGAACAGTCTTATCTGTTAGGAACAAAACCTGTTATTGTAAACTGTTACAATTATCAAAAACCGGCTCCCGGGAAACCTTCATTGATCAGTTATGATGATGTTACTACGATTTTCCATGAGTTTGGCCATTCGATTCACGGAATGTTTGCCAGTCAGAAATATCCTTCCCTTTCAGGAACCAATGTTCCGAGAGATTTTGTAGAATTTCCTTCGCAGATTAACGAACATTGGGCTTTAGATCCTGTTGTTCTTAAAAATTACGCTCTTCATTATGAAACGAAACAGCCAATTCCACAGGCTTTGGTTGATAAGATTAAAAATGCGGCAACTTTTAATCAGGGTTATATGACTACTGAATTGGTTTCTGCTGCCGCTTTGGATATGGACTGGCATTCAGTAACTAATGAAGGACAATTGCTTCCGGTTTTAGATTTTGAAAAACAATCTTTAGCTAACCACGGATTTACTTTATCAACCGTTCCGCCAAGATACCATACTCCATATTTCGCACACATTTGGGGCGGAGGTTATTCGGCGGGATATTACGCGTATTTATGGTCTGAGACTTTAGACAGCGATGCTTGGGAATGGATTTCAAAAAATGGCGGATTGACCAGAAAAAATGGTGACCGTTTCAGAAAATTCATTCTTTCTGTTGGTAATTCTGTTGATTTGAATCAGGCATTCAGAGATTTCACAGGACATGATCCCGATATCAAGCCGTTGTTGAGAAACAGAGGTTTTATTAAATAAATTTTAAAAAGCATTCATTTTTTGGATGCTTTTTTTATTAGTACAAATTGTAGGAATTTATTTCTCGCAGATTTTGCGGATTGAGCAGATTATCATTAGAATCTGTAAAAATATGTGGGAGAATTTTTAAACAAATAACACTATTGTTTTCACAAATCACACAATTTAGTTCCCCACGAATTGCACAGATTTACACAGATGTTTTTTGAAAAATTCAAATCTGCTTCATCTGCTCAATCCGCAAAATCTGCGAGAGATAGATTTTGACTAAAGCCAATTGCAATTATAATAATTTTTAGACGGGCTAAAGCCCGCCCCTACTGATTCCAAATTTGTGTCATTCGTGCAAAAATATTCGTGTACATTTGTGTTTGAAAATTTAAAAAATAAGAAATGAACTGTCCCTGCTGCTCCGGAAAACCCTACGAAGAATGTTGCAAACCGTATCACACGGGAGAAAAATATGCTCCGACCGCAGAAGCTTTGATGCGTTCGCGTTTCTCGGCATTTGCCATTCCGAATGGAAAGTATTTAATGGAAACAACTTCGCCCAGCAAGAGACAATTTCACAATACAAAAGATCTGCAGGAATGGGGAGAAATTAATGAATGGACAAAACTGGAAATCGTGGACAAACCTTCTCTCAGCAAAGTTGAATTTAAGGCTTTTTATACCGATGAAGAAGGACAAAAAAATGTTCACCATGAATTATCAAAATTCAAAATGATTCAAAACCGTTGGTACTATGTTTCGGGGGATTTTTTAGAATGATTTAATTAATAACAAAAAAATGTCCGAGCAAAAGTCGGACATTTCATATTATATTTAAATATTATTAGTGAGCTTCGTCTCCGTCAACTCCATGAGCATGACCGTGAGCCAATTCTTCTTCAGTCGCAGGACGCGTATTTAAAATTTCAACCTGAAAATCCAAAACTTTCCCAGCCATTGGATGGTTAAGATCTGCTATTACAACTTCAGGAGTAACTTCTACCACAAATGCCTGGAAATTATTTCCCTGATCATCAGATAGTGGTAAAATAGCTCCTACTGGTGGAATTCCAGCTTCACCAAACATATCGATTGGCAACTGGGCAATAGCATCTTCCTGCTTTTCACCGTACGCTTCTTCCGGCTGAATTACGAAAGCAGCATTATCTCCGGCTTTCAAACCTAAGATATTCTGTTCAAATTTTGGAATCATCATTCCAACTCCATATAAAAATGTAAGTGGATTTTCTGCAGTCGTTTCTTCAACAAGAACTTTACTTCCATCCTCTTCAATAGTGTGAAGTATGTAGCTTACCGCTACAACGTGATTGTGATCAATTGTCATAATTTTTCTTTTTTTCGTGAGATTTTTCACGATTAACGGCGCAAATATACTGCTTTTGAAATCATTGAATGCCGAAAACGTATTAAAAGAAAATTATTAAATGTCAAGCTTATTATCCTTTTTAGCTTCATTTTTCTTTTTCTGTCTCAAAACATAGAGATACAAACTCTCTACTTTAGTTCTTGCCCAATCAGTTTTTCGTAAAAATTTCAGAGATGAATTGATACTTGGGTTGTCTGTAAAACATTTGATATTGATCTGTTCGCCCAGTTTTTCAAATCCCTGATAATATTCTACCAGTTCTTCAAGAATGGCATCAAGTCTTTTTCCGTGCAGAGGATCTTTTGATTTTTCTTCCATAACGCAGTAAAATTAAAATATTTTATCCGACTTGACGACTAAAATTGTTTAGACTCTTAATCTTTAGTATTTTTGATGAAGATATTCTTATCAATAAAAATCACTCATTACAAAAAAAATATGAGCAAAAACAACGAAGCGAACAGGAAAAAGAATAAAAATAAAATCGATCAGAAAAAACGGAAAATTCAAAACGCAGAAGCAGAAAGAAAAGCACGTTTAAAGCAAATCCGGGAAGATTTTAAAGCAAGAGAAGCCAATAATAGTTAATCATATTCTTTAAAACGAAAAACTGCATTTAGTTACAAACAGCTTGCTTTACTTAAATGTCATTTGCATTTGATTACAAGCAAGGTTATTTTAAACAAAAGTAGAATGCATTTTGTCACAAACAAGGTTGTTTTGCCAAATGTAGCTTGCATTTGATTACAAACAAAGTTGTTTTAAACAAAAGTAATTTGCAGTTGATTACAAACATTGTTGTTTGAAGAAATTAAAAATTCAGAAAAACTATTCTGACTTTTCCTTCGATTTTTCTTCTTTTCCCTTTGTAATGTTCTCTGCCATATTTTTAAAATTCTCACTTTTCATAATGATAAGATTATTATTAGGATTCCAAATACTAGTAAATTTTTTAGAGACTGTAATATAGCTTTCCCAATTTGTAAATTTCTGATAAAGCATCAAAGTACAAATATCTGTCGGCGTCATGGTCTGCCAATTTTCAATCACATGAGAATGCACTCCACTTACGGTTTTTCCAACTTTATCGTCATTGATATTTTGGGCAATCATACTGTTATGAAGTCTTTCAACATTTTTCACTTCATTTTTATTATTGAAAGTAATCAGATAATCGTTTCCAAACACAACAACGTTATCAACAGAAGGTCCGGTCAAAACATAGACTTTCTTTACTTTGTTCTTGATAATGGGAACAATATTAAAATTAGTGTTCTTATATGATTTGAAGATCGTATCATTTTTTATCCTCGCTAAAGCATTTTGTCTGATTGTGAAATAGTCTGTTTCCAGCGGTGTAAAATCTCTTTCCTTCAAATCAAATTTTGCATCTTTTGGATTATAGTTTGTGGGAAAAGCAATGGTTGCCAAAACCTTATTCTCCTTCGAAAAAAAAACACATTTAGGAACAGATTCATCAATGTAGGAGAAATATCCACTTACATTTTCCATTTTAGCATAATTTTCTCTGAAGATATCCGTACCGTACCAACTTGCCATCTCGCTTCGGTACAGGGCAATTCCTTCTTCATTAATTTCTTTTGAAATTTTTTCGAGATTTTGAGCATTAAAAAGGGTAACAAGCAAAATAAGAAACGGAGTGAAAATACATTTCATAAGATTAGTTTTTTTCAAAAGTAGGAAATAACATTTTCTTTCAGAAATTTCACATTAGGTTTTTAGTTTCTTAAATTTGAAATATGAAAATTCTGCACACCGCCGATTGGCATCTAGGCAAACGACTAGACCGTTTTTCACGCTTGGAAGAACAGGTTTTGGTTTTAAATGAAATTGTTGAAATTGCCGATGAACAAAATGTTGATCTAGTTTTAATTGCCGGAGATTTATTCGATAATTTTAATCCAAGTGTTGAGGCAACAGAACTTTTTTATAAGACATTAAAAAGGTTATCACTAAACGGAAAGCGTCCTGTCATTGCCATATCAGGAAATCATGATTCGCCAAGCTTGATTGATGCACCAGATCCTTTGGCAAGAGAATGCGGAATTATCTTAATCGGTCATCCAAAAGCGAATATTGCTCCTTTTGCACTCGAACATTTTAAAATTTCAAATTCTACTCATGGTTTTATTGAATTACAATTAAAAAATCAACACTTCCCTGTGAGAATTTTACATACACCTTATGCGAATGAAGTTCGTTTGAAAGAATATTTCGGGGAGAACAAAGAGGAAGAGCTCAACAAAGTTTTAGCAGAAAACTGGGCAGCAATCGCCAATGAATTCTGTGATAAAAACGGAGTTAATCTTTTGATGGCTCATTTGTATATCAACAAAAAAGGAGCGCCTATTCTAGAAGAACCGGAAGGTGAAAAACCTATCAAAATTGGTAACGCAGACCTTATTTATTCGGATATTATTCCTCCGCAAATTCAATATACTGCTTTGGGACATCTGCACGGTTTTCAAAATATAGGAACTCCGGAAAAACCTGTTGTTTATTCGTCTTCGCCACTTTGCTACAGTTTCAGCGAAGCCGGGCAAACGAAATATGTTTCTATCATTGAAGCAGAACCCAATAAAGAAGTCTATTTTGAAAAATTAGCTTTAAAAAACGGAAAAAAACTGGTGAGAAAAACTTTTGATTCTGTGGAAAAAACAATCGAATGGCTTCAGAACAACCCAAATTCTCTAATTGAATTAACTTTAGAAAGCAGAACTTTTCCGAAAGTTGAGGAAATAAAATTGATTCATCAATCTCACAACGGAATTGTGCATTTTATTCCGAAAATTAAAAATCAGAATTTTAATGAAAATCAGTTGAATGAAATTAATATTAGTCGAGATCCTCTCCCTTTATTTATTGAATATTTTAAATTTAAAAATAATGGACAGGAGCCTAATGAGGAATTAATAAATTTATTTAAAGAAATCGAAAACTACTAATCTATGATTCCTATTCAGTTAATTATTGAAGGTTTGTACTCATATCAAGAGCGTCAAACAATTGATTTTAAAAACCTTACAGAGGCTGGTTTATTCGGCATTTTCGGTTCAGTTGGCTCTGGAAAATCTTCTATTTTGGAAGCTATTTCTTTTGCATTGTATGGTAAAACAGAAAGATTAAATGCATCAGGAGACAAACGTTCTTATAATATGATGAATTTAAAATCAAATAAATCATATATAGAATTTGACTTTATCAATTTTGAAAATAAAAATTTTAGAATTGCAAGAGAAACGAAACGTAATTCAAAAAACTTTAACGATGTAAAAACAACTTCGGTAGTTTTTTACGAACAGATAAATAATAAATGGATTCCTTTAGACCATACAGATATAAGTAATATAATTGGAGATTTGAGCTATGAAAATTTTAAACGCACTATCATAATACCCCAAGGTCAGTTCAAAGAATTTTTAGAACTAGGAGCAAAGGAAAGGACTGATATGATGAAGGAAATATTTAAACTCCAACGGTATGACTTACAAGATAATGCTTCAGTTTTAAATGCTAAAAACAGATCAGAACTTGATCAGCTGGAAGGTCAACTGAAAGGTTTTGAGGAAGTAAATAAAGAACAGATTTCTGCTCAAAAAGAAACTTTAAAGCTCGAAAACCAAAAACTTGAATCGATACAAATTCAGTTTAAACAGATTGGAGAAAAATATCAGCAACTCAAAAATTTAAAAGAAGATTTCGAACTTTTAAAAAAGAAAAATGAAGATTTTGAAAAGCTATCTGTCCAAAAAAATGAAGTTGACGCATTAGATACAAAAACTGAATTATTTGATCAGGTTTTCAGGGTTTTTAATCCTTTAATTGTTGAGAAAAACAAGCTTCAAAAAGAAATTGAATCTCATCAAAAAGAAAAAGAAAATCAGGCTAAAATTTTATCGGAAACTGATAATGAATTTAAATTTTTAACGGAAAAACTGTCAGCAATTTTACCCAAATTTGAAGCTTTGGATCAGTCAAAAATTCAGGAAAATGATTTGAATTTAATATTGCAAATGCTGAAATTTTCTGATGAAATTGAAACATTAAAAGACAGAACTAAAAAAGGTTCGGAAAAAGTACAGGAAGTTGAAGCGAATAATAAACTGATTGAAAAAAAACTTACCGAGCTTGCAAAAGAAACAGAAGTTTTAAAGCCCAAAAAATTAGATTCAACTTTATTGATTATTGTCGGAAACTGGTTTTTAGAAAATAAAAGTCTGAGTGAATCATTTCAAAAGCAAACTGAAAAAACGAATCAAAAGAAAGCTGAAATCGAAAAAATCTCAACAGAATTAAAACCTTTTGAAATCAATACTGAAAGTTTTAAAAATGACTTTAAAACTCAAATCGATATTTTAGAAATTCGGAAAAAAGAATTTTTGGAAAAACAAAAACACTTAGAAGTTCAGCAAAAGTTATCACATTTTGCAAATGAATTGCATGACGGAGAATCTTGCCCACTCTGTGGCTCGTTGGAACATCCGAATGTTGTGGAATTTGATGATGTGAATTCTGAATTGACCGAACTTCAAAAGCAAATTGAAAATCTTGAAAATCAAAAACAGGAAATTCAGAAAAGATCTTTAGAAATTGAGAAAATTCTCGACCGGAAAAATATTTTTGAAGAGCAATTGAAATCTGAAGAAGAAATTTTAAAGCAAATTCAAATCAGCATTCAACATCACACCCGGAATTTTATCTGGAAAGAATTTAATACTGAAAACGAAGCCGAATTTCAACAAAAACGTCTGCAGTCTTTTGAAATAGAAAAACAGATTGAGCAAATCAGTCAAAATATTTCTCAGGAACAGAAAAATCTTGAAAAAGAGCGGGAAACTCTTGATCAGTATAACAAAGCTTTGGAAAAATTCAGGTTGGATGAAGCGAAAAAAGCCGAGCAAATCAAAACCAATGAATCAAATCTGAAAATCCTGGAATGGAAAGATTATCAAGGAAAAGCGATTGCTGATGTTGAAGAAAACTACCGAAAACTTGCACAGTCAAATCTTGAAACAGAGCAGAATTATCAAAATTTAATCAAAAAAGAAAAAGAACTTTCGCCAAAACTTGCCGAACAGAAAACAATTGTTACTCAGTTAGAAAAAAGAATTTCTGAACTTGAAAAAGAAGTTTCTGACAATGAAAATGTTATTAAACAATCTTTGTCAAAACAAAATTTTACCGATTTGACTGAGGTTCAAACGATATTATCACAGGAAATTGATGTTCAACAATCCAGAAATAAAATCCAAAAATTCAGAATAGATTTTGAAACTCTGAAAAACGGAATTTCTGAACTCGAAACAAAACTTAAAGATTTTTCGTTTGATGAAGAGCATTTTTCAGCTGTTGAAAATCAATTTAAAGCAATAGAAAACGATGTAAAAGCCGCCAATGATTCGGTTGTGAAAATCACTTCAGAAATCGAAAGACTGGAGAAAGAATTTAAGAAAAAAGAAAACCTTTTAGTTGAATTATCCAAACTTCAGAAACGTGCAGACAATCTGAAAGTAATGACCAATCTCTTTAAAGGAGCCGGTTTTGTACAATATGTTTCTTCTATTTATCTTCGCCAGTTATGCGATCATGCAAACATCCGTTTCCATAGAATGACAAGGAATCAACTGAGTCTGCAATTAAATGAAAACAATGATTTTGAAATAGTCGATTATCTCAACGAAGGACGAAGCCGAAGCGTAAAAACATTGTCCGGCGGACAGGCTTTTCAAGTTTCTCTGAGTCTGGCTTTGGCTTTGGCAGAAAGTGTTCAGGCGAATGCAAAATCTGAAAAGAACTTCTTTTTTATTGATGAAGGTTTCGGGACTCAGGATCTGGAATCGGTAAATGTGGTTTTTGAAACTTTGATGAGCCTTCAAAAGGAAAACAGAATCGTTGGAATTATTTCGCACGTTGAAGAACTGAAAGAAAAAATTCCGGTGTCGCTGAATATCACAAAAGATGAGGAAAGAGGTAGTTTGATAGAAATCGTTTAAAAAAAATCCGGATCAACTTTGATCCGGATTTTTTACATTATTCTGAGATTATTATTTTACCAAAAACATCACCACTTTGTCATCAACACCGTCATTATTTTCATCATCCATATCTACAACAACTTGCAATTCGTTATTCGTTAATGATAAAACATCTGAAGTTTCGCCACCTACAACAATCTTTTTTGTTTCGGGATTGTACGTATATGCTTCGGATGATGTTCCATCTTCAATACATAAACCTGTACCGGATTGAGTATAGAAAGTTTTAATGTTCAAGAGACCGCCTGAAGTGAACTCGTACGTATTCTTTTTATCACAATCATCCGGAAATTCTGTATTTAAAACGGAATTATTGGTACCATTATAAATTACTGTTTTACTTTCCTTCCAGACACCCACAATAGAAACATCATTGTTTTCGTCATCTTTAGAACAAGATACAATTGCTAAAGCGCTTAATGACAGCAGTATTAATTTTTTTCTCATATTTGGTTTTTTAAGACCCCAAAGATAAAATATTTTTAATTAAATCCAAAAAAAAATATACTTACTATGTTTTTTATATTAAATTTATTTTATAGCGGGCTTTACTTTTTCACCAAATAGCTCAATAGATTTGATCATAATGTCGTTATTTGGATCCCCAACATCCATATGACCGATAAATCGTGTAATCCCGAAAATTTCTTTCATGTAATTGATTTTATCGGCTACTTCATTTGCATTTCCGATAAATAAAGCTCCGTCTTTACTTCTTCCGCCTTCATACTGCATTTTTGTGTACGGAGCCCATCCTCGTGAAGCTCCGATTCTGTCCATCTGAGATTTGTAATTATGAAAATATCCGTCAACAACTTCTTTTTTCTCGCTTACAAAAGTGTGAGAATGAATGGCAATCTGCATTTCAGACTCGTCATGTCCTGCTTTCAGGTATTCCTGTTTATAAAATTCAATTAAACTTTTAAACTGGATTGGCATTCCGCCGATGATCGCAACCACTAAAGGCATTCCCAATTTTGCGGCGCTCAAAACTGATTGCGGCGTTCCGCCAACCGCTCTCCAGATCGGAAGTTTACCATTGTTTTTCGCTCTTGGATAAACGGTCTGATTTTTCATCGGAGCACGAAGTTTTCCCGACCAGGAAACGTTTTCTTCGGAATTTATTTTTAATAATAATTCTAATTTTTCGTCAAATAGTTGCTCGTAGTCATTCAGAGAATAGCCATACAACGGAAATGATTCAATGAAACTGCCACGTCCTACATATATCTCGGCTCTTCCATCTGAAATAAGATCTAAAGTTGCAAAATCTTCATAGACTTTCACAGGCTCAGACGAACTCAGAACCGTTACTCCACTCGCCAGTTTTATATTTTTTGTGATGCTTGCTGCCGCAGCCAAAACCATTTCGGGTGAAGAAACCGCATAATCGGGACGGTGATGTTCTCCCATTGCGAAAACATCAATTCCCACCTCATCCATTAATTTTACCTGCTCCAAAATTTCACGGATTTTTATTCCGGCATCTTTATATTTTCCGGTTGCCTGGTCAAAAGCCAGGTCGCCAAACATTCCTATTCCTAATTCCATATTGTTGATTTTTATATGACAAAATTAGCTTAACTGAAATTCAGATGCATTGATTTGTGATAAGAACAACCAATTGTTTAACGTAATCTTTGTCATCCTGAAAGGATCTAAACAAATAGAAATAACTTTGTGGAGATTCCTCCGGAATGACAAACCGTATGGGTAAGTAAATTTTTAGACAAAAAAATCCAGTCTAAAAATTAGGCTGGATTTATATTTATTTCTTTAAATACTGATCAAAATAATCAGTTACTTTCTGCATCAGATGTACTCTGTCTTTTCCGATCACATTGTGCGGATGTCCCGGATAAACAAAGTAGTCTAACTGTACTCCATTGTCAACCGCAGATTTGATAAATTTCATTGAATGTTGCCAAACCACAACATCATCCTGCGCTCCATGAATCATTAACAGCTTTCCTTTCAGATTCTGAACCTTATCCAAAAGATTTGAAGCTGCATATCCTTGCGGATTTTCCTGTGGAGTATCCATATATCTTTCGCCGTACATAATTTCGTACATACTCCAGTCGATTACAGGTCCTCCTGCAACTCCCACTTTGAAAATTTCAGGATGGCGAAGCATGAAACTTGTCGTCATAAATCCTCCAAAACTCCATCCGTGGATTCCCAATTTTCCGGAATCTACATATGGAAGAGATTGCAGATATTTTACCCCCTGAATCTGGTCGTTTATTTCGGTAGTTCCCAAATTTCTGAAAACAGCCTGTTCGAATTTCATTCCACGGTTTGAAGAACCTCTTCCGTCCATCGTGAAAATGATGTATCCGTTTTGCGCCATGTATTCATACCAAAGATTTCCTGAAGCCGGGAAAGAATTGGTCACCAATTGCAAATGCGGTCCGTTGTATAAATATACGATTGCCGGATATTTTTTATTCGGATCAAAATTGATCGGAAGAATAATCTTTCCGTACAGTAAAGTTCCGTCGTCTGCTTTTAAGTTGATGTTTTTAATTTCCGGTCGCTGATAATTTTTTAGTGGATTTTCTGCAGTCAGAAGATTCGTCGATTTCAGAGAATTGGTATTGATGATATTGGCAATTCTCGGTGTATCTGAGTTGGTGTAAACATCATAGAGATAATTCCCGTCCTTGCTTAAGACTCCAGAATGCATTCCTTCTGCATTATCCAATTTTTGAGTTTTAAATGTCGCCCAGTTGATTCTGTACAAATGTCTTTCTGTCGGACTTTCCTGAGTTGAAACGTAGTAAATTTCTTTTTTCTTTTCATTAAATCCTAAAATATCTGTCACCAGCCAATCTCCTTTAGTGATCTGAGCAATCAGACCTTTCTCTAGACTATAGTGGAACAAATGGTTATATCCTGTTCGCTGACTTTGCCAGATAAAATCTGTATTTGAATTTGGGAAAAACAATAAGGGATGTTGTGGTTCCACATATTTGCTGTCGGATTCTTCAAACAAAGTTTTTATGAAATCCCCTGTTGCAGCGTCATACTGATTCATTTTTAAATGATTCTGGCCCCTGTTTAAGACTCCCACAAAAATATATTTAGAATCCGGACTCCATGTAACTGCCGTTAAATACTGATCTTTTTCGCCCTCAACTTTTAAGAAAGTAGTTGTTTCATTTTTAATGTTGTAAACACCCAATGTAACTTCATGTGACGTTTTTCCTGCCATCGGATATTTGATGCTGGTATTCACCGCCGGAGTTACAGACCAGTCGATGATCGGGTAATCTGCAACCATTTTCTGATCCATTCTGTAGAATGCTACACTTTCAGAATTCGGGGCAGGGAAAATTCCGGTATCAATTCCAAACTCGTTTCTGTGAACGTTGGAAGCTCCGTTGAGAATATTTTCATCAGAATCATTGGTCACCGCAATGGCTTTTCCGTTTTTGCTGATGAATAAATTGTTCTTTACCGTATACGCGAAAGTCTGGTTATCGGCAAACATTTTCACATTTAAAACATTTTCATCCATTGCAGACGAACGTTTTACCTTCCAGTCATTTCCTGATTTCTCTACCCAATACATCTGATTATTTGCACTGAAATAACCGTTTGAGCTGTTGGTGAATTTAATGGGTGGGACACCTTTAAGTTTTTTATCTGCGAAATTTTTATTGAGCTGCGTCAAGGAAACTAAAGTATCCTGTTTGTTGGTTTTCAAATCTGTCACCAAATATCCTCCTTTCACAGCCTGAATGTAAGATTTACCGTCATCTGACCATGAGAACTGAGAAATATTTTTTACTGCAAGATTGCTTCGAAGTCCATTTACAGCTTCTGCCATGGTATATTTCTGGGTCTGTGCAAATGCAGATCCGCCCAAAACAACCATTAATAAAGAAAATTTATATAATTTCATTTGATAAAAATTGAATCTGTCAAAAGTAAGAAATAAAACCCAACCGTTAAAAAATGTTAAATAAAAGATGAATTCGTTTTGACCTGAATCTCTTAACTAACTGTTTATACAGAATTCCCCTCCTCTGAGGGGTGGCGAAAATTCTAAAAGAATTTTTAACGGGGTGGTTTTATAGCCGTGATAGTAGCGGTTACCCCGCAGCAAACAATGGAAAAGCGGTGGAGCGAGGAGTATGAGTGGATAGCGCGAAATAGCTCCTAAAAAAAATTGATGAATGAAAAAGATTTCCGGTAAAAAAACTTATTTCTTATCCTAAATCAATGAATCGGGTACCGTTCTTGTTATACATTTGCATCATACAATAACAATTAAAAAATAAATACAATGGCTACAAAATGGAATTTAGACCCAACGCACAGTGAAATTACTTTTAAAGTAAAACACATGATGATTTCTAACATCAAAGGAAATTTCACCAATTTCACTGCTGAAATCGATGCTGATGATGATACTTTTAAAAATGCAAAGACTACAGCTACGATTCAGGTTTCTTCTATCTCTACACACAATGCAGACAGAGATACTCACTTGAAATCAGCAGAATTCTTCAACGCAGAAGCAAATCCTACAATTACTTTTGAATCTGATGCTCTGAACGATTCTATTACAGGAAATCTTACCGTAAACGGTATTACCAAGCCGGTAACTTTAGATGTAGATTTTGGAGGAATAAATGTAGATCCTTGGGGAAATACAAAAGCAGGTTTTTCTTTTGAAGGAAAGATCAACAGAAAAGACTTCGGCTTAAACTGGAATGCAGCTCTGGAAGCAGGGGGTGTAATGGTAAGCGAGGATGTGAAAATTGCAGGTGAACTGCAGTTTGTAAAGCAGGCATAGTAAATTAAATATAGTTTTCTGAAGATCCGGTGGTTTACTATAATCACCGGATCTTTTATTTTAAAAACAAATATTATGAATCTTAACGATCTACAAAACATCAGCGACAATTTTAAGAATACGCAGAAAATGCCTGTCCTTTTTCTGGGACATGGTTCGCCGATGAATGCTATTGAAGAAAATCAGTTTGTCCAGGGTTTCAGAAACCAGGCTAAAGAAATTCCGAAACCGAATGCTATTTTGTGTATTTCGGCGCACTGGTTTACCGCAGGAACATTTGTCACTGCGATGGATATGCCGAAAACCATTCATGATTTCGGAGGTTTTTCGCAAGCTTTATTCGATGTACAATATCCTGCTCCCGGAAATCCCGAACTGGCAAAAGAAACTGCCGAACTTTTAAAACCCATCTTAGTTGAGGAAGATCACAATTGGGGTCTGGATCACGGTGCATGGTCGGTTATCAAGCACATGTATCCTGAAGCAGACATTCCTGTGATTCAATTGAGTATCGATTATACAAAACCGCCGCAATATCATTTTGATTTGGCTAAAAAACTCAGTAAGCTTCGTGAAAAAGGAATTCTGATTATCGGAAGCGGAAATATCATTCATAATTTAAGATTAATCGACTGGCGGAATATCAATACCGTCGGAGCCGGTTGGGACTGGGCAATTGAAGCAAGAGAAAAAACCAACAACTGGCTTATGGACGGAAACTTCCAGAATATTATTGATTATCACAAACAAGGTGTATCTCTGCAATATGCAGTTCCGAGTCCTGATCATTATCTGCCTTTGGTTTATAGTTTGGCTTTGAAAGATCAATCTGAAGATCTGGTTTTATTTAATGATGAACTGATTGGCGGAAGCCTGAGTATGACGAGTGTAAGGGTTGGATAAATGAAATTTTTGTAATAATCTTTTTTTATCACTATAAATTTAGTAATATTGTTTACCATGAAAAAATTGATATTACTTTTAATTATAATTTTACCGTTTTATCTCGTAATTGCTCAGACCATCAAAGGAACGGTGGTGAATGACATTGAGAAACCGATCTCTAATGTTAATGTTTATCTTGATGGAACAAAAACAGGAACGGTTTCCGCAGCAGACGGAAGTTTTACCTTAAATCTTCCTTCAGCAAATAACAACAGTTTGGTTTTTCAGAAAGACGATTACGAAACATTTACGATCTCTGTTTCACAGGTTTTAAATAAAAAGCTGAAAGTTGTTTTAATTAAAGCTAAAGAAATTGAAGAAGTTAGAATTATTCCTTATACAGAAGCTGCATACAAAAATTACATTCGCTTTTTCCTGGATTCTTTCATTGGAAATGATAAGGAAAATGTGCGCATAAAAAATCAGCGGTCGCTCAAGTTTTCATTTGATAAAGAAAATAACATTCTCAAAGTGAAAGCTCCGCAAACATTAATTATTGAAAATAAAAATCTCGGTTATACCATTGATTACAATCTTGTGGAATATATTGCTGATTTTGAAAACAACACGACCCGATTTATCGGAACGAGCTTTTTTAAAGAAACGAAAAGCACCAATAAAGTAAAACTCAACCGAATGAATGCTTACGACGGAAGTCAGGTTCATTTTTTCAGGAGCGTTTATGAGAATAAAGTTGCAGATGAAGGTTTCATCGTGAATCAGATTACCAAATACCCCAATTCAAAATATCCTACTGAAGAAGAATTGCAGCGACTGAAAGATTTTGCAAAAACATTAAAATCAAAAAAAACACTGAATGTTCCTGAAGATATTTTAGATATCGGAAACAGAAAACGCAACGAGCCACCCTACAAAATCGCTGTTACCAAAACTCAGATCCCTGAGTCTGACTATACTAAAAAGACTGATGGAAAATTGTTTCTGGATTATGATCACATGATGCAGATCAATTTTAAAAGGTATTTTTATGAACTGAAAAAAGATCAGTTTGTGAAGGGAACTATTCCGATTATTCAGACTTCATTTCTTCATCCTGAAGATAATACTTTCGAAATTTATTCTGATGGAAACACTTCAAATCCTGGTCAGCTAACCAATCAGGGAGAGTTTGCAAAAGATAAAATTGAGAAACTATTACCGCTGGATTATAAATTGGGAGATTAATTAATTTCTTTTTCGAAACAAACACTATTTTCCACACCAATATATTGTCCGTAATTTGGAATTCTCTGATAACCAGATTTTTCATACAACGCGATTGCTTCTGGCTGTTTTATTCCGGTTTCTAAAACACATTTTTTATATCCAAGCTCTTTTGCCCAAATCTCCAATTGATTTAAAGTTTCAGAAGCTAAACCCATTTTTCTTTTTTGAGGATCGGTATACATTCTTTTTACTTCTACACTTTTTTCATCAAAAGGTTTTATAGCTCCACAAGCGACCGGAATATCATCGAGATAAGCAACAATACAATGTTTCAGCATATCAATTTTATTGAATTGATGGTAAAAATCGTGTTCGTCACCGTCACGTATTGCTAAATCTGCATCTAAAAATTGTACCAGTTTTTGAAAATCCTTATTTGTAGAGTCGACTCTTTTGAATATCATTTTTTTATTTTAAAGCAAATTAAGATAAAAATATAAAATTTCGAACATAGAAATTGTTTTACTAAATAGAAAATGCTCCCGACAATAATTAAATTATTCTTTTAATTATCAGTCGGAAGCATTGAAATTTAATCTAATTTATCTACTGTACAGCCTGCAAAACATTGATATTTCCATATCCAAAATCTGAATTTGGAGTCGGATAATATGTTGAAGACTGTCTCATTTTAGTTAAAACCTGTTCTCTCGTCCACGAAGGATTCTTTGACCATACCAACGCTGCAATTCCTGCGGTAGAAGCTGTTGCAACGGAAGAACCACCTACATAATCAGTTTGTGTGTTGTAATAACTTACCACCGGAATATTATTTCCTGAGGCACGCTCCATTTGATAGGTGAAATCAATTTCAGCTCCAGAATGACAGACATCACATTTTTGATTGGAAGTATTTTCTTTTACACCCGTGATTGCCTGTGTTTCTGGCATCCAGGCAGGGAAAATTACTCCGACGAAAGTGGTAAAGCTTGTAGAAGTTCCTCCTGCGCAGAAGATCAGTTTACCTTTAGAATAAGCGTATTTTACACCGTCTTCAATTTTTCCGACAGAGAAAATATGTCCCATTGACATAGAGATGATCTTTACTGAAGTATTATTTGCCAATGCAGTAAACGCTAATTTCACACCTTCCTGTTCGTGATAACCATCCAAAACTACATTGGAAGCAGCTCTGTAAGTCACTAAATTAGCATTGTAAGCAACACCAACCGGTTGTCCCTGATTATTTCTCGGAGCCGCCATTGCAGAAGCCATGCTTGTTCCGTGACCGCATTTGTCATCTGAACCGTCAAAACCTGAACTCCAAGGCCAAACAGAATCTACGTACACTCCGTTTTTACTGATCGATCTTCCGGAAGATAAACCATTATTAAAACTGTTGCCAAAAAGACTCTGATTCGCCGAAACTCCGGAATCAATTAAACCAATCGTAATTCCTGCACCTGTACTATAGCTCCAAGCGTTGGTAATATTATGTTTGTAGAAAGACCATGATGCTTTTGCATTTGGTGTCACTGTTGTATAATCTGCTGCGTTTAAAGCGGTTGATTCAAATCCACAACCGGATGAGCTTCCGCTTGATTTGGCGACACCGTTTATTTTAGTTTCATTTTCAAAATAATGGTAATCTGCAGGTTCGAAATAACGAATGGTTTTTAATTGACGAAGAGCAATCACAGTTTCCTGCTTTTCGATGTAAACATCAATTTGATTTAGATATTCATCGGATGCCAGTAGAATACGATCCTTTTCGCCTTCATATTTTGAAATTACATCTAGAATTTCGTTCTGTAAAGTTTCTGAATTTGAGGATTTACTACGGTCAAAATCATCTTTAGAATCTCCAAAACCGATTGATGCAACTTTGTTTCCCTGAACAATTCCACTCCATAAGAAATGGGATGAAGATTCGTTCCAGGAAAATCTGCCTTTGGTTTTAGTAGTCTCGTTGATTTTTTCATTGATTTGTCTCGCAGTAAGCGGATCGGTCTGTACAATTTCACTTTCAACTGATGAGGTTTGCAGATCATCATTGTTACAAGAACTCAAAACGAAAGCCGTGAGTAATAGGAATACACATTTTTTCATAGTAAAATATTTTTTTTGGTAAAACCAAGATATTACTTTACTCTGAATTACAGGAGATTAAATTAAAATTTATTCTAATTTTACTATGCTTTAAATAATATCAAAAAATCAAATATTTAAATATTTTTCAGGAATTAATTTAATAAAAATACAACTATCTACTTGATTTCTTTTGTCAAAATACTTAAAATCATCATTATATAAAACTTTTCCATTAATTTTAAAAATCATTTTCCAATTATAATTTCCAAAAAAAATAATTGGTTGTAATAATTCATTTGAGTTATCTTTTAGTTCAAAATTCCAAATATATTTCTTAGATCGATCTCCAAAAATTTCTATTGTATTTGGGTAATTTTCTAAAATTTCTAATTCTTCATTGATATCCTTTATATGCTTATACATTTCAACTTTTTTAGAATTTTTATTTTCCGGAAAATATTTAAACCCTAATTTTTTCCAGTAAAATTGACTTTCCATAGGTGAGCAATGTAAAGTGAATGAATAATATTTTCTTTTCTTATATTTTTTTGAAAATTTCTTCAAACATCAATTTTCCTATTCCTTTATTACGATATTCTATTTTAATTTCTGCAGTTTCAATTTTTATTACTAAATTATTTTTAACTACTTGTAAACAGTAAAAGCCAACTGTTTCTGATTTGTATTCAGCTACAATTAATGTTTTATTTTTAAAACAAGAATATAAATAGGTTTTTTCATTTCCCCATTTTTCTATATCTTCAATATTCTCGATAGTAGGATTAAATATAAATTTTAGTTCTTCCATAGTGTATTTTATACAGGTAAATTTAAAACAAAAAAGCGCCCATCTCTGGAAGCTTTTGTTTGTATTATATTTAAATTTAAAAATTCACCACAAATCTTCTCTCATTTATCAATTCAGCAATCGCTAATATATCTTTTCCGATCAATCTGTCATCTTCCAGTTTATCAACTTTTGAACGAAGAATTGCGAAGTTTTCTTCAATAATTTTTGAACATTTCGCAGGTCTTCTGAATTCTAAACCTTGAGCAGCAAACATCAATTCAACCGCCAAAATATTTACTAAATTTCCTAAAACCTGATTGAATTTTCTCCCTGAGATACTTCCCATCGAAACGTGATCTTCCTGCCCCAAACTTGTAGGAATAGAATCTGCCGATGCAGGGAAACAAAGCGTTTTATTCTCCGTCACCAAAGCCGCAGAAGTATATTGAGGAATCATAAATCCTGAATTCAAACCTGAACTTTCCGTTAATAATCTCGGTAAGCCGTACTTACCTTCAAGCAATAAATAACTTCTTCTGTCCGAAATATTCCCCAACTCAGCCGCCGCCAAAGTTGCATAATCTAAAGGCATCGCCATTAATTGTCCATGGAAATTCCCTCCTGAAATAGATTCTTCGGCACTCAAAACAATCGGGTTATCGGTCACAGAATTCAATTCTGTTTCAGCCATTAATTTTAAATGCTCAAAAGCATTTCTACTTGCACCATGCACCTGCGGAACACATCTCATCGAATAAGGATCCTGTACTCTGTCGCAATATTCGTGGGATTTTAGATTATCGGAATTTTTCAAAAATTTCAGCATTCTTGCCGCCACTTTTTTGCTTCCTTCAAAAGGTCTGATGTCATGAAGCTCTTTTTTGAACGGACTTGCAGAACCTCTGTATGCTTCAAGACTCATCGCTGCAGTCATGTCTGCCAAATCTAATAGATATTCAAATTTCTCAAGACCTTTTATTGCATGAGCCAAAATAAACTGAGTTCCGTTGATCAGTCCCAAACCTTCTTTCGGACCTAAAACCAGAGGTTCAAGCTGATGTTTTTCAAGAATTTCTGCTGTTTCAAAGATTTCGTTTCCTACCCAAACCTGACCAAGGCCTAAAAGCGGCAAAACCAAATGAGACAAAGGTGCCAAATCTCCTGAAGCTCCCACAGAACCCTGTTCCGGAACGACAGGAATAATATCTTTCTCCAACATCAGAATTAATCTTTCAATGACCTCCAGAGAAACTCCCGAAAAACCTTTTGACAACGCATGAACCTTCGTAATCATCATGATTTTTGAAAACTCTTTATCAATCGGTTTTCCAACGCCAACTGCGTGAGAAATAATCAAATTATACTGAAGCTGCGCAGTTTCGTCAGCAGAAATTTTAGTATCACAAAGAGGTCCGAATCCTGTGTTGATCCCATAAACACAACGATCTGACTCTACAATTTTCTTTACATTATCCTGAGATTTTAGGATCTGTGCTTTTGCAGTTTTGTTTAATTTAGCTTTATCAGGGGTTTTACAGATTTCCAGAACATCATGGAAACTCAAAACATCTACTCCGTATATCATTTCAAAAAATTTGCTTAAAAATACACATTTTGAGGCGAAATGAAAATGCAAAACAAATGTTGTCATTTATTTTTAAAACCAATCAAATTATTTATTATTTTTACGCCCTAACATTAAAACTAAATGTATGAAAATTAAAGCTTTATTACTGGCACTTTCTCTTACCAGTACATTCTCATTCGCTCAAGACAAAGTGAAGTACTCTAAAGAAGACATCAAAAAAATGGAAACTTATCTTTTTAACGAAGGATTTCCGGGACCATCAACAAAAAAAATCTCAACCATCATTTCAAAAGACGGAACTGTCAATAAAGGTTATTGTGACAATATTGAAACCAAAAAAGGGCAGATTTACGAAATTTCTATAAAAGACAGCGCAACAAAAAAACAACTGGTTTTCAATGCAGACAACGTAAGCGAAATGTACATTTACCCTACGAAATTGGCTAAAATTTTGAAAGTTGGAAAACACATGACTAATGTAAGAAGCTTAAGCACTAAAAAACTGAGTAAAAATACAACTGATGGTCAAATTCAATTTGTAAACCAAACCGTTTCTTTAAAAAACAAAAAAGACGATAAAGAGTTTTTAATGCAACTTATAAATCCTGAATTTAGCGAAATTATTTCTGTTTATCATGATCCGAGAGCAAAGGAAACTTCGGGTATGACTGTAGGATTTGGGATGCAGCTTGGTGGCGGACTTGCAAAATCGTTTTATGTAAAAAAAGGAGAGAAAGTTCTTTGGCTTCATAAAGATGATTTTGAAGACAATTACGATTTCTTATTTGGTGACAATGCAGAATTCATGAAAAAGTACCCTAAAAAATCTGTAGAATGGGGATTTTTCAGCTTTTTGGTCAATGAATATACTGAAATGAGCAACGGATAAAATTTAATTTTAAAATATTTCAAAGCTGTAGAAAGTTCTGCAGCTTTTTTTGTGCATTGAAATTGCTTAAATTTGTTTTATGAATCCTTCTTTAGAATTACAGCTTAAAACTTTACCATCAGAACCCGGAGTTTATCGTTATTACGATAAAAACGGAAATTTATTGTACGTGGGGAAAGCTAAACATTTGAAAAAAAGAGTTCTCTCCTACTTTAATAAAAATCTTTTAGGTTCCAGAATAAAAATAATGGTCGGAAAGATTCATCGGCTGGAAACGACCATTGTCAATAGCGAATATGATGCACTTTTATTGGAAAATAATTTAATAAAAGAACATCAGCCGTTCTATAATGTCATGTTGAAAGATGACAAAACCTATCCCTGGATTTGCATTAAAAACGAAGATTTTCCACGGATTTTTCTGACGAGAACGAAGATCAAAGATGGATCAGAATATTACGGACCTTATGCAAAAGTACGTCCCGCAAAGATTCTTCTGGATACTATAAAACATATTTATAAGCTCAGAACCTGCAATCTCAATTTATCTCCTAATAAAATTAATGACGGGAAATATAAAGTCTGTCTTGAATTTCATATAAAAAATTGCGAAGGACCATGTGAAGGATTGGAAAGCAAAGAAGAATATGATGAAAAGATCGATGCGATACGGGGAATCATCAAAGGAGATTTTCAGACTGCAAAGAAATATCTGGTTACGCAAATGATGAAATATGCTGAAAACTTTCAGTATGAAAATGCTCAGATTATCAAAGAAAGACTTGATATATTGGAGGATTATCAGGTAAAACATACGGTCGTAAACCCAAATATTGATGATGTAGATGTCTTTGGGATGACAAGTGACGAAACTGCAGCCTACGTTAATTATTTTAAAATCAGAAACGGAAATATCATCCAAAGCTTTACAACTGAAATTAAAAAAATCATTGAAGAAAGTGATGAAGATATTCTGGAGGAAGCATTAATTGAAATTCGGCAGAAGTTTGAATCGAATTCAAAAGAAGTACTTATACCTTTTCATCTGACACTTGAAATTCCGAATGTAAAACTGATTGTTCCGAAAATGGGCGACAAAAAACGAATCGTAGAACTTTCTGAGAAAAATGCCAAAGAATACAGAATTGAGAAGCTGAAACAGGTACAGATTGTTGATCCTGAAAGACATTCCAACAGAATCATGGCAGAAATGCAGAAACTCTTGAGAATGCCTGTTGAGCCGCGACATATTGAAGGTTTTGACAACTCAAATATTCAGGGGACTAATCCGGTTTCGGCATGTGTAGTCTTCAGAGACGGAAAACCAAGCAAAGCAGATTACAGAATCTTTCATCCCAAAACCGTCACAGGTCCGGATGATTTTAAAACCATGGAGGAAGTAATTTTCCGTCGTTATAAAAGAATGCTTGATGAAGGTGAGGATCTGCCGCAACTGATTTTAATTGATGGTGGAAAAGGACAACTTTCCTCCGCCATTAAAAGTTTAAAATTACTGGGGCTTTACGGTAAGATCACCATCGTAGGTATTGCCAAACGGCTTGAGGAAATTTTCTTTCCCGAAGATCCAATTCCACTATATCTTGATAAAAAATCTGAAACTCTAAAAGTTTTGCAGCGGGTACGTGACGAAGCACACCGTTTTGGGGTAAGACATCACCGAACAAGACGTACCAATTCAACCATAAAATCTGAGCTTGAGGAAATTCCCGGCGTAGGCGACAGAACCATTGAAATGCTTTTATCTAAATTAAAATCAGTAAAAAGAATTAAAGAGGCCAGTCTGGAAACTTTAGAGGAAATTTTAGGAAAAAGTAAAGGGAAAATTGTTTATGAATTTTTTAACAGCAATTAAAATTCTAGTACGGTTTATTTTCAAAATAAATACTTTTCAATCGAAGAAATCCAAGCAAAGTAGTTGAGCAGATCCATTCTAAATTCAAATTATCATTGTTGAGATTCCTTCGAAATCACAAACTCTGGTTACATTTTATGTTAATAGCAAATAATTCCAAATGAAAAAGCTCTTATTACTAAGAGCTTTTTTATATTTTAAAGAAAGATTTTTTTAAACTCCTCCCATCACATACATATTCTCCATAGTCGGAACTTCACTGCCACCTTTTTTCTCAAGAGTGATAGCAAAAGCCTGTGCATTTGTGATATTAGAAATAGCTATTCTGCTGTCTATTTCTTCAGAATACATTCCTGCGCTTACAGGTTTTCCGTCAGCAATAGCCCAAAGCTGGTATTGCATTCCTTCCGGAGCTTTTGGCAAAGAATTTGCAGATAGATAAATATCTTTGGAATTACTGTCCCATAAAACAGTTGCCTTAGCTTCAGGGTGTTTTTCAACACCTGCCAATACAACTTTTTTCATATTTGGATTTGCAAAAATATCTAGTTTTTGCTGCATATTCTGCAAGGCTAACTGGCTGGATTTCCGATCACTTTCCATTTTTACAATCTGCTCATTAATCTTTGACTGACTATTCATCCAATAAAGATTGATTCCTATACTTATCAGAAATAATACAGAGGCAGCAACTGCAAAATTTTTCCAGCTGTTGGTCTTTTCGTGTTTTACTACCGTAATCCTTTTTTCCGACTCCATATCATTGATACCATTCCGGATAGGAATTACAGGTTCTTTAATTTCAACGGGTGTTTCCTGTTGAATCTTTTCCCAGATTTTAGCTTTTAAATGTTCTGGTGGGTTCACAGCCTGCGCTGTAGCAAGCATCTCAAAAGTTTTTTGTGCTTCCTCAAAAGCTTCTCTTACTTCAGCATTATTCTTCATTACACACTCCAGAATACCTGCTTCCTCGGGAGAAGCATGACCTAGAATGTAAGATTCTAGAATTCCGGATGATATGTATTCTTTACTATTCAACTTATTGATAATCTTTTAATAAATCTTTTAATTTCATCAATGCATTACGCATTTTCGTTTTTACAGTACCCAAAGGCATGTTCAGTTTTTCTGATATCTCACTCTGCGTATACCCCTGATAATAAGCAAGATTTATAAGTTCCTGCTTATCTGATTCTAAAGTTTCAAGCACATTGCTGAAACCAATAAAATCTGAATTATTAGTGGTTGAAAGTTCCGCATTGTTATATACGAAATCAGGTATTGATTGGTTTTTTAATTCGTTCTGAAAACTTTTGGATTTTAAATAATCGATTGCCGTGTTTCTTGCAATATTGATCATCCAGGTATAAAATCTCCCTTTTGCAGTATCGTACTGGTGAATAGAATTCCAGATCTTCATAAAAACATCCTGAATAATTTCTTCAGTATACTCTTTTGACTGCACAATCCGAAGAATCACCCCATATAATGCCCCTGAATAGTGGTCATATAAGTGGTGAAAACCTGATTCGCTCTTTTCTCTGAGCAAAGCAATAAGTTCGTCTTCCGAATAGATTGTTTTAATATTGAAAATTTTACCTACCAAATTTAATGAAATAAAACGGACAACAGAAAAAATCTTTTAAAAAATTTATCTCGTATATATATTCATAAACATTTATTATAAAATTTAATTTAAAAATGAAAAATAAGATCACGAGAATATTTTCTGCTCTACTGATGATTCTGACTTTTGGAAATATTGCTGCACAGTCAGAAAACTTCAAAGCAAAAAATCCTTATTACTCAAAGACTTCTACAGCTCCTTTGAAAGTCAGCAATGCAGAATGGAAAAAAATTCTTAAGCCGGAGTTATATCAGGTTGCAAGAGAAGGTGCTACCGAAATGGCTTTTACAGGAAAGTATTATGAATTTGATGTAAAAGGTACCTATTACTGTGCTGTTTGCGGGAATGCTTTATTTCTTTCAACTTCAAAATTTGCTACCACCTGCGGATGGCCATCTTTCTATGAACCTCTGCGAAAAGATGGGGTGAAATACAAAAAAGATCATTCTCACAATATGGAGCGTACCGAAGTTCTTTGCGGAAGATGCGATTCTCATTTGGGACATATTTTTGACGACGGACCAAAACCTACCGGAAAAAGATTCTGTATGAATTCAGTTTCTTTAGAATTCGTTCCTAACCAAAAAGCAAAGAAACAAATTTAAATTGTTGATTTTCAATTAAATAAAATAAATTTTCGAAAAAATTAAAACTAAAATCATCTTACTGTCGTAGATGAAAGCAAGAACAAAATTTTAGAAATACTCAAATAATAATAATTTAAAAAATCAAAAAAATGTACACAAAATCAAAATTTGCAGTATTAGGAATGATTGCTTTATCATTTGCATTAAGTGGAAATGCAGCTGCCCAGAAAATGAGAGAGAAGACGGTAATGGTTGGTGGAGCACCAATGTATCCTTCTAAAAATATTGTAGAAAATGCAGTAAATTCTAAGGATCACACAACATTGGTTGCAGCAGTAAAAGCAGCAGGTTTGGTAGAAACTTTACAAAGCGCAGGACCTTTTACCGTATTTGCTCCTACTGATGCGGCTTTCGCAAAATTGCCTGCAGGAACAGTAGAAAATTTGGTAAAGCCTGAAAATAAAGAAATGCTTACGAAAATTTTAACGTATCACGTTCTTCCAGGAAAATACAGCTCTAAACAAGTTTGGGCAGCGGTGAAAGCAGGAAATGGAAAAGCAATGATGAAAACAGTTGAAGGAGAACAACTTACTTTTTGGACAAAAGGAAATGATTTGTACGTAACTGACGCAAAAGGTAACAAAGCAAAAGTAACAATTGCTGATGTCAATCAGTCAAATGGTGTTATACATGTAATAGATACTGTTCTATTACCATAGTTTTAGTTTTTATGGTTTATTTTAAGGGAGCCTTATCTGTTATCCAGATAAGGCTTTTTTATTTATTTTAAAATGAAAACTTCTTTTGAATAATCGTCGTTGCCTTTGGGCATTTCAATGACAATATTTCCGTTTTCATAATAACCAAGAGTTGACTCTCCTGAATTCAATTTTACTTTGAATGTATCTTTTTTACTTGTTGATTTGAAAGTTGCGAAAGGTACAGAACTATTATTTTCAACCAAAATGAACTGACTATCGTCTATCTGAACTTTTTGCAAACTCACTTTTCCGTTCGAATATTTTCCCGATTGAGCTGCAGAATTTTCTACTTTCTGAACCGAAACTTCTTTTGCAGGTTCAGAAGATTGTACTTCCTGAACAGCCACCTGCATTTGAATTTCTTTCGGACTTGAAACCGGAACAGTTACCAGAGCCTGTTTTAAAGCATCCTGAAAACCTTCTTCGAATTCTTTAATCGAGGTGCTCGCTTTTTGGCTCGCAATTACTTTACCATTGCAATCTTTAAATTCCAAAACGACCTTATTTCGTAAAAAACCACTGTCGTTGATAACATCTGCATTCAAAACACTGCATGGATTTGAATTTGCTTCCGACGTCCATTGACTTCTGTTTCCTGAAACAACTACATATTGTTTTTGTTTAAGAGTTTTAGAAAGCAACACATCCAATTTATATTGATCATTCTTAAATCCGCTGAATTTCTCGGGAAGCGCAATATATTTATAATCGGAAACCTTTTGCGCAAACGAAAACGTAATGCAGAGAGCTGCTATAATTGTTGAAAATTTCTTCATTGTAATTAATTTAAAATAATCTGAATTTAATCATTCCTAAATTCACCCATATCCAGTTTCAGAGAGAAAAAGTTTGAGAAGAAATTTGATCCGCCGATTCCTGAGTTGCTGATGGCATAATCAAGCGTCAAACCCCTGTATCTTATCCCTAAACCTGCACTCGGCTGGAAAGAAACTTTTCTGCTTAAATCTTCAATATCTGTAATCGACTGGAATCTGTTGACCCCTACTCTAACAAAAATCATTTTCTGATAACCCAATTCAGCACCCGCATATGGAGTGATACTGGCAAAATCGGTAGAGAGAAGAGCCGCTGTTTTAGCAAAATCTACATTGATTCCTGCTTCAGGTAAAACATATAAACTGCTGTTGATTTCAAATAATTTACTTGCGCCTGCATTCAATTTCGGCATTGTCAGTTCCATTTTATCGGTTGGTGCAGGGTTGAATTCTTCACCATTTACAACTGCCGACAATTCGTTTTGATTAATACTCCAGAAATTTACTGTAGTCGTTGCATCACGAAGTATTCCCCCGAATTTCCAGCCGTTATCTGCTTTATAAATTGCACCAACATCAAAACCGAAGCCGTAACCACTTGCGAATTTTCCTACATTTCTGTAAACAATTTTAGCGTTGATACCAACATCCAGCTTTGGATTTCCCCCCGGACTGAATGCATAAGAAATAATTCCGGCATAATCTGACTGTGAGAATTTTGTAATTTTATCGTAATCAATATTTCCTTCAGTATCAATCAGCTGAGTGGTATTTAAGATATTATCAACACCCAGTCTTACAATTGAAACTCCGAAAACTCCTTCTTCCAAAACTTTTGCGTAAGCCAGATAATCATATTTTGCGATCGATTCAAAATATTCAGCGTGCATTGCTGCTCCCTGCCAGTCTTTTTTAATTCCGTTCAGACCTGCAGGATTCCACATCGGTGAGTAGACATCATCCTGATTGGAGATCACAGCTCCCCCCATTGCCAAACCTCTCGCTCCGGCTCCGATATTTAAAAATTCATTGGAATATTTTCTGATGATCTGAGATTGCGAAAACCCAAATACAAGGGAAAATAATAGTAAAAGATATTTTTTCATCATATAAATTGATGCTTAGTTAATTGTTTTTTGTTTCCTGGTTTTGATCAAAGCATTTGCTACAATTGCCAAAATCATCACCAGCGATGCCACGTAAAATACCGGACTCATATGTTCTGATTCCCCAAAGATAAAAAAAGCTAGTATAATTCCGTAGACTGGCTCCAAATTTACTGTTAAAATTAATGTGAAAGGCGAAATATATTTCATGAGCTTTACAGACTCAAGCATCGGAAATGCTGTGAAAACACTTGCCAACAAGCATATTAACGTCAAATCTCGGTAATTTATTTCATTCATTGAAAATATTTGACCAGATAATAAATAAAATATAGCCAAAATAAGCCAACCGCTGAAGATTTCGTAAAAGATAATATTTCCAGGACTGGTTTTTCCAAAAATCTTTCCATTAAAAACAGAAAAGATCGTCCCAAAGACAGCACACAAAATTCCGAAGAAAATACCTTGTTTATATTGGAATTCAGTTTTAAAAATAAGAAGAATACAGGCTACAATAACGATTCCCATCACAACTTCTGAAATATCAACTTTTCTTTTAAAAACCAAAGGCTCCAGAATCGCTGCAAATAATGTCGACAAAGACAAACAGCTTAAAGCAATTGAAACATTAGAAACTTTTATCGAATAAAAAAAGCAGAGCCAGTGAAGCGCCATAAAAAAACCTATCGCTGCAAGCTGTAAAAAAAGTTTTTTAGAGACTTTGATACTTTCCTTTTTGAAAACTCTTATAAAGACAAATAAAAATATGGCTGCGAACAGCATTCTGTAAAATACCAGAATTTGTGCATTGGCAGTAATCAGTTTTCCCAAAATTGCAGTAAATCCCCACAAAAAAACAATCAAGTGCAACCTGAAAAGAGCTAATTTTTGCATGTCTGTTTAATCAATATTTAAAAAACACAAATCTACGAATAGGTTTTATTAAACATTAAAATTTTACCGTATAATCTAATTTTAATTTTACCAAAATAAAAGCTACAAAAAAAACCCTGAAAGTCTGTTCAACTTTCAGGGCCTTCAAATAATAAACTATTAAAAAAATAAACTAGGAACAGAGGATTTATAGCGGAGTAATCAGCTCCTTTCCTCTTATGTAAAATTATAAAAAAAACAAACATAAAAAAACATATCTGTGTTAAATATTTCATAATTTTATGATTTTCAATGCGTTGAATCATAAAACTCAATGATATTTTATTTTTTTTAAAAGTAGTATCTTAGGCACATTAAAATAGAAATTTCATGGATATTGAATTCAACAAAAGAGAAGATCAAAACAAACTAAAATTATCTGAAATAAATCGTTTGCTTTCTGAAATAAAAAAAGGAGGAGGAGAAAAAAGACTTCAAAAGCTTCGCGATGAAGGAAAAATGACGGCAAGAGAAAGAATTGAATATCTTCTTGATAAAGATGCAGATTCCATTGAGATTGGTGCTTTTGCAGGATATGAGATGTATGAGGAGCATGGCGGTTGTCCGAGTGGCGGTGTTGTAGTGGTAATGGGTTATGTTTCCGGAAAGCAATGTCTGGTTGTAGCCAATGATGCTTCGGTAAAAGCTGGTGCGTGGTTTCCGATTACAGGAAAGAAAAACCTGAGAGCACAGGAAATTGCTATGGAAAATAAACTTCCGATTATCTATTTGGTTGACTCTGCAGGAGTTTATCTTCCGATGCAGGATGAGATATTCCCGGACAAAGAACATTTTGGAAGAATTTTCAGAAATAATGCTAAAATGAGTGCAATGGGAATCATTCAGATTTCTGCTGTAATGGGAAGTTGTGTAGCAGGAGGAGCTTACCTGCCAATCATGAGCGATGAAGCGATGATCGTTGATAAAACAGGCTCTATCTTTCTTGCAGGAAGCTATCTTGTGAAAGCTGCCATCGGTGAAAGTATTGATAATGAAACTTTGGGTGGTGCAACAACGCATTGCTCGATTTCCGGAGTGACAGATTATAAGGCTAAAGACGATCAGGATGCTTTAAACAGAATTAAGAACATCATGAAATCTATCGGAAGCTACGAAAAAGCTGGCTTCGACAGAATTGAAAGCTTTCCTCCAAAAGAAAAAATAGATAATATTTTCGGCATCATGCCAGTTTCCCGTACCGATCAATATGATACTTTAGAAATCATAAAATGTCTTGTTGACAATTCTGAATTTGAAGAATACAAAGCAGATTACGGAAAAAGTATCATTTGTGCTACGGCAAGAGTTGACGGCTGGTCTGTAGGAATTGTTGCCAATCAAAGAAAATTAGTTAAAAGCGGTAAAGGCGAAATGCAGTTTGGCGGAGTGATTTATTCTGATTCCGCTGATAAAGCAACCCGATTTATTGCAAACTGTAATCAGAGAAAAATTCCTTTAATATTCTTACAAGATGTAACAGGTTTTATGGTGGGCTCAAAATCTGAACATGGCGGAATCATTAAAGATGGTGCAAAAATGGTCAATGCAGTTGCAAACTCTGTTGTTCCTAAGTTTACCATTATTACAGGAAATTCCTACGGAGCCGGTAATTACGCTATGTGCGGAAAAGCTTACGATCCACGTTTGATTGTAGCTTGGCCATGGGCAGATCTTGCGGTAATGGGTGGTTCTCAGGCTGCAAAAGTTTTGGCTCAGATTCAGGAATCCACTTTAAAAAAACAAGGAAAAGAAATCACTGATGAAGCACATAAAGAAATTTTGGATTCTATTTCCAAAAAATATCAAAAACAGACTGAAGCTACTTATGCAGCATCAAGATTATGGACCGATGCAATCATTAATCCGGTAGATACAAGAAAATGGATTTCTATGGGAATTGAAGCTGCAGATCATTCTCCAATTACAGAAAAATTTAATCTTGGAGTTATTCAGGTATAATAAGTAAGACATATTTTTACCCATAGGTCTCACTCTAAAAAGTGAGACTTTTTATTATGTTAAATTGTCCTAAAGAATTATAAAGTCTCTAAACGGCATACTATTCAGGTAAGATTTTTGTTATAAGTATAATGAAAAACTAATAAGCACTTCAACCTCTTTTTAATTACTAATCCCAAAAGGAAACCTATGAAAAGATATTTTGCAGTATTTATTGCCCTATATACCGTCGTTTTACTATATATGATGTTCTATGCTTCTGGAAGAGAACCCTCCGAGATCTCGTATATCCAACATCAGCCATTTATTACCATACAACATTTTTTGAATGATCAAAACATAGACAACCAAGCTTTTGTTGTGAATATATTTGGTAATATATTCTTATTTAGTCCGTTTGGCTGGTTAGGATTATGCATAAGAAAATTCAATGGTTTTCTTCCAATCACTCTATTTTTTTTAATTGCAATAAGTATAATTGAATCAGTACAATATATGACAGGAAGGGGAGTTGCTGATGTTGATGATATATTTTTGAATACTTTAGGAATGCTTATCGGTTTCTTTTTGTTTAAATATGCAACTTGGAAAAATATAGCCAATATCAAATTTCATTTTGATTTATTTGAAGAGAAAAGAAGAGTTTCCACAGCTTCATAATTTATATTAGTTTAATAATCTTCATTTATTATTTTAATAGAATTACTGTCATTCTTGATTGTCTTTTTCGACTGTAAACTTTTTTAATACTTTAGAAAAATAATATTTTCACAATAGGAAACGGTAAATAGTATCTATGCTTTTTTGTTAGTCAAAGATTTAGTTTAAGTATTATACTATGTGATTATTAAATCTCATTCGAACTTTTACACTTCATCTTTCAGTTTCTTCCAGCTAACGGTTATGAACAAATATTTAATTCCTGAAGGTTTTTAATTTCTAATTTTGATTTTATAAAGCT